>NZ_JBZEGV010000004.1:0-327658 GCF_058312955.1 Mesorhizobium sp. LEGMi-168a
ACAAGAAACTGGTCCGCCGCAGCCCCATCCAACCCCGACCAGATGGCGCCGCGGCGGACACAAACTCAGGGGGAAAACTGTAACCCATGTATCCGGTTCAAAGTGTTACCCATCTATCGGCTGGACAGCGGCAGGCGGATGAGGGGCAGCGGCGGCATCGGTAATTGACGACCATGCGCACAAAATGCGGTGGTACGCACAAGAAATCACCCCGTCAGGAGACAGGGCGATCGAGCCAAGCCAATAAGGAAGAAAGCTCCTACTCCGCCGCCACCTTGGCCATCGGGTTGTTCGGATGCGTCGTCCAGTTGGCGTAGATCGGCGACACCGGCTTGCCGGTGCGCTCGTCCATGGCGCCCGCGGCCAGAGGCTCCATGGTGATGCAGCCTTCGACCGGGCAGACATTGACGCAGAGGTTGCAGCCGACGCATTCGGCCTCGATCACTTCGAAATGCCGCTTGCCGTCCACCATTGCGGTGATCGCCTGATGCGAGGTGTCCTCGCAGGCGATGTGGCAGCGGCCGCATTTGATGCAGGCATCCTGGTCGATATGCGCCTTGGCGACATAGTTGAGGTTGAGATACTGCCAGTCGGTAACATTGGGCGTGGCGCGGCCGATGATGTCGGAGAGCGAGGCATGGCCCTTCTCGTCCATCCAGTTCTCCAGCCCCGCGATCATCTCCTGCACAATCTTGAAGCCGTAGGTCATCGCCGCCGTGCAGACCTGCACGTTGCCGGCGCCGAGCGCCATGAATTCGGCGGCGTCGCGCCATGTGGTGATGCCGCCGATGCCCGAGATCGGCAGGCCATGCGTTTCGGGGTCGCGCGCGATCTCAGCCACCATGTTCATGGCGATCGGCTTCACCGCCGGACCGCAATAGCCGCCATGCGAGCCCTTGCCGTCGATGGTCGGCTGCGGTGCGAAACTGTCGAGGTCGACGCCGGTGATCGAATTGATGGTGTTGATCAGCGACACTGCGTCCGTGCCGCCGGCTTTCGCCGCCCGCGCCGGCTTGCGTATGTCGGTGATGTTCGGCGTCAGCTTGGTGATGACCGGCATGCGCGTGTATTGCTTGCACCAGCGCACCACCATCTCGATATATTCCGGCACTTGGCCGACAGCCGAGCCCATGCCGCGCTCGCTCATGCCGTGCGGGCAGCCGAAATTGAGCTCGATGCCGTCGGCGCCGGTCTCCTCGACCAGCGGCAGGATCGCCTTCCAGCTCTGCTCCTCGCAAGGAACCATGATCGAGGCGACCAGCGCCCGATCCGGCCAGTTCATCTTGACCTGCTTCATCTCGCGCAAATTGGTCTGCAGGTCGCGGTCGGTGATCAGCTCGATGTTGTTGAGCCCAAGCAGCCGGCGGTCGGCGCCCCAGATCGCGCCATAGCGCGGGCCATTGACGTTGACGACCGGCGGGCCCTCTTCGCCGAGCGTCTTCCACACCACGCCGCCCCAGCCGGCCTTGAAGGCGCGCTCGACATTATAGGCCTTGTCGGTCGGCGGCGCCGAAGCCAGCCAGAACGGATTGGGCGACTTGATGCCGACGAAAGTGTTGCGGATGTCTGCCATGCTCATGCCCTCCCGTTAGAGGTCAGTGCCCGGTGGATGCTCTCGGCGGCGTCGCGGCCTTGAGCCACGGCCGAGACCGTGAGGTCGTCGCCGCCGAAGATGCAGTCGCCGCCGGCCCAGACTTTCGCCAGCGAGGTGCGGCCTTCCGCATCGACCTTGATGCGGCCGCCCTCGAGCTCGATCGAGGCAACACTGCCGTCGAGATGAGCCGGCACAAAGCTTTGGCCGATCGCCTTGAACACCTGGTCGGCGGCGAGCGTAAGCCGCTCGCCGGTGCCGGCGAGCTTGTCGCCGTTCATGGCGGTGTATTCGAGCTCGATGGCCGACACCTTGCCGTTCTCGGCAATGACGCGCTTCGGCTGCAGCCAGTGGCGGATGGTGACGCCGTTGGCGGCGGCCAGATCCTGTTCGAAGCCGGAGGCGTTCATATGCTCCTGTCCGCGTCGGTAGCAGATCGTCACCTCTTCCGCGCCGAGCAGCTTCGACTGCACCGCGGCATCGATCGCCGTCATGCCGCCGCCGATGACGACCACGCGCCGGCCGACCGGCAGGCCGGAAAGATCGCTCGCCTGCCTGAGCTCGGCGATGAACTCGACCGCATTGGCGACGCCGTCAGCATCCTCGCCTTCGGCACGCAGCGCATTGACGCCGCCAAGGCCGAGACCGAGGAACACCGCATCGTAGTTGCGCATCAGGTCGGACAGCTGGAAGTCGCGGCCGAGCGCCTTGCCGTTCTGGATGTCGATACCGCCGATCGAGGTGACATAGTCGACCTCTGCCTGGGCGAAATCGTCGACGCTCTTATAGGCGGCGATGCCATATTCGTTGAGACCGCCGGCCTTCGGCCGCGCTTCCAGAATGGTCACGTCGTGGCCATGGCGGGCAAGACGATGCGCCGCCGCAAGGCCGGAAGGCCCGGCGCCGACCACGGCGACCGTCTTTCCGGTCGCTTCGGCGCGTTGATAAAACTGCTTGTTCTCATCCAACGCGACGTCTGTGGCGTAGCGCTGCAGCCGGCCGATCTGCACGGGCTTGCCTTCCGCGACCTCGCGCACGCAGACCTCTTCGCACAGCGTCTCGGTCGGGCAGACACGGGCGCACATGCCGCCGAGGATGTTCTGGTCGAAGATCGTCTTGGCGGAGCCCAGCGGATTGCCGGTCGCGATCTGCCGGATGAACATCGGGATGTCGATCGAGGTCGGGCATGCATTCATGCACGGAGCGTCGTAGCAGAAATAGCAGCGGTCGGCCTCGACCAGCGCCTCGTGGTGATCGAGCGGTGGGTGCAGGTCGGAAAAATTGTCGGCATATTGCTCGGCCGACAGCCGGCCGCCGGCGATGCCTTCGATGAAATGACCAGTCGCCATTCCAATTCCCCTTGTTTTGTTTTGGGAAAGGCTAGCACGTTTTATTTTTTTATCAATTGGTCAATTTTCGACCAAGCCACTGTAATGGCTGGATAAAACATGATAATTACAGTCATGTTATAGCCATCGCTAAGACATCGGACGGCTCCACGCTTTCGATCCTGGAAGGATGGATCGACCTGATCTCGTCGGCGACCAGTTGCTGTAGCCGCCACAAATTGCGGTCATGGATGCCGAATGTCTCGAGATGACTGACGGTGTTGTAGAGATATTCGGCGCCGGAACCGACATGGCCGCACGCGCGTGCCAATATCTTTGCCACCTTCTCCAGCGGCTGCCTGAGCGACGTGCCCCTGCCCGTCACGCCGACCCAGAAACCAAGCGCCCGCAGCGAACCTTGCGCCGTGCGTACCGGAACCCACCGGACCGAGCTGACGCTTTCGTGATCGTCGATCTCACGTCGCAGCAGCCTTTCGATCTGGGCGGTCTTTTCACCTTCCGGTAGCCGATAGATGACGCCATCGCATCGCCCGCCCCGTTCCAGCGCCATCATCAATCCAGGTTGCTCGCGGCTGCCGCGCCAGCGCTCTATGTCGAGGCAGAATGAGCGGTGCCACCCATGCGCTGCGGCGCGCCGTTTCTCGACGGAATCGAAGGCCGGCTTCCAGATCAGCGAGCCATAGGCGAACACCCACAGTGGACCTTCGTCGGCTTCGCCGGACAAGCGCGTGGCAAGAGCCCGGAAATCATCATCGTTCAACTGTGTCCAGCTGCCATCGGGACCAGGATCGACCTCCTCCCGGTGGCACAGAGCGACAAGCTCAGGCGTGAGCGACATTCGGCGCAATGGAAACAGAGCCCCTCTTTGACGGCAGCAAAGTCGAAAATCGCATCACACGCAAGATCGCGGGTCCAGGCGCGCCTTGCCGTTCTCGATTTCTGGCCCAGATGTCGGATTTCTGTCGCCGAGATCGTCCTAGGATGGATCGAACCGCGATCGCTGCTTGAACCGGTGAGGAGACCGACCATGCCGAATTCCCAACCTTTCTTCTGGTACGAATTGATGACCACCGACCTCGACGCCGCCGAGGCCTTCTACACTGCTGTTGTCGGCTGGAGGGCCGAGCCCTTCGACAAGGCGCCGGGCATGCCCCGCTACATCGTGATGAATTCCAGCGTGCGCGGCGTCGGCGGGCTGATGACGATGCCGGAAGATGCCGCCAAGATGGGCATGCCGCCGGCCTGGCTCGGCTATATCTACACCAAGGATGTCGACGCCTCGACCAAGGCGCTCGAGCAGGCAGGCGGCTCCGTCCACCGCGCGCCGGACGACATCCCTGGCGTCGGCCGGTTCGCCGTCGTCGCCGACCCGCAGGGCGCGACCTTCATGTTCTTGCAGCCCAACCAGCCCGAGCAGCCGCCGGTGCCGGCCACCACGACCGGCCATGTCGGCTGGCACGAGCTCTACACCTCGGACTGGAAGGCCGCCTTCGACTTCTATTCCAGCCAGTTCGGCTGGGAGAGCGCCGGCGAGTTCGACATGGGCGAGATGGGCATCTACAAGACCTTCGGCGCCGGCCCTGAATCCGGCGGCGGCATGATGAACAAGCCGCCGCAGATTCCGGTACCGGCCTGGCTGTTCTATTTCAATGTCGACGCCATTGACGCCGCGGCCAAGCGCGTCACTGACAATGGCGGCAAGGTCCTGATGGGCCCGATGGAAGTGCCGAGCGCGCAACGGGTGGTCCAATGCCAGGATCCGCAAGGCGCGCATTTCGCGCTGCTGGCCCCGGTCAGATAGGCGGTTTGAAGTATTGCTTCATCAACTGGCGCCGGATCACTCCGGCGCCAGCACCGCGACCTTGAGGGTTTCTTTCTTCGCGCCGCTGAGCTGAACGGTGGCCGGACCGGCGGACAGCTTGAAGCGCACGCTCTTGCGAATTCCAGGGCAGGTTTTCACGCCGCTGAAACCCGTCGACTTCACGGCATGGCCGTCCTGCACGACATCGATCCAGGCCTCATCGGACAGGCTGAACTGCAGCTCGCCCTCGGGTGGTACGGTCACGTTTGCCGTCGCGCCGAAGGTGCCGGCTGCCGGTGCACGTTCCGGCGGCACTTCAAAGCTGATCGTGTCGACAGCCACGAGTGCGAAATCCATCGCTTGCCCGACTGCCAGGTCAGCGCCGGACTGTGCGGCGGGCGCCGCCGGAAACAGGGCCTGCTCGCGTGTGACCGGCCATTTGAAGGCATCACAGCCGGCGTCGGCGGCCATCGCGGAGCAGGTGCCCGCAAGGATTGCGAAGAGGCTGATGACGAGTGTTTTCATGATGCGAGGACCCATACGGCTTGGAGCGTCGACGCCTAGATACAACCATGGCGATATTAATGCAACCATAAAGGGAAAAATTGCACGTCATCCGGGGAACCGTTTCCAGTCACCGATTGTTGATAGCAGGCCCCAGGAAGTGAATGGTCCACCGCCGGGCGATAATCTATGGCCGATCCGGGCGGGTGAAATGGAGTTTTGCATGAAGCTTTTCGAAAGCCTTGCCCAGTATCGGCCGCAGGCGCTGGGCGCGCTCCGCATCATGACGGCGCTGCAGTTCATCGAGCACGGCACCCAGAAACTGTTCAATTTTCCTGCAGGCGCCCATGCTGGTCCACTGACCGGGATTGCGCTGACGTCCGGCATCCTCGAATTTACCGGCGGCGTCCTGCTAGCGCTGGGGCTCTTCACCCGCCCGGTGGCGTTCCTGCTCTGCGGCGAGATGGCGATCGCCTATTTCATGGCGCACATGCCGCGCGACTTCTTCCCCGTCAACAATGGCGGTGACGCGGCAATCTCGTTCTGCTTCATCTTCCTCTATCTGGTCTTTGCTGGCCCCGGCGCTTTTGCGCTCGACAACCGACGCAGCGCCTGAAGCTTTTGCTGCGCGCCTGCTCTCAGGCGCGCATCCTTTCGAAATTGGCGTCGAACAGCGGTGCCGCCTGAACGCGCGCCGCATGTCGCTTGCCGAGGATCTCGATCTCGAAGCCGTCCGGCCTGTCGGCGATCTCCTTCGGCACATAACCCATCGCCACCGACTTCTTCGAGTTGTGGGCATAGCCGCCCGAGGTGACCCAGCCGCGCACGGCGCCGTCATGCCAGATCGCTTCGTCGCCGATGACATCGGCATCATCGGCCTCGACGATGAAGGCGCGCAGCCTGAGCTTGCCGCCCTGCTTGCGCTCGGCGAGCGCTGCATCCTTGCCGATGAAATCGGCCTCCTTGCCATAGGCGACGAAACGGTCGAGCCCCGCCTCCAGCGGCCCGTAGATCGGCCGGTATTCGCGCGCCCATGAGCCGTAATTCTTTTCGAGCCTCAGCGCATTGAGCGCGCGCGAGCCGAACAGGCCGATGCCGAATTCCTGGCCTGCCTCGATCAGCGCCTGGTAAGCGGCGCGCTGATATTCCGGCGCCACCCAGATCTCGTAGCCGAGGTCGCCGGTGTAGCTGACGCGGCCGACCAGGCACGGCGCCATGCCGATATCCATCCTGGCAACAGCCATGAAGGGGAATGCTGCGTTGGAGACGTCGGCTCTCGTGACCTTGGCCAGCACCTCCCTCGCCCTCGGTCCGGCGATGGCGAGGCCGGTGAGCTTCTGCCCCAGCGCCTCGATGCGCACTGAGCCATCCCCGGGCAGATGCGCCTCGAACCAGCGCATGTGGTACTGCTCGGCGACGCCGGAGCCGGCGATGAACCATTCGCTATCCCTGGCATCGGGGGCGCCGACATTGGCGAGCGTGAAGTCGCCGATCAGCTTGCCGTCTTCCTTCAGCATCGGCGCCAGCGTCATGCGGCCGGACCTGGGCAGCTTGCAGGCCAGCATGCGGTCGAGCCAGGCAGCGGCGCCCTCGCCCGTCACCTTGTATTTGGCGAAGCTCGAAATCTCCGACAGACCGACGCCGCCGCGAACGGCAACGACTTCGCTTGCGACATGGTCGAAATCGCTCGAACGCCGCCACGAGAACTCGTCCTTGACGCCTTTGGGCGCATACCACAGCGGCACCTCCAGCCCGTAAGCCACGCCCCACTGCGCGCCTCTGGCCGACAAGATGTCGTAGACCGGCGTCGTCTTGAGTTGACGTCCGGCGGGCAGTTCCTCATTCGGGAAGCGGATCGAGAAACGGCGCGAATAATTCTCGCGCACCTTGGCGTTGGTGTAGGCCATCGTCGCCCAGTCGCCGTAGCGCGCCACGTCCATCGCCCAGATGTCGGCGCCGGGGTCGCCCTCGATCATCCAGTTGGAGAGCGCGAGACCAACACCGCCGCCTTGCGAAAAGCCCGCCATGACGCCGCAGGCGACCCAGAACCCCGGCAGGCCGCGCACCGGGCCGACCAGCGGATTGCCGTCCGGCGCGAAGGTAAAGGGGCCGTTGATGATCTGCTTGATGCCGGTCTTCTGGAAGGCCGGGAAGTGGCGGAAGCCGACCTCCAGCGACGGCGCGATGCGGTCGATATCCGGTTCCAGCAGCTCATGGCCGAAATTCCACGGTGTGGAGAACTCCGACCAGGGCTTGTTGGCCTTCTCGTAGGTGCCCATCAGCATGCCGCCGCGCTCTTGGCGCAGATAGAGCTCGCCATCGAAGTCGACGGCGTGGATGATCTCGGTGCCGGTCTTCTTGTTCCAGTCGGCGACCTCCGGCATGTCCTCGGTGATCAGGTACATGTGCTCCATGGCGAGAACCGGCAGCTCGAGCCCGACCATGCGGCCGACCTCGCGCGCCCACAGGCCGCCGGCATTGACCACATGTTCGGCCACCACATCGCCCTTGTTGGTGATGACGCGCCACAACCCGTCGGGGCGGCGCACGATGTCCTCGACCTTGGTGAAGCGCTCGACCTCGGCGCCGAGCTTCCGCGCGGCCTTGGCATAGGCATGCGTCACGCCGGACGGGTCGAGGTGGCCATCCTCCTTGTTGCGCACCGCGCCGACGAATTGCTTCGGGTCGAGCAGCGGCATCAGCTCTGCCGCTTCCTTCGCCGAGATCACCTCGAGATCGATGCCGAGATAGCGACCCTTGGAGACGACGCCGCGCAGCCAGTCGAGCCGCGCCTCGGTCGCCGCCAAAAGCACGCCGCCCGTGAGATGCACACCGGTCGCTTGGCCGGAAAGCTCCTCGATCTCCTTGTAGAGCGAGATCGTGTATTTCTGCAGCTTGGCGACATTGGGGTCGCCATTAATGGTGTGCATGCCGCCCGCCGCATGCCAGGTCGAGCCGGAGGTCAGCTCATCGCGCTCCAGCAGCACGACGTCGGTCCAGCCGTGACGGGCGAGATGGAACAGCACCGAGCATCCGACGACACCGCCGCCGATGACCACGACCTTTGCATGCGACTTCATGGGTTCTTCTCGTTATTTCAGTGAGTTGAGAGAATGAAATGAATCAGTGTGGGAAGCTGTTCCCTCACGGCTCGCCCTGCCCGATCGTTTCCTTGCGGCGCGCGATGTAGGCCTCGAGCGCCTCGCGCACGGCGGGATCCATCGCCGGCTGGACATATTCCTCCAGCGCCTTCTTCCACAGCCTCGTCGCGCGTGCCGTCGTGTCGAGCGCGCCGGCCTCCTGCCAGGCCTCGTAGTTCTGCCAGTTGGAGAGCATGGGCTGGTAGAAGGCGGTGGCGTAGCGCTCCAGCGTGTGCGGCTCGCCGAAGAAGTGGCCGCCGGTCGGCACCGCCCCCAGCGCCTCCACCGCGAGCTCTCCTTCGTCGACCACGATCGGCCGCAGGAACTCCATCATGTGCTGCATCATCTCGACATCGATGATCAGCTTCTCGAACGACGCCGTCAGCCCGCCCTCCTGCCAGCCGGCGGCATGATAGACGAGGTTGCCGTGGCCGAGCACCGCGCCCCACAACGCCATCAGCGTTTCATAGGCGCCTTGCGCGTCGGCGGCATTGGAGGCCGAGCCCGGCGTCGTGCGATACGGCAGATTGTAGCGCCGCGCCAATTGGCCGGACGCAATGTTGGCCTTGGTGTTTTCCGGCGTGCCGAAGGCCGGCGCGCCCGACTTCATGTCGACATTGGAGGTGAAGGCGCCGTACATCACTGGCGCGCCGGGGCGCACGAGCTGCGTCAGCACGATGCCGAACAGCGCCTCGGCGTTCTGCTGCGCAAGCGCCCCGGCCAGCGTCACCAGGCTCATCGCTCCCATCAGCGTGAACGGCGTCACCGCCACCGACTGGCCGAACTCGGCCATGGTCATCAGCCCCTCGGCCATCATCTCGTCGAAGCGGCGCGGCGAGTTGACGGAAATGATGGTGGTGACGCCGGGATCCTCGGCCATCTGCTCCAGCGTCAGTCCCCTCGAGATCGCCATCATCTCGATGCCGTCGAGCGCCCTGCCCCGGCCGATCGCCGAGACATGGAAGCATTTGTCGGTCAGCGTCAGATTGGCGAAATAGGTATCGAGATGGCGCGAGTTCGCCGGCAGCTCGATCGGCGCGCAGACCTGGTTGCCGAGCATGTGGATGCAGTTGAAATGCTGCGCCAGCCGCACGAGATCGGAATAGTCGGCGAGGTTGCCGGCACGGCGGCCGCGCTCCATGTCGTGCACATTGGGCGGCCCGGCGACCAGGGTGAAGTTGATGGTGTTGCCGCCGAGATGGATGGCGCGGGCAGGATTGCGGGAGGTCAGCGTGTAGGAAGGGCGCGTCGTCTTCAGCGCCTCCTCGACAATGCCGCGATCGACGCGCACATTCATCGAGGAATGGTCGACCTTGGCGCCGGCACGCTCGAACAACGCAAGCGCCCTCTTGCTCATCACCTCGATGCCGAAATTTTCGAGGATATGCATCGAGGCCTGATGGATGGCCTCGATCTGGTCGGCCGAAAGCATCGCCATCGGCCGGTAAGGATTGACCACGCGCCGCGGCGGCAATTGGGGAATGGCGGCAGGCCCCCGGTTGCTGGTTCGCTCGGCGCCGCGCCTTCGTCTTGGTTCTGTCATGCGGTCCATCAGAGCGCCGACGCGAGGCGGCGGCTGTCAGGATTTCGTCATTTGCCGGCGTGATTTTAGCCACGGCGGCATTTCTTCAAACCTATCAAAAGAAATCCGACGCATTTGGTCGAAATATTGATATGGCGAAACATCCATGCACCCGACCGACGTTAAGGAAGCTCGAAAGACTCCTTTTATAATTTCCGCCTATTCGTTGCCCAATGCGTAGGTCGAGTTTTAGTAAAATTGTCGCTGTCTCCATGCTGCTGGCGCTTTCGGCCTGCGCGACGGCGCCCAGCCACATCAACAATGTCTGCGCCGTCTTCGACCAGAATGACGGCTGGTTCGACAACTGGCAGTCCGCCGCCGAGCGCACCTCGCAGAAATACGGCATTCCCGTTCCGGTGCTGATGGCGACGGTGCGCAAGGAATCCGGCTTCAAGAGCAACGCCCGGCCGCCGCGCACCAAGCTGCTCGGCTTCATTCCGTGGAAGCATGTCTCGAGCGCTGCCGGCTACTCGCAGGCGCTCGACGGCACCTGGTCGCAATACCAGATGGAGACCGGCAACTGGGCAGCGCGCCGCAGCCGTTTCGCCGACGCCGTCGATTTCGTCGGCTGGTACCATTCCAAGACCGTCGACACCTTCGGCGTCGCCCGCAACGACACCTACAACCTCTATCTTGCCTATTATCTCGGCTGGTCGGCCTACGGCCGCGGCAATCGCGGTGACGCCGGCGTTCAGAACTACGCGCGCGCCACCGATCAGATGGCCCGCGACTATGCCGCGCAGCTGCGGCAGTGCGGCAGCTGATAGCGGCCCGGAACCGAGGTCAGCGCCGCTTTCTTAGTTCGGCTTCGGCTTCTTGCCGCGCGGACGTTTCGGCGGGGTGCCGGCAAAGCCCGGACCTGCGACATGCGGCGCGTCATCCGGCACGCCTTCATGGGCCGCGTGCTCCTTGTCGAACTTGATGACCGGCTCCATCTTCGCCAGCACGTCGTCGGCCAGCCAGCACAGGCTCATATGGCCGTCGCCCAGATCCTTATGCGGCGGCACCTTGGTCTCGCACAGATTGTCCGGCACCAGCTTTTTATAGCCGCAGCGCGTCTGGAAGGGGCAACCGGTCGGCGGGTTCATCGCCGACGGGATGTCGCCCTCGAGCACGATATGCTTCTTGACCACGCTGGTGTCGGCGATCGGGATCGCGGACAGAAGCGCCTCCGTGTAGGGATGGTAGGGCGGCGAGAAAATCTGGTCCGTCGTGCCCTGCTCGACGATATAGCCGAGATACATGACGACGACGCGGTCTGCGATGTAGCGCACCACCGACAGGTCGTGGCTGATGAACAGCATCGTCGTCTTGTTCTTGCGCTGGATGTCCATCAAGAGCTCGGTCACCGCCGCCTGCACCGAGACGTCAAGCGCCGAGACCGGCTCGTCGGCCACAACCACCTTGGCATCGCCGGCAAAGGCGCGCGCCACGCCGATGCGCTGCTTCTGGCCGCCGGAGAGCTGGCGCGGCTTGCGGGTCTCGAAGGCGCGAGGCAGCTTCACCAGGTCGAGCAGTTCCAGCATCCGCTTGCGCCGCTCGGCGACCGTCTTGCCGACATTGAACTTCTCCAGCGTGCGGATGATCTGCGAGCCGACCGTGTGGCTGGGGTTCAGCGTGTCGAACGGATTCTGGAACACCATCTGGATCGAAGACACGGTCTCGACGTTGCGGCTCTCGATGCCGGTCGACTGGATCTCCTTGTTGCCCAGCGTCACCGTGCCGGAGCTTGCGGTCTCGAGCCCCAGAAGCACCTTGGCGAGCGTCGACTTCCCGCAGCCGGATTCGCCGACGATCGCGACCGTTTCCGATTCACGCGCGGTGAACGAGATCGTCTCATTGGCCTTGACGACACGGCCTTCGCTCGAGCCGAACACCTCGCTGCCGCCGACCTTGTAGTACTTCTTGAGATCGTCGATCTTGAGCACCGGCGCGCCGGGCTCGACCTTCTCGTTGACCTTCTTGGCGCCGGGCGGCAGCGCCTCCCAGTCGATCTCGTTGAAGCGCACGCAGCGCGAGAAATGGCCCTCGTGCCCCTCGACCGCGATCATCGGGATTTCGGCGGCGTTGCAGACGCCCTCGACGAAATGGTGGCAGCGCGGGCCGAAATTGCAGCCTCTGGGCCGTTCATGCGGCAGCGGCAGTTGCCCGGGAATGGAAATCAGCGGCCGCGAATTCTTGTCGGCGCCGGGCAGCGGGATCGAACGGAACAGCCCTTGCGTATAGGGATGGCGCATGCGGTCGAAGACGTCCTCGATCTTGCCGGTCTCGACCGCCTCGCCTGAATACATCACCGTGATCTTGTCGCAGGTCTCGAGGATGAGACCGAGATTGTGCGACACGAAGATCATCGAGGTGCCGAACTTCTCGCCGAGCCCCTTGACCAATTCGACGATGCCGGCCTCGACGGTGACGTCGAGCGCCGTCGTCGGCTCGTCGAGCAGGAGCAACGCCGGCTTCGACAGCAGCGCCATGGCGATGACGATGCGCTGCTGCTGGCCGCCGGAAAGCTGGTGCGGATAGGAGCGCATCATGCGCTCCGGATCGGGCAGCTTCACCGACCGCACCATGTCGAGCGCCCGTTTGTAGGCCTCGTCCTTCGAGACCTTGTCGTGGATCAGCGGCACTTCCATCAATTGCTGGCCGATCTTCATCGCCGGATTGAGGCTCGCCATCGGCTCCTGGTAGATCATGGCGATCTTGTTGCCGCGGATGGCGCGAAGCTCCTCCTCGGACATGTCGCCCATGTCCTTGCCCTGGAACTTGATCCGCCCGCCGACGATCTTTCCGATGTTGGAAAGGTCGCGCATGATGCCGAGCGACACGGTCGACTTGCCGCAGCCGGATTCGCCGACGATGCCCATCGCCTCGCCGGGCATGACCGTGCAGGAAAAATCCATCACCGCAGGAATCTCGCCCTTGCGGGTGAAGAAGGAGATCGAGAGGTTCTCGATCTCGATGATCGGCTGAGTCGGATCTCGAACTGCCTCGTTCATGGGTCGCTCCAATCCTTGGTCTTTTGTTTGAGCATGATCTTGTCCGAAAACCGGTGCCACTTTTCGGGATCATGCTCGGCAAGTAGGGCCGAAGACCCCGCTATCAATCCTTCATCGACTGCTCGCGCAGCGAATCCGCCAGAAGGTTCAGCCCCAGCACGAACGACATCAGCGCGATCGTTGGCGGCAGCGCCGGATGGATGAAGGAGCGCAGCAGGCGGCTGGCATCCTTGATCGCGGTGCCCCAGTCGGGACTTTCCGGCGCCAGGCCCAGGCCGAAATAGCCGAGCGTGCCGAGCAGGATCGTCGTGTAGCCGATGCGCAGGCAGGCATCGACGATCAGCGGTCCGCGCGCATTGGGCAGGATTTCCCAAAGCATGATGTACCAGGGCGATTCACCGCGAGTCTGGGCGGCTGCCACATAGTCGCGCGTCTTGATGTCCATGGTCAGCCCGCGCACGATGCGGAACACGCCCGGGCTGGAAGCGAACACCACCGCCACGAAGATGTTGAGCTGGTTGGGATCGATGTGCACGATCTTCAGCGGATCCTTGTCGAAGACGAGGCCCGCATAGATCCAGCCGCCGACGACGAGCGTCACGCCGAGCAGGATGTAGAGGCGGTCCGGCCGGTTCTTGAAGCGGGTCCAGAACAGCACGCTGAAGAAGATGATCGGGAACAGGAAGAACAGCCCGGCCATCGCATAAGGGATTGGTGTATCCATGATGCCTGGCGTCACCAGGAGGTAGAACAAGAGGATGACCGGGAAGGCCAGCACCAGATTGGCGAGGAACGACAGCAGCGTGTCGATCTTGCCGCCATAGTAGCCCGCCGGCAGGCCGAGCGTGATGCCGACCATCAGCGCAAAGCCGGTCGCGGCCGGCGCGATGATCAGCACGATCTGGCTGCCATAGACCATGCGTGAGAACACGTCGCGCGCGAGCTTGTCGCCGCCGAAGTAATAGATGAGCTTCGAGGTCGGCTCGATCGCGCCGGGCAGCGAGTCCTTCATGATCGACACCTGCGCCAGCGGATCGAAAGGCGAGATGGTCGAGGCGAAGATTGCCGTGAACAGCCAGAAAAGGCAGATGCCGACGCCGGCAATGCCGACACCGCTGTCGAACAGCTGTCCGTAGAGGCCAAGCCTCTTCTTGTAGGCGAAGCTCACGCCCATCACCAGGACGAGCGCGGCCCATACCGGCCAGAAGCGCCAGAGCACGCCGACCACAACGTCGAAGGCACCGATATATTCGATCTGCATCCGCCCTGCCCCTTACTGAACCCTGATACGCGGATTGAGAAACGCGTAGCCGACATCGGAGATGAGCTGCGTGATCAGCACGATGAATACCGAGACCAGCGAGCAACCGAGCAGGAGGTCGATGTCGTTGTTGCCCGCGGCTTCGACCAGCGTGTAGCCGAACCCCTGGTAGCGGAACATCACCTCGACGATGACGACGCCGGTGAGCAACCAGGGAAACTGCAGCATGATGACGGTGAACGGCGCGATCAGCGCGTTGCGCAGCGCATGCTTGACGACGACGCTGCTGAAGGAGAGGCCCTTGAGGCGGGCGGTACGGATATATTGCTGCGTCATCACCTCGACCATCGAGGCGCGTGTCATGCGCGCTATGTAGCCGGTGCCGTAGATGGCCAACGTCATCACGGGCAGCGTGAAATTGTAGAAGGTGAGCCCCTGGCTGGCCGAGGCCGCCGAACCGTTCAGCCAGCCGAGCCACGAGGCGAAGATGACGGTGAAGATGACGCCCGACACATATTCAGGCGTCGCCGTCGAGGCGATAGAGGCGACCGAGAGTGTGCGGTCGGTTCGCGAGCCTTCGCGCATGCCGGCCAGGATGCCGACGAGCAGAGAGATCGGCACCATGACGGCCAGCACCCAGAACATCAGCAGCCCCGTGGCGCCGAGCGCCGGGAAGAGTTTCGAGCCCACCGTTGTCTTGAACTTGGTCGAGCAGCCGAAATCGCCCTGCAGGACGCCGGAAAATGTCGGCACGACCGGGTCGTTGCAGAAGGAGAAGCGCTGCGCCGGCTTGCCCGTCGCCGGATCGGTGATCGGCTGCTTGGGCAGCAGGCCCAGCCACTGACCGTAGCGGGCAAAGAAATTCTGCCGGTAGCCATGGTTGACCAGCCAGTCCTCGAGCTGCTCGGCGGAGGTGTGCATCTCGGTCTGGCTGATAGCCAGCTTCTTCAGGTTGGGTCCGAGATTGATCAGGAAGAACACGATCAACGTCAGGCACAGCATCGTCAATGCCATCGTGCCTAGACGCCTGAGAATAAAAGAAAGCATGGCGGCCCCCTGCCGGTCTGGTTGGGGTTGAAGCCTGTTCGGAAACCAGCTCGACCGCTATCGGCGGAGCTGGCTGCCAAACGGACTCACGGATGCGATCAACACTGATTTATTGCACATGCCAGCCGGAAGAGTCCGCAACATTTTGCTGCTCGGCTTCCGGTTCCAGCATTGTGTGGGGAATGGGGGAAGGGACGAATGCCCCCTCCCCGCGAGGTTCGATCACGCCTGATCGAGCCAGACCTTGCCGTAATCGCGTTCGAAGGTCGGGTGCATCTTGTAGTTCTGCACCGCCTTGACTGAATGGCTGTAGAGCTTGCGCCAGTATGGCTGGATGATGATGCCGGAATCTTGCAGTATCTGCTCGATATCCTTCATCATTTCCTTGCGCTTGGCGGCATCGGAGACCGCGAGCGCTGCGTTGAGCTTCTTATCCCATTCCGGGTTCGACCAGGCCGTTTCGTTCCACGCTTCGCCGGTGCGATAGCCGATCGCAAGCACTTGGACGCCGAGCGGCCGCATGTTCCAGTTGGTCGTCGACAGCGGATATTTGGTCCAGTCGTTCCAGAACGTCGAGCCCGGCAGCACCGTGCGCTTCACCTTGATGCCGGCGTCGCGCATCTGTGCGGCAATGGCATCGCCGGTGTTCTTGTGCCAGTCCTCATCGACCGTGATCAGCTCATGCTCGAAATCGGCCTGGCCGGCCTCCGCCAGCAGCGCCTTCGCCTTGGCCGGATCGCGCTTGATCTTCGGTAGCTCGTAGTATTCCGGGTGGATCTGGCAGACATGGTGATTCTCGGCGACCGTGCCGGCATTGCCATAGCCGAGCTGGAGAACGACGTTGTTGTCGACCGCGAGCTGCAGCGCGTTGCGGACCTTCTGGTTGTCGTAGGGCTTGTTATTGACGTTGGTGCGGCACACAATCGTCGAGGCCGTCACCACTTCCGACTTCACCAGGTCCATGCCGTCGAGGATCGAAACATAGTCGGCCGAGGTCTCGAAATTGGTGTGGACCTCGCCCGCCTCGAAGGCGCTGACCATGGCGCCCGGATCGGTGCCGTAGTCGATGAACTCGATGCCGTCGAGGAAGACTTCGCCATCCCACCACTTGTTGTCGGCGCGGCGCTTGTAGACCACCTTCTGGCCGACATCGTAGGAGACGAGCTCGAACGGACCGGTGCCGATCGGGCAGGCTTTGAAGTCGCCGCCTTTCTCGTCGAAGCTCTTGTGGACGATCAGCCCCGGATAGTCGCACATGTTCGGGATCAGCGCGATGTCGGGCTTGCCGAGCTTCAGCTTGATCGTGTGATCGTCGACCTTGGTGACGGCACTCTCGTCGAGCTTGTCGTCCTTGACCAGTGAACCGAGACGGCCCGGCATCGAATTGCCCTCTGCCTTCTTGTCGCCCCAGCGCTTAAGGTTGAAGATAACGTCGTCGGAGGTGAAGGCATCACCGTTCGACCAGGTCACGCCCTTGCGCACATGCAGAGTGTACTCGGTGGCGTCGTCGTTCACGTCCCAGCTTTCCAGCAGATAGGGGCGGAACGTGTATTCGGTGGTGTACTTGACCAGCGGCTCGAGCGCCTGGCGCTCGGCATTGGCGATTTCCGACCAGTCGGCCTTGCGCGGGTCCTTCGGATCCTTGATCCACTGCGCGACCTTCAGCGTGCCGCCTTTCTTGCCCTGAACGTCCTCGGCTCTCGCCGGGGTCGGATCAGCGAGACCGAGCAGGCCGTAGGCCATCGCGGTGGACGCTCCGAAGACGCTGGCTAGAGCCAGGAATTCGCGGCGATCAACCTTTCCTGCCTTGGCTTCTTCGGCCAAGGCCAGGATGTGGTCCGGAACACGGTCGCCGTTACTTTTATAGATTGCCATGACTATCTCCCATTGTTTGGCTTTCTGCCTTTTAACATTCCGCATCCAGACCGTGATGTCAAAAGACGGTGTGGAGTGGGAACATGTGAGGGAATGTGCAACTTTGGAATGAGGCCGGTTCGCGCGATAGCGACAGTCTTGACGCAAATTTGCTAGTGCACCGCACATTTCTCGAAAAATCGACGGGGCGATTAAATCAAGACATTTTAGGCGGATAAGGGCCTCATGCGCGCGGCAGAAGCCCTCTTGGGCCGGCCGCAGGCGAGCCTCATGTCGTCAATATTCGCGCTCGTAAAAGACGCCGCCCTTGGCTTCGCCGGCATCGTTGGCCTCGCCGCGCAGCTTCACGCCGCGCCCGACATTGAGGTCGATCGTCGCCTTGCCGGAGCCCGGCTTGTCGCCCTTCTGGATCGTCACATAGGTGCGGTCGTTGAGGTACTTGCCGGCCGAAACGGCGGTGCCGCCCTTTTCGTCGGTCGTCACGTCGAGATCGTCGACGCCGATGGCGCTGCGCAGATTGTCGAGCAGCGAGGTCGAGCCGCCGACCCCCGCCAATTGCGCGGCCGCATCGGCGAGCTGGGCGATTTGCAATGGCGAGAGATTCGACATCGAACGGCCGAAGATCAACTGCGCCAGCACCTCGTCCTCGGGCAGCGCCGGCACGGAAGAGAAGGTGAACTTCGGATTGGTCGCCTCGCCGGAAACGACAATCGTGACAGTGGCGCTGCTGGTCGTCGTGGTCGCCGTCATGTTGAGGTAAGGCACCAGCGACCCCTGGAACCCGACCGTGCCCTCGGTGAAGGTCAGCCGCTTGGCAAGGATCGTCAGCCGGCCGCGTTGCAGGGTGAAGGTGCCGACCGCCTGCGGCGACGACGCCGGCCCGGTCAGCTTGAGCGAGCCGCCCAGTTCGGCATCAAGGCCCCTGCCCTGGATGAAGATCTGGTTCGGCGCGTTGACCGTCACGTCGAGGACAAGACCGCCGCCCCCGTTGCTGCTGCCGCTGGATGTCGGCGGGTTCAGCGCCCTGTCCTGCGCCCGCACCGCGCGCGGCGCATTCTTGTGCTTGACGTCGAGCGCCGAGAGGGAGCCCGGCAGCTTTTCCGGCACGGTGATGACCGTCTTCGCCAGATTGATGGTGCCCGCGATCACCGGCGCCGAGACGAGCGGCCCCTTGATGGTCAGATCGCCGCCGAGATTGGCGGTCACCACCCTGCCGTCGGTGTAGCGGCCGTCGGTGAGTTTGATCGACAGGTCTGCCGGAAAGCCTTGCTCCGGCGTGATGCCGACCGTGCCGCTGGCCGAAAGGCTGCCGCGCGTCGACAATGTGCCGGTCAGGCGATTGATCCTGGCGACGCCGCTGCCGATAGAGACGTCGGCCGCGATGTCGTTGACCGCAAGCCCGGAACGCGCGTCGATAAGGCGTGCGCCGGATGTCGTGATTTTGCCGCTGATCACCGGCGACGATGCCGGACCGCGCACCTGCACGTCGACATTGGCGGTTCCGTTAAGCGCCAGGCCTTGCGCGGCAAGCTTGGCGGCAAGGAAGGAAAACGGCACCTTGCCGTTGAAGTCGAGCGCCAATGTGGGCCCGCCTGCTGTCGTCACCGTGCCGCCGCCCTTCAGGCCAAGCCCGGCGCCGTCGCTGATGTTGGCGTCGAAAACGAGCTTGTTGCCGGCAAATGTGCCCGACGACGACACATTCATGCCGCCGAGCCCGGCGCCGCGCGTCTGCGAGGTCTGCACAGCGGAAGCATCGACCTTGAAGGCGACCGCAGGAGTGGCCGGTGCGCCGGACACCTTGACAGTGCCCGAGATCGAGCCGGCCGCGTCGAGACCCGGCGAGAAACTGTTGGCGAGCGAGACCGGCACCCTGGCCAGGTTGGCGTTGATGTCGAGCGTCTGTGCGACCTTACCCGTCACCGTCGCGGTGCCGCCGCCGAGATTGAGCACCAGCCGGTCGAGCGTTGTCGCGCCGTTGGCGATGGTCACGGTCGAGGCCTGCGCGATCGCGGCCTTGATTCCCTGGACCGTCGCCTGGCCCGAAGCCAGCTCGATGGTCGTCGTGCCGTTCGCCACTTTCACCCGGCCGGCCGCCTTGGCCGGAATGTTCTTGACGGTGGCGCCGCCGGAAAAGCCGGTCCAGTCGCCGTCACGCTTTAGGTCGACATCGATGCCGGTGACGGCGGTGCCGCCGGAGGTGACGTTCTCCGCGCGAACTTTGCCGGAGATCACGGGCGCTGCAAGGTAGTTGGCGATCTGCGCGTCGATGGCGACGTTTTTGGCCGATAGATCGCCGCGCCTGATCGCCGCCGTGCTTGCCTTGACGACGACGTTCGGCCCATCGGCCGCCTTGGAGAACGCAATCGTGCCGCGCACGTCGCCCTCCGCCTTTTCCAGGGCCAGGGCCGCCAGCGGCCCGATCTCGGGCAGGTCGAGCGACACGGTGCCCACCGGCACGAAAGCCTCGTCGAGAGCAAGATCGCCGGAAATCTTGTTCGATCCCAACGACAGCACAAGCCCGTTGATTGCGCTCTTGCCGTTTGTGGTGGCCAGCACGGCGCTGCCCTGCAGCGGCTGCCCGGCGACATTGCCGGTCAATTGCACATTGGCCGCCGGATTGGCGGCATCCGCCTTGCCGGTCGCGGTCAGCTTCAGTCCGGTGATCTCGCGCGCCGCGACCGAAAGCCGGTCGCTGTTGACCGTCAGCGACAGATCGGGCGCCATGACCGGACCTTGGGCATTCATGGCAAAAGCGATGGCGCCCTTGGCGTCTTTCGACAGCAGCGAAACGTCGCTCAACGCACCCCTGATGTCGGCGGCAAGCCTGCTGTCGGCAAGGCTCGCCTGCCCCTCGGCGCTCAGCGCGCCCGAGTTGAGCTTCAGGCCGTCGACATTGACGTTGCCATTGGCGTCACGCTTCAGCGCGGCGCTCAACTGCGCGCTCTCGCCCAGCATACCGCGCACCGCCACCGGCAAGGCGGAAGACGCAACATTGGCTTTCATATTGAGGTCGATGGCGCCGTCGCGCAGCGATATCAGACCGGCGACCTGGCTGTTGAGCGCATCGCTCTTGAGCGCGCCGCTGTCGACGGCAACGGCATCGGTCGTCAAACGGCCGTTGACCTCCGCCGTGACCTTGCCGGCAACCAGCGGCGCGATCATCGGATTGTCGAGGCCGATCCTATTGACCGACACCGTGCCGGAAACCGGACCTGCCCGCCCCTTGAGATCAAACGCATCCGAATGCAGCGCCACGGCAAGATCGTCCACATTCACCTGGCTGGCGGCAACGGACGGCAGGATCGCGGAAACATCCAATCGGGCTTGCGTGCTTTCGCCCGCCATCTTTGCCGACAACGACTGGACCTCGATCTTGACCGGGCTCTCGGCGCTGCCGATCGTCAACGGCAGGCTGGGTCCGGATGATGTGAGATCGAGGGAAAAATCGCTGACGCCGTTCGGATTTAATGTACCGGCGGCGTTGCCGGAAATCTTGTCGCCCGCAAGTGTTGCGTGGTCCAGGGCCACGCCGCCCGCCAAGGTATAGCTGCCGGCGGCGTCGAGATCGAGCGGCCCGAGCCCCGCCTGGCGGGTCTGGCTGGTCTCGGCGCCGGTGAGCTTGGCGTTGAACTGAACATCAGGGTTGGACGACGCACCCGTGACATGCGCCGTGCCGTTCAATGTTCCGGCCGCATCGAGGCCGGGCACGAAGTCGTTGGCAAGCGCCGCCGGCAGGCTGGCAAGGTTGGCGGTCAGGTCGAGTGTCTGGCCGGCGCTGCCGGAAACCGTCGCCGAGCCGCCGCCGAGATTGAGCGCGAGCTTTTCGATGCTGGTGACGCCATTTGCGATCGCGAGGCTTGAGGGCTCGGCGATCGCCGCCTTGATGCCGCGCACCGTCGCTTCGCCCGATGCGATCTCGACGCTGGTCTTGCCGTCGGCGATCTTCACGCGGCCGGTGGCGGTCGCCGGAATGCCGGCCACGGTCGCGCCACCGGCAAAATTGGTCCAGTCGCCGTCGCGCTTCAAATCGATGCCGATGCCGCTGACCACCGTGCTGCCGGAGGTCACGCTGTCGGCCTTGATCGTGCCCGAGATCGCCGGCCCCTTGAGATAGTTGGCGATCAACGCGTTGACGGTGATCGTCCTTGCGGCCAACGCGCCGCGCGCGATCGAGGTGCTTGCCGCGTTGATGGTGACGGTCGGGGCCTCGCCATCCTTGGCGAAGGCGATGGTGCCGTTTATGTCGCCGGTCGCGCTTTGGTTACCGAGCGCGGCAAGTGGCGCGATGTCGGGAACGGCCAGCGTCAGCGTGCCGAGCGGCAGGAACTTGTCGTCGAGCGCGAGATCGCCCGAAACCTTGTTGTCGCCGAGCGCAAGGCTGAGTCCCCTGATCGACCGCTTGCCGGCCGCGGTCACCAACGAGGCCCTGATGTCGAGCGGCTGCTCCTCGGCGCTGCCCGTCAGCGAAACATCGGCCGAGGGATTGGCGATGTCGGCCTTGCCCTTTGCCGAGAGTTTGATGTCCTTCACCGTGCGGCCGGCCGCCGTCAGGCTGGCGCTGTCGGCCAAAACCGAAAAGTCCGGCGCCCAGCGCGGACCGGTCGCGCTCAGCGCGAAATTGATCCCGCCGGCGAGCGGCGTGCCGGCCAGCGACGACAGCGCCGAGACGTCGCCCAGCGTGCCCTTGACGTTGGCCTGGATGTCCGAGCCTTGCGCGCTGGCCGTGCCGCTGGCGCTCAGCGAGCCGGAGGTGAGTTCCAGCTCGTTGGCCGCGAACGCGCCTTCCGGATCGCGGGTCGCTGTAGCCGAGAATTTCACCCGTTCGCCAAGCAGCGAGCTGATCTGCGGCGGCAGCGCCTTCGATACGGCGTCCGCGTTCATCTTCAGCGTCATCGACAGATCGGCGAGCGAGACGCCGGCCGTCAGCGCGGCATTGAGCGCATCGCTGCGCAGCGTGCCCTTGTCGATGGTCACGTTATCGCGGTTGATCGAACCGGAAAGATCGGCCGCGAGCTTGCCCGTCACCAGCGGCGCTAGCGTCGCCACGTCGGTCTTCAGGCCGGCGGCGGCGAGCTTGACGCTGACCGGGCCGCTGCGGTTTTCGACATCAAAGCCGTCGGAATGGATTTCTCCCGTTACAGTGTTGAGCTGCGTGCCGCCGACGGCGACCGAGGCCAGCGAGGTGCCGATGTCGACCATCGGCGCCTTGCCGTCGCCAAAGGCGCGCGCCGTCGCCTTCTCGATCGCGACCAGGATCGGCACCGCGCTGGTGCCGACATCGATGGTGACCGGCTTTTCCTTGGCGGAGAGCTCGACGGCAAGGTCGCTGGCGCCTTTCGGGTCGACATTGCCGCTGGCCGTGCCATGCACGGCATCGCTTTCTATGGTGGCGCGATCGATATCGACCCCGCCTGCCGTGGTCGCAGTCCCGGCGACGTCGAAGCTCGTCTTGCCGGCAAACAGCGACTTGAACTTTTCCGGCAGGAAGCGCTCGAATTCGCCGTCGCCCTTGGCCTCGATATAGTGGCCCTTGTCGCTGAGCTGGTGGCGGCCGGTGAGCTGGGTGACGATCTGGCGGTCGACCACGAAGGTGCCGATACCGCTCCAGTTGGCGAGCGGCCCAGTGCCGGTGACGACGATGTCTACAGGCGGCGCATCCGGCAGCTTGAGCAAATTGGCGATGATGCCGCCCGCCGGCTCCGACGCTTTGAGATCAAGGTCGAGCTTGTTGTCGGCCGGCGCGAAATGGACCTTGGCGTCGACATTGCCTTCTCTGCCGTCGTGGCGGGCGACGTTGAGCACCGTGTCGATCGCCAGCGGCGACGGATCGGCCTTGAGCGAGCCCTTGGCGGCAAGTTCGGCGATGCCGCTGCCGGCAAGCTGCTGCCCGAGCGCGATCTCCGGCAGGTCGATTTGCCTGACGTCGATCGAGACCGGCAGGCTAGTCGATCCGCCTTGCGATGGCTGTTGGCTGGCTTGCGGCAGCCGCGCCAGCTCGATGCGCTCGGCGCCGATGCGGTCGGCGTTGAAATTGCGCGACAAGAGCGCCGTCGGCGACCAGTCGAGCGCCACCTTGCGCGCCACCAGCCAAGGCCCGGCGCGGTCCTCCAGCACGACATGATCCAGCCGCAGGGCGCCGGACCAGATGCCTTCGATGCCGCTGACCGTCACCTTGCGGTCCTCGGTCGAGGCCATTTTCGAGATCAGGCCGGCGAGATTTTGCCGGCCGCCTTCCGTGCCGGTCAGCACCACGAGCGCGCCGATCGCCACCACCAGCAGCAGGAGCAGCGCGTAGAGGCAGATGCGAAGGATGCGCCAGAAGATCCTCATCGTCAGAACGCCTGACCGATGCCGGCATAAATGCCGAAATGCGGATCGCTCGGATCACGGTTGAGCGGCACGGCCGCATCGATGCGCAGCGGCCCGAAAGGCGTCAGATAGCGCAGGCCGACGCCGGCGCCGACCTTGACGTCCGAGAAATCGGGGAAGGATTTCGTTGAAACCGTGCCCGCATCGACGAAGGGCACGACGCCGATCGTGTCGGTGATGGCGATGCGCATCTCGACCGAGGTCTCGAAGAAGGACAGGCCGCCGATCGGCTGGCCGTCGATGTCCTTCGGGCCGATGCCCTGATAGGCGTAACCGCGCACCGAGCCGCCGCCGCCCGAATAGAAACGCCGGTCTGCGGGCACGTTCTGCAAGCCGGTGCCGACGATCGATCCGAGCACGGCGCGCTCGGCGAGCACGAATTTGCTCGCCGTGTCCAGCGATTGATAGGCGGAGCCTTCGCCCTTCAGCTTGAGGAAGGTCGCGCCGTTCAGGATGTCGTAGCTCGGCTCGGCATAGGCGAGCGCCCGGAAACCCCTGGTCGGATTGAGCTTGTTGTCGCGGTTGTCGTAGACATATTGCAGCGGCACGCTGGCGATAAGATAGGTGTGCTTGCCGAACGTGTCGGTGATCCTCGAATAGTCGAGGGCGAATTCAGCGGAAACCCTCTGCTGCTTGTCGAGATCGTAGGAGACGCCGATATTGCCCTTGACCGAGAAATGGTCGTAGGCATCCGGGTGTTCGAACACCGTCTTGATGCCGGTGAAGAATTTCGACGTCGGCCCGAGCACGCCCGGCTTCTCGAACATGACGCCGGCATTGTAATTGAGCGCGGAAATGCTGTTGCTGCCGATGCCGCTGATGGAACCGTCGATGCGCAGCTTCTCCGCCTGGCCGAACAGGTTGCGGTGGCCCCAGTAGCCCTCCAGCCCCAGCCCTTCCGTATTCGAAAACGTGCCGCCGATGCCGAAAAAGCGCGGCTTGCGCTCGCTGACCTGGACGTCGATCGGGATGTTGCCTTGGGCGTCGAGGCTGTCGCCTTCCTTGATGGTCACGCTGTTGAAGACTTCGAGCCCGAGCAGACGATCGCGGGCATCGTCAATCTCTTGCGGCGAATATTGCTGGCCGCGCTTCAGCCCGGTCATGTATTCGGTGAAGTCGCGATCGACCTTCTCGGTGCCTTCGACAGTGGTGTCGCCATAGCCGGCGGCCGGGCCGGCCGCCACCGTCAGCGTGACGTCGAGCGTCGAGGTGGCGTGGTCGGCGACGATCTCGCGGTCCGTCACCTTGGCGAGCGGTCTGCCCTCTTCCTTCAGCGCGCGTACGATCGCCGCTTCGGCCTTGAGCACGGCGCCGGACCCGGCATCGCCGCCGGCGATCAGGCCGAAATCGGCGCTCGCCAACCCCGCCGCATCGCCTTTCAGCCTGATGTCGCCCAGCGTGAATTTCGGCCCGGCGGCGACGCTGACCACCACCGGGATGGGCTGCGGCCCCTTGAATTCGGCGTCCGGCGGCAGTTCGTCGATAGACTTGCCCTGGATGGTAATGGTGACCACGCCTTCGTAGCGGGCGTCGGCATAAAGGGCGGCAACGAGCTGTTCCCGGTCGCTGCGCGCCTTGGCCATCAGGCCGAGCGACCCCGACACCGGATGCTCCTCGTCGCTCTTGAGCGCCGAGGCATTTTCCAGCCTCTCGACCAGATCCTTGTCGGCGTCCGGCGCGTCGATGGTTACGGAATAGCGCAGCGGATCGACGATGTCGGCATCCTCGTCGCTGGACGAACCCCAGAGCTTGATGCCGAAAATCTCGAAGGCCGCCGCCGGGCGTGCTCCGCCGGCGAGTGCGGTCGAGCAGACAAGCGCGAAAAGCAGGGCGCGCGGAAGCCCGCGCCCTGGCGCGATCCCTCCTGACATCTGCGTTTCATACGCCGGCATTAACACAACCTAGTCGACAAAACTAAAATTGGAATGAAGTTCTGAAACGCTCGTAAAGGGGCCACAATCCAATTGTCTGAAATAGACCGGGCTTGGAATTCACACCTTTTGCACCTTCGCAAGAATGTGTGATCCATCTCATAGAGGTTCTGTCGAAATACCGGCCTTTGGCCGGCATGGAAACCGTTGGCGGGTTGAAAAACCTGCGGCGTTCCGGCGTTGACAAGCCCGCTCGATGCTTGATCATGCCCGGACGCTGGCAATGTCTGGAGGGTGATGTGGCAATGCGCGCGGCTCGTGGTCTCTCTTTCCTTCTCCTTCTCTTTTTCGCCCCTATCTTCCTCGCATCGGGCGGTGCGGCACTTGCGGCCGAAGCCCGGCGAATCGTGACGACGGACAATTCCGACTATTTCGGTTTCGACCTCAGGTCGGATCAGAATGTCAGCCTCGACCAGTGCAAGACCACCTGCCTCGGCGACCCCGCCTGCCGCGCCTTCACCTACAACACCAAGGCAAAATGGTGCTTTCTCAAATCCGACTACAACCAGCTGAAATCGTTCAGCGGCGCCATAGCCGGCAAAGTCGCCAATGTCGATGGCGACCCCGATATCGGCGCCCCGCCTGAGCTTGCTTTCTTTCCCACCTGGATGGCCGACCAGGCCCAGCAGTTCCGCAACAAGCTGACCGATCCGGCCTATGACAAGCCGACCGAGGGTCTGGCGGCGCTTCAGGCCGCGGCAGAGCAGGCCGCGCTCACCGGCGACCATCGCCTGGCCATGCAGAAATACCAGGCGGCGCTGTCCGTCCTGCCGGACGACGGCGCGCTCTGGCTGGCGCTGGCGCGCGAGACGCTTGCCGTGCAGCCGGCTTCCAACACCACCGAACCCTCGACCTTGCCGGCAAACGTCACCTCGGCCGCCTTCAACGCCTACAAGCTGGTGCGCACGGCAAAGACCCGTGCCGAGGCGCTGGCGCTGCTTGCCGCCGGCCTCGACAAGCGCGACCTCTTCCGGCCGGCCATTCAGGCCTATGAGGCGAGCCTTGCGCTGGTGAATTCGCCCGCTGTCCAGGCCGACTATGCCGACCTCAAGGCGCGCAAGGGTTTCCGCGTCATCGAGCACACTGTCGATGCCGATTCCTCTTCGCCGCGCATCTGCGCCCAGTTTTCCGAGGAATTGGTCAAGACCGGTGTCGACTATTCGCAGTTCGTCACCGTCGACAACGCCGCGCCCAAGGCCGTCGAAGCCAAGGACAAGCAGATCTGCGTCGAGGGGCTGGAACATGGCCAGCACTACGACGTGACCTTCCGCGCCGGGCTGCCGGCCGCTGTCGGCGAGACGATAGCCGCCCCGGTCGTGCTGTCGATCTATGTCCAGGACCGCGCCCCGTCCGCCCGCTTCACCGGCGACAGCTTCGTGCTGCCGGCCGGCGCCCGCCGCGGCATTCCGGTCGTCACCGTCAACATGAACGCCGCCAAGATGAAGCTCTACCGCATCGGCGATCGTTCGCTGGCGCAGCTTCTGTCCGGCTATCAGTTCCTGCACCAGCTCGACGGCTATGACATTTCCACCATTTCCGACCAGATGGGCGAGCCCGTCTGGGAAGGCACGCTCGATATCGCCAATGATCTCAACAAGGAGGTCACCACCTCCTTCCCGGTCGACGAGGCGATCCCGCAGCGCAAGCCCGGCGTCTACGTGCTGACGGCGCAGCCGGTCGACGACAAGAGCGACGACTACGGTTCGCGCGCCACCCAGTGGTTCGTCGTTTCCGACATCGGCTTGTCCACCTATACCGGCCAGGACGGCCTCAATGTCTTTGCCCGCTCGCTCGGCTCCGCCAAGCCGATCGCCGGCGCCGAACTGACGCTGCTTGCCAAGAACAATGAGGTCCTCGGCACGGCGACATCCGACGCCGAAGGCCACGCCGTCTTCAACCCCGGCCTGACCCGCGGCGAAGGCGGCATGGTGCCGGCCGTGCTGATGGCCAAGCAGGGCGAAAACGACTTCGTCTTCCTCGACATGGGCCGCGCCGGCTTCGATCTGTCGGATCGCGGCGTTGCCGGGCGCGCCGCGCCCGGCGCGCTCGACGTCTATGCCTGGACCGAGCGCGGCATCTACCGCGCCGGCGAGGACGTTCATGTCGCGGCCCTTGCCCGCGACGGCGCCGCCAAGGCGGTCGAGAACCTGCCGCTCACCTTCATCTTCACCCGTCCCGACGGCGTCGAGAGCCGCCGCGTTGTCAGCGACGGCGTATCCGCCGGCGGCCATGCCGTCGATCTGCCCCTCGAGCCCAACGCCATGCGCGGCACCTGGACGGTGTCCATCTATACCGACCCGAAGCAGTCGCCGGTGGCGAGCCAGATGTTCCTGGTCGAGGATTTCGTGCCCGATCGCATCGAGTTCGACCTGACTTCCGACAAGAAGGAGATCGCCCAGGGCGAGATCGCCAATGTCAGCGTCGACGGCCGCTTCCTTTACGGCGCGCCGGCCGCCGGCCTCGCGCTCGAAGGTGAGATGACGCTGTCGACCACCAGCAGCTGGGACCGGTTCAAGGACTTCACCTTCGGTCTTGCCGACGAGCAGTCGGCCGAGCCTTCGGTGACGCCTCTGGCCAACCTTCCCGTCGTCGGCGATGACGGCAAGGCGACCTTCCCGGTTTCTATCGACCAGCTGCCTTCGACCACCAAGCTGGTCAACGCCAAGGTCACCGTGCGCATGCGCGAGGCCGGCGGACGTGCCGTCGAGCGCTCGCTCGACATCGCGGCGCATCCGGAAAAGGAGATGATCGGCATCCGCCCGGATTTCGAGGGCGGCGAGGTGCCACAGGGCGGGACGGCGAAGTTCAGCATCATCGCTGTCGACCCGAACGGCAAGCGCGAGGAGCTGAAAGGCGCCCAGTGGTCGCTCGTCAAAGTCGAGCGCAATTACCAATGGTACCATTCCAACAATTCCTGGAACTATGAAGCGGTGAACCTCACCAAGGCGGTCGCCAACGGCCAGATCGATCTCAACGCCGACGGCGAGGCAACCGTGTCGCTCCCCGTCGACTGGGGCCGCTACCGGCTGGAAGTCGAGACCGCCGATCCGGACGGGCCCGCGACCAGCTACGAGTTCGATGCCGGCTGGTATGTCGCCTCGACCACCACCGAAACCCCTGACGGCCTGGAAATCGCCCTCGACAAGGACACTTATGCCGCCGGCGAGGTCGCCAAGCTGAAGGTCTCGCCGCATTTTGCCGGCGAACTTCTCGTCACCATCGGCGCCGAAAAACTGTTGAAGACCGTCACCGCTTCGGTGCCGGCCGGCGGCAGCACCGTCGACATCCCGGTCGGCGACGACTGGGGCGCCGGCGCCTATGTCACGGCGACTTTGTTCCGGCCCGGCGATGCGGAGCAATCGCGCATGCCGGCCCGCGCCATCGGCGTCAAATGGCTGACCGTCGATCCGGGCTCGAAGAAGCTCGCCGTCACGCTGACGCCGCCTGAAAAGACCGCTCCGCGTCAGCAGCTGTCGATCCCGGTCGCCGTCAACGGCGCTCAGGCCGGCAGCAATGCCTATGTCATGGTCGCGGCCGTCGATGTCGGCATCCTCAACCTCACCAATTACAAGGCGCCCGATCCGGAGGACTGGTTCTTCGGCCAGCGCATGCTGGGGCTGGAAATCCGCGACCTCTACGGCCGCCTGATCGACGGCTCGCTCGGCACCACCGGCAAGCTCAGGACCGGCGGTGACGGCGCCAACATGCAGTCGCAAGGCAGCCCGCCGACCGAAAAGCTGGTCGCCTTCTTTTCCGGCCCGGTCGAGCTCGATGCCAACGGCAAGGCGCGGGTCGACTTCGACATCCCGCAGTTCAACGGCACCGTGCGCGTCATGGCCGTCGCCTGGACCAAGGAAGCCGTCGGCCATGCTCAGACCGACGTCATCGTGCGCGACCCGGTGGTGATCACCGCCGGCCTGCCGCGCTTCCTGGCGCCCGGCGATGCCGCCACCATGCGCCTCGACATCGCCGACACAGACGGACCTGCCGGCGACTACAAGCTCTCGGTCACCACGACCGGCGATCTCTCGACCGGCGACAAGCCCCTGCCCGAGAGGCTGACGCTGACCCAGGGCAAGCGGCAGTCGCTCTCCTTCCCGCTGGTCGCGCGGACGGCGGGCCATGCCTCTATCACTGTCAAGCTCGCGCATGACAGCGGCACCGAGGTCGAGCAGACACTCTATCTGCCGGTGCGACCGGCGCAGCTTCCGGTCACCAACCGCATGGTGGTCGAGCTGAAGCCCAATGGGGGTTCGCTGCGCGTCGACAAGGAACTTCTCGCCGCAAGCGTGCTCGACGGCGCTTCGGTCAGCGTCGGCGTTTCGCAGGCCGCCGCCTTCGACGTGCCATCGCTGTTGATGACGCTCGACCACTACCCCTATGGCTGCGCCGAGCAGACCACCAGCCGCGCCATGCCGTTGCTCTATGTCAACGACATGGCCACCAGCATCGGCATGGAGAGCGATCCTGAGCTGCACGGCCGCATCCAGGACGCCATCTACAAGGTGTTGAGCTATCAATCCTCGAGCGGCAGCTTCGGCCTTTGGGGTCCGGGCTCCGGCGATCTGTGGCTCGACGCCTATGTCAGCGAGTTCCTGACCCGGGCGCGCGAGCAGAAATACGACGTCCCGGCGCAGGCGATGAACCAGGCGCTGAACAACCTGCAGAACGCGCTGGGCTACGACCAGGACGTCCAGGATCGCGGCAGCGAGATCGCCTACGCGCTCTATGTGCTCGCCCGCAACAAGAAGGCCTCGATCGGCGATCTGCGCTACTATGTGGACACGCAGCTCGAAGCCTTCTCCAGCCCGATGGCGGTCGCTCAACTGGCAGCGAGCCTGGCGCTTTACGGCGACACGCAGCGTTCGGAAGCCACCTTCCAGACGGCGCTGCGGCTGGCCCAGGCGAGCACCGAGTACGACTACTACCGCTCGGACTACGGCTCGCCGCTCCGCGACGGCGCGGCGATACTGGCGATGGCCGCGGAATCGAAGCCGGTGCCGAGCATCGTGCCGCAGCTGATCAGACTGGTGGCGCGGGAACGCGCCGACGCCCGCTGGACGAGCACCCAGGACGAATCCTGGATGCTGCTCGCCGCGCGGGCGCTGAAGGAAGGCAATGATTCCATCACGCTTTCCGTCAACGGCGCGCCGCATTCTGGCGGCTACTCCGACCAGATCGCCGGCAGCGAGTTGGTCGACAGCCCGCTCACCATCGCCAACACCGGCAAGACGCCATCGCAGGCGGTGGTCACCGCGGTGGCGGCGCCGGTCGAGCCGCTACCCGCCGGCGGCGACGGCTTCACCATCGATCGCACCTACTACCGGCTCGATGGCACCGAGGCCAATGTCACCGAGGCCAGGCAGAACGAGCGCTATGTGGTCGTGCTCAAGATCTATGAGCAGAACAAATGGCCTTCGCGGCTCTTGATCACCGACCTGTTGCCGGCCGGCTTCGAGATCGACAATCCGAGCCTGGTGTCTAGCGCGCAATTGTCGAACTTCTCCTGGCTGGCGCAGACCGACGCCGCGCATCTGGAGTTCCGCGACGACCGTTTCGTCGCCGCCTTCAATCCCAATGAAGGCGACGGCGACCGCAACATCACGCTGGCCTATGTCGTGCGCGCCGTGACGCCGGGCACCTATGCCCATCCGGCGGCGACGGTGGAGGACATGTACCGGCCGCAATATTCGGCCCGCACGTCCACCGGCATGATGGAGGTCAAGGCGGAATAGCGATGAAAAAGTCGCCAGAAATCTCCTTCTCCCCGAATGGTGATGGGGAGAGCGTGCCGGTCCACCCTCCGCAGCTGCAGCGCAGCTGCTGCGGAGGACGGGCAGGCGGATGAGGGGCAGCGCCATGCTCTCCAGAAAATTCCTCCGACAGACTGCCATCGCAGGAATTTCCCTTGCCGGATTCGCAGTTCTTGCGGCTGCCGCCCTCTGGGAGCTCGACCGCGCCTTCCCGCCGCTGCTGGCAACGCTCACGGTCTCGACCGAGGTGCAGGATCGCGACGGCCAGTTGCTTCGCGCCTTCGCGACCCCGGACGGCTACTGGCGGCTCGAAACTCGCCTCGACCAGGTCGACAAGCAATTCGTCGACATGCTCGTCGCTTATGAGGACAAGCGCTTTTGGGACCACCGTGGTGTCGACGTGCTGGCGCTTTGCCGCGCCGCGGGCCAGTTCGCCACCAGCGGCCATATCGTCTCCGGCGGCTCGACGCTGTCGATGCAGCTTGCCCGGCTGATCGAGCCGCGCGACAGCCGCAGCCTCGGCTCCAAGCTCAAGCAGATCCTGCGCGCCATCCAGATCGAGCGGCGCCTGTCCAAGCAGGAAATCCTCGAACGCTACCTGACGCTGGCGCCCTATGGCGGCAATCTCGAAGGCGTGCGCGCCGCCTCGTTGGCCTATTTCGGCAAGGAACCGAAGCGGCTGACCGTCTCCGAATCCGCCCTTCTCGTCGCCCTGCCGCAGCTCCCCGAAAAACGCCGGCCCGACCGCAATCTCGACATCGCGCATGCCGCGCGCGACCGTGTGCTCAACCGCATGGTCTCGGCCGGCCTGCTCGGCGAAAGAGAGGCTGCCCGCGCCGCCCTCGACGACGTCTCCGGCCTGCGCCGCAAGCTGCCGGCGCTGGCCGCGCATGCCTCCTACGCCATGCTGCCCAAGGCCGAGCCCGGCAAGCCGCTGCAACTGACGATCCGCAGGAGCGTCCAGCAGGGGCTGGAACAGGTGGCCAGGGAAGCCGCCAGGAAGCTCGGCCCGAAACTTTCCATCGCCATGGTGATGGCCGATGCGCGCACCGGCGACATCCTGGGCGAGGTCGGCTCGGCCGACTTTTTCGACGCCAGCCGCTCCGGCTGGATCGACATGACCAAGGTCGTGCGCTCGCCCGGATCGACGCTGAAGCCCTTCATCTACGGGCTCGCCTTCGAGCAGGGGCTGGTGGCGCAGGAAACCATCATCGAGGACAGCCCGGCCGATTTCGGCGGCTACCGGCCGAAGAACTTCGACATGGGCTATCAGGGCGACGTTAGCATCCGGCAGGCGCTGCAATTGTCGCTCAACGTGCCGGCGATCCGGGTGCTCGACGCCGTCGGCCCCGCACGGCTCACCGCGCGCTTCCGCCAGGCTGGCGTCAATCCGACGTTGCCGCTTAACGAGGCGCCGGGCCTGGCGATCGGCCTCGGCGGCGTCGGCGTGACTTTGCGCGACCTGGTGCAGCTCTATACGGGGCTCGCCAATGGCGGCAAGATGCACACACTGCATGACGGCACCGAGCCGGCCAATGCCGAGCGCACCACCGCGACCATCCTCGACGACCAGGCCGCCTGGCAGATCAACGACATCCTCTCCGGCGTGAAGCCGCCGGAAGGAGCCATGCAGCGCGGCATCGCCTACAAGACCGGCACCTCCTATGGCTATCGCGATGCCTGGTCGGTGGGCTTCGACGGCCGTTATGTGCTGGGTGTCTGGGTCGGCCGCGCCGACGCCGGTCCAATCCCAGGCCTCTCCGGCTATGTCTCGGCCGCGCCCATCCTGTTCGAGGGTTTTGTCCGCTCGGGTCTGGCCAGCGTGCCGCTGCCCGGCCGCCCGCCAGGCGTCTTCAATCCCAAACGCGAGGAACTGCCGGTGACGCTCGCCCGCTTCGGCGCCGGATCGGACGGGCTGGTGCAGGCGACGCCGACCGAGCCGGCGCCGACCATCGTGTTCCCGCCCAACGGCGCCCGCGTCGATCTCGGCACCAATTCTGCCGATGCGACGCCGCTGGTGCTGAAGCTGCAGGGCGGCCGCGCGCCGTTCCGCTGGCTGGCCAACGGCAAGCCGCTCGCCGGCATCGACCGTCGCCGCACCGCGACCTGGCAACCCGACGGCACCGGCTATTCGACGCTGACCGTGATCGACGCCGCCGGCCGCGCGGCCAGCGTGAAGGTTTTCGTTGAATAGAATGCGGCAAGCGATTCAGAGGATTGCTTTTCTTAAGGCTTTGGCTCGCGGAATTTCTTTCCTGATGTATGGCGCGAGGCACCCCCCTCTGGCCTACCGGCCATCTCCCCCGCAAGGGGGGAGATCATTCGCCTCGCCGCCTTCGCCAATCTTCCACGTTGGAAAGATAAAGGCGGCATCGAAACTGCCAATCTCCCCCCTTGCGGGGGAGATGCCCGGCAGGGCAGAGGGGGGTGCCTCGCGCCAGCCTTCGTTAGTAACATTCCTCGCAACGCTAGCTCTTCTGACCGCAACCTGCCTCCCCACCCACGCCGATCCCCTCCCCGCCGGTTTCGTCAGGTTGGCCGATGTCGATCCCACAATCCGCCAGGACATCCGATATGCCGGCCGCGAAAACTTCCTGCACCGCAAGGCCGACGGCTACGAAGCGCCGGTCTGCATCCTGACCGAGCAGGCGGCGAAGGCGCTTTCCAGCGTCCAGAAAGCAATCACCGCAAAGGGCCTGACGCTCGTCGTCTTCGACTGCTACCGCCCGGCGCGCGCCGTGGCCGACATGGGCAAATGGACGAGAGAAGGCGGCCCGCCCGACCCGCGATGGTATCCGAAGGTCGAGCGCGGTGATCTCATCGCCAAAGGCCATGTCGGTGAGCTCTCCAGCCACTCGCGCGGCTCGACCGTCGACCTTGCGATTGCCGAGACGACCAAGAAAAGCGCGGCGCATCCCGCCTGCGGCGCACCCGATGCGGACACGCTCGATTTCGGCACCGGCTTCGACTGTTTCGACCCCTCTAGTGAAACCGCCCACCGCCCTCTTGCCGCCGAAGCAGCGACGAACCGCAAGATGCTGTTGGCGGCCATGCGCGCCGCCGGCTTCCGCAACTATGCGCGCGAATGGTGGCATTTCACGCTTGCCGACGAGCCCTTCCCGAAACAGCGTTTCGATTTTCCGGTCACCGCAAACTAAGCCGCGGGACTTGCCTGGAGGCGGTCCGCTTCTAATTAGGCCGGCTGATGAGGCGCCACGCCGGCGCCAGTTGAGGAAGTTATTTCCTCAATGGGCCGTTGCTCGGCGAAAAATTGCTGCAAGGAGGCGAAAAAGGCAACATTCAATGCATCTAATTTCTATAAAATCGCTAGAGTTCGTGCCGTTCAACGGAGGCGGAAATGACCAACCCTCATTTCAAGAAACTGCTTGGCGCGCTGGTCGCCACATCTGTCCAGTTCGGCACGCTCGGTTTCGCGTTTGCCGACACGACCATTCTGAATGTGTCCTACGACCCGACACGCGAGCTCTACAAGGCCTATGACGAGGCCTTCGCCGCGCACTGGAAGGCGGAGACCGGCGAGACCGTCACCATCCAGCAATCGCATGGCGGATCGGGCGCGCAGGCCCGCGCGGTGATCGACGGCCTCGACGCCGATGTCGTGACGCTCGCGCTCGAAGGCGACATCAACGCCATCGCCTCGAAGACGAAGAAGATCAATCCCGACTGGCGCACGAAGTTCGAGAACAATTCGGCACCCTACACCTCGACCATCATCTTCCTGGTTCGCAAGGGCAACCCCAAGGGCATCCACGACTGGAACGATCTGGTGAAGGACGGCGTCCAGGTGATCACGCCGAACCCGAAGACGTCCGGCGGCGCGCGCTGGAACTATCTCGCCGCCTGGGCCTATGCCAACGCCAATGACGGCAACGACGAGGCCAAGACCAAGGAATTCGTCGGCAAGCTCTATGCCAATGTCCCTGTGCTCGACACCGGCGCGCGCGGCTCGACGGTGACATTCGCGCAGAAGGGCCTCGGCGACGTGCTGATTGCCTGGGAGAACGAGGCCTATCTCGCCCTCGACGAATTCGGTGCCGACAATTTCGACATCGTCTACCCGCCGACCTCGATCCTGGCCGAGCCGCCGGTCGCTGTCGTCGACGCCAATGTCGATGCCAAGGGCACGCGTAAGGTCGCCGAGGCGTATCTGAGCTGGCTCTATTCCAAAGAGGCTCAGACCATCATCGCCAAGAACCACTATCGCCCGGCCAAGCCCGACCTGGTGCCTGCCGAGGATCTTGCCAAGCTGCCGGCAATCAAACTTGTCACCGTCGACGATCCGCAATTCGGCGGCTGGAAGAAGGCGCAGCCTTATCATTTCGGCGATGGCGGTATATTCGACCAGATTTACAAGCCCGCCCAATGAAGCATGGTGGCCATAGGCCGGATGAAACCTGATTGGGTCTATTGTACGAGTGCCCGAGCCGAGACAACGGGCAGTCTGGTCTGAATAAGAAGGGACGATCCAGAACAGCATGAACACAGCACCCGCTAAAGCGGGGTGGCGATTCAGACAGCCGAGTGTCATTCCGGGCTTCGGATTGACGCTCGGCTTCTCGCTTGCCTACCTCACGCTCATCATCCTCATCCCGCTTTCGGGGCTGGTCTGGCGTTCGGCAGCGCTTGGCTGGGCCGATTTCTGGGCGATCGCTGCCGACCGCCGCACCCTGAATGCTTTGAAGGTCAGCTTCGGCACCGCCTTCCTGGCCGCAGTCGTCAACGTCGTGTTCGGCACCATCGTCGCCTGGGTGCTGGTCCGCTACCGCTTCCCCGGGCGCCGCGTCGCCGATGCGATGGTCGATCTGCCCTTCGCGTTGCCGACGGCAGTCGCCGGCATCGCGCTCACCACGCTCTATGCACCGAATGGCTGGATCGGCCAGTTGCTCGCGCCGCTCGGCATCAAGGTCGCCTATACGCCGCTCGGCATCGTCATTGCGCTGGTGTTCATCGGCCTGCCTTTCGTCGTGCGCACGGTCCAGCCGATCATGGAAGAGATCGACAAGGAGATCGAGGAGGCAGCCGCCACATTGGGCGCCAGCCGCTTCCAGATCATCACCCGCGTGCTCTTCCCTGGCTTGGCGCCGGCCATCATCACCGGCTTCTCGCTCGCTTTCGCGCGCGGCGTCGGCGAATACGGCTCTGTGATCTTCATTGCCGGCAACCTGCCGTTCAAATCGGAGATCGCGCCGCTTCTGATCGTGATCAGGCTCGAGGAATACAACTACGAGGCGGCGACCGCGATCGCCGCGATCATGCTGGCGCTGTCCTTCGTGATGCTTCTGGTCGTCAATCTCGTCCAGACATGGAGCCGCAAGCGCTATGGCTGATCCCGAGATCAAATCCTACGAACCATACCGCCAGAGCCAGTCGGCCGCGGTGACCGAAAGCCGCCCCGTGAAGTCGGTGCTGATGGCAATCGCCTTTGCGTTCCTCGCCGTCTTCCTGCTTCTGCCGCTGATCGTCGTCTTCCACGAGGCGCTTGCCAAGGGCGTCGGCTCCTACACGGAAGCCCTTTCCAGTCCGGATACGCGATCAGCGATCCGCCTGACGCTGCTTGTGGCGGCGATCGCGGTGCCGCTCAACGTAATTTTCGGCATCTCGGCCGCCTGGGCGATCGCCAAGTTTGAGTTCAAGGGCAAGGCGTTTCTGACCACTCTGATCGACTTGCCCTTCTCGGTGTCGCCCGTCATTTCCGGCCTGGTCTATGTGCTGCTCTTCGGCGCGCAAGGGCTGCTCGGCGGATGGCTGAAGGCGCATGGCATCGTCATTCTCTTCGCCGTGCCCGGCATCGTGCTGGCGACCATCTTCGTCACCTTCCCCTTCGTCGCCCGCGAATTGATCCCGCTGATGCAGGAACAGGGCACCGGCGACGAGGAAGCCGCCCTTTCGCTCGGCGCCAACGGCTGGCAGGCTTTCTGGTATGTGACGCTGCCCAATGTCAAATGGGGACTGCTTTACGGCGTGCTTTTATGCAACGCGCGCGCCATGGGCGAGTTCGGCGCGGTGTCGGTCGTGTCGGGCCACATCCGCGGCCTCACCAACACCATGCCGCTGCATGTCGAAATCCTCTACAATGAGTACAACGCCGTCGGCGCCTTCGCCGTGGCCTCGCTGCTTGCCGGCCTGGCGCTGGTGACACTGGTCTTGAAAACACTTCTCGAGATGCGCTACGGCGCCGAGATCGCCGCGACGCGCGGACATTAGATGCATGTCACCCAAAAGCGTGTAGCGGTCTTGGGCGACATGCATCACCTAACTGAGGGGTCTCTATGGAAGTTCGCGTTGTCAACGTGCGTAAGGAGTTTGAGCGGTTTCCGGCGCTCCACGACGTGTCGCTCGACATCAGGTCGGGCGAGCTCATCGCGCTGCTTGGGCCATCCGGTTCCGGCAAGACGACCCTGCTCCGCCTGATCGCCGGCCTGGAGCGGCCGACCAAGGGCGCGGTCTTCTTCGGCGACGAGGACGCCTCGCAAAAGTCGATCCAGGAGCGCAATGTCGGTTTTGTCTTCCAGCACTACGCGCTGTTCCGCCACATGACGGTTGCCGATAATATCGGCTTCGGCCTCAAGGTCCGGCACGGCGCCAAAAGGCCGTCGGCACAGGAAATCCGCCGCCGTGCCTCGGAACTGCTCGACCTCGTCCAGCTATCGGGGCTGGAAAAGCGCTATCCGGCGCAGCTCTCCGGCGGCCAGCGCCAGCGCGTCGCTTTGGCCCGCGCCATGGCGATCGAGCCTAAGGTGCTTTTGCTCGACGAGCCGTTCGGCGCCCTTGACGCGCAGGTGCGCCGCGAGTTGCGGCGCTGGCTGCGCGAGATCCATGACGCCACCGGCCATACCACGGTCTTCGTCACCCACGACCAGGAGGAAGCGCTCGAGCTCGCCGACCGCGTCGTGGTGATGAGCCAGGGCCGCATCGAACAGGTCGGCACCGCCGACGAGATCTACGACACGCCGAACTCGCCTTTCGTCTACAGCTTCATCGGGGAATCGAGCTCGCTGCCGGTCAAGGTCGACAATGGCGAGGTTTGGATCGCCGACCGGCCGATCGGCCTGCAGGCGCCGCTCGCTGCCCCCGGCGAGGCCCTGCTCTATTTCCGCCCGCACGACGTCGAGCTGCTCGACGGCTGCAGCGGCTGCATCGCCGGCACGGTCGCCGCCAGCCGGCGCGTCGCCGGCACCAGGCGGGTCGAGCTCGAGGTCGGCGGCGAGCGCCAGCGCGTCGAGATCGAGCTGCCGGTCGACCACCCCGCGGCACAGAAAAGCCGGGTGGCCTTCAGGCCGCGGCGCTGGAAACTTTTTCCGGCTTCGTGACGCTTCGTTCTGCCTGCCGCTACCGGCGTTCGCCAGCGGTGCCGCGATGAATCTGCTTGGAAGAAAATCCTATTAAACGGCTGTTTGGGCGACGCTTTTTCCCGGCGTCCCCACTCCTCCCGCTGCGTGTGCCTCGTCGGGCCAGGCTTTCCCCACTATGGTCGTGCTATAGTCTCAATCCATTCTCAAGGGAGCCTATTTTCGTGAAGCGCTTATTGCTTGGCATCGCCACTTTCGCCGGCCTCGCCCTCGCTTCCTCCCAGGCCTGGTCGGCCGACAGGCTCCTGAACGCCTCCTACGACGTCGGCCGGGAATTGTTCGCCGAGGTCAACAAGGCCTTCATCGCTGAGCACCCCGGCGTGACTGTCGATCAGTCCCACGCCGGAACCTCGGCGCAGGCGCGCGCCATTGCCGAAGGCCTGGCCGCAGACGTCGTCACCTTCAACCAGGTTACCGACGTCGACTTCCTGGTCAAGAAGGGGCTGGTTTCAGCCGATTGGCAGAAGGATTTCCCGGACAACGCCTCGCCCTTCTATTCGCTGCCGTCCTTCCTGGTGCGCGCCGGCAATCCCAAGCACATCAAGGACTGGAACGATCTCGTGCGCGACGATGTGCAGGTGATCTTCCCCAACCCGAAGACTTCCGGAAATGCGCGCTACACCTATCTGGCGGCAACCGCCTACGCCAAGGAGGCCTTCAAGGGCGACGATGCCAAGGTGAAGGAATTCATCGCCAAGCTGTTCGCCAATGTGCCGATCTTCGACACAGGCGGCCGCGCCGCCACCACCACCTTCGTGCAGCGCGAGATCGGCGACGTGCTGATCACCTTCGAATCCGAAACGCGCGGCATCCGCAAGGAATATGGCGACGACAAGTTCGAGCAGGTCACGCCTTCGGTCAGCCTGCTGGCCGAGTTCCCGGTGGCGATCGTCGACAAGATCGCCGACGAGCACGGCAGCCGCGATCTCGCCAAGACCTATCTCGACTTCCTCTATTCAGCGGAAGGACAGGACATTGCCGCCCGCAACGGCCTGCGGGCCCGCGACGCGACGGTGGCCGCCAAATACAAAGCCGATTTTCCCGACGTCCGCCTGTTGACGGTGGACGAGGTCTTCGGCGGCTGGGACAAGGTGCAGAAAGAGCATTTCGCAGCCGGCGGCCTGCTCGACCAGGCCTACGGCAGCCGGTAGCTGCCTTATCGGAAAAAGTGCGGGAAGGCCGGCTTTTGCCGGCTTTCTTCATATCTGGCGCCGGCATCGGCTTGACGCCGAGATTATGGCAGCCAATGTGAAAAACGTTACGAAGAATCAACGCGTTTGTGCCTAAACCTGTGTTGACGAATTGTTGTGCCAAATCGCACTGCGCGGCCAAACTGTCATGATTTGCACACAAACAACCGCCAGATGCAGGGCGATTGGGGTTTGATGAACTGAATCGGGCATGCTGACCAAAAAAGGCAAATACGGCCTCAAGGCCCTCGTGCATCTTTCCAGCCTGCCGGTTGGCCAGCTTGCATTCGTCAACGACATAGCGGTCGCCAACAACATCCCGAAGAAGTTCCTGGATGCCATCCTGGGCGAATTGCGCAATGCCGGTTTCGTACAGAGCCGCAAGGGCAAGGAAGGCGGCTACCGCCTTGCAAGGCCCGCTTCCGAGATCAAGATCGGCCATGTCGTGCGCGTGCTCGACGGACCGCTGGCGCCGATCCCTTGCGCCAGCCGCACGCAATACCAGCGCTGCGAGGATTGCGACGAGGCGACGTGCCAGGTCCGCCACATGATGCTGGAGGTGCGCCAGGCAATCGCCGAGGTTCTCGACAATCGCAGCCTCGCCGCCATGCGCGACGCCGACAACGACGATTTCCCGGCCGAGCTGACGTCGCAGATCTGATCGCCCGGCCGCCGCCATCCCGTTGGTTGTCTGTCCGCGACAGACGCAGTAAAGCGGCTGACGGATGGGAACGAGGTCTGGGGGTATCCGACGCATGAGGCTGCCTTGGCTTGGCAAGTCCCGCAGGGCCAAACGGCAACCGTCATCCGCCAATATCTATCACACCGAGATCGTCGCCGACGTGCCGGTGCCCGAGCGTGGCGAAACCGTCCGCTTCTTCAGCCGCAAGCTCGTCCGCCCTGGCAAATTGCGCAGCTTCTCCAACAAGGATCTGCGCGAGAGCCTGCTCTTCTTGTTCTATCTCGCCGTGGCGGCGCTCCTGCCGGTCGCCTGGTGGACACCGGTCTGCGATTGGGTCTCGACGCTTCGGCGCAAGCGCTATTTTCACAAGGAATTCGCGCGCTATGACGTCGCGATCAAAGCGGTGCTCGGCGACGGCGTCGACACGCAAAGTCTTTTCAGGGGCCATCTCGCCGCCGCGCACCGCCGCCGCGTGATGCTTGCCGCCCATCTCGTTCCCCGCCGCTGGTCGCCGGCAATCCGGCTCGAAGGCGTCGACGGCTTGCGCGAGGCCCTGCAACGCGGCCGCGGCGCCATCGTCTGGTGCGATCAGTTCATCGCCCAGACCATCATGGGCAAGCGCGCCCTCTTCGAGGCCGGCATCGAAGCGCACCAGGTGAGCGTCAACTTCCACGGCTTTTCGGAAAGCAAATTCGGCCTGCATGTGATCAACAGGCCGCTGGTCGAGGTCGAGAACCGTTTCCTGAAGAGCCGCATCGTCTTCGAGCGCGCCGACGCCTACCAGGTCACCGCGCGCATCCAGAAGACGCTGAAGGAGAACGGCGTCGTGCTGATGACCAACACCATCCACGCGGGCTCCACCTTCACCGAAATCGCCATGGGCGAGCACGGCTGGACCCACCTCGCCTCGGCGCCGGCGAATTTCGCGGCGCGCGCAGGTGCTGCGCTGTTTGCCATGTCGACCCTGGAGACCGTGCCCTTCCGCGAATACCGGGCGATCGTCAGCCCCGAACTGAAGCCCAACGCTGCCCAACCGGCACCCACGCTGGTAAAGGACGTGGCGGCAAAGAACCTCGTCCTGCAGGCGGGCTACATCCTGCTCAAGCGCGACCGTCTGCTGGAAGCGGTCAAGTTATATCCCGAGCAGATGATGGCCTGGTCCGGCGCCAACCGGCTCACCGGGCAGCAGGATCAACCCGCGATCGGCGGCGACGCCGCCTAGCCAAGCAATTCCTTGACGATCGCGGCAACGGTCCGCGTCGCATCCACCGTTATCGCCAGCTCGTCCGTACCCGGCTCTTCCAGGGTCGCGAACTGGCTGTCGACCAGGCTCGCCGGCATGAAATGGCCTTTGCGGCCCGCGACCCGCCGCCAGGCGGTCTCGCGATCGATCTTGAGATAGAGGAAGACGATGCCGGGGCAAAAGCCGCGCAGCCGGTCGCGGTAGCTGCGCTTCAGCGCCGAGCAGGCCGCCACCGCCTTCTGCCCGTCGGCGACGGAGGCCGCGATGCGCTCGCCGATGGCGTCGAGCCAGCCCTCGCGCAACGCATCCGTCAGGGGCTCGCCACGCGCCATGCGCGCCACGTTTTCCGGCGGATGCAGTCGATCGCCTTCGATGAAGAGCGCGCTCAGCTCTTTGGCCAGCGCCTCGCCGACGACCGTCTTGCCGCAGCCGGCTACCCCCATCACGACGATGGCCGGCGCCGACCGGATGTCGTTCAATCTTTCATCCACGATCAGCGACTTGCCGGCGCGCGGCCATAGAGCAGGAGCATGGCGACGATCACGACGCCGTAGATGATCTGCCGCCCGGCCTCCGGCATCTGCATGACCGAGAGGATCGATTGCAGCAGCGTGATCAGGATCACGCCGGCGACGGTTCCGAGATAGGAGCCGCGCCCGCCGAGGATCGAAGTGCCGCCGAGCACCACCGCGGCGATCGACGGCAGGAGATAGGCATCGCCCATCGACTGCGCGGCCTTCGACGCATAGCCCGCAAGGAGCACCCCGCCAAACGCTGAAAGCCCGCCGGACACGGCAAAGGCGATCATCACCACGCGGCGTGTGTCGATGCCGGACAGATAGGCGGCGCGCTCGCGGTTGCCGATGCCGTAGACGGCGCGGCCGAAGCTGCTGCGTGTCAGCACGAAAACCATAGCAGCTCCTATCAGCGCCCAGATGATCACGGCGTTCGGCACCCCGGGAATGGTAAAGCCGGTTGCAAGGTAGCGCATCGCGGCCGTCGCCGAATCCTGCGGCGAGAACCCGCCCGTATAGACCACCATCAGCCCTTGCGCGACGGCATTGGTGGCCAAAGTGATGATCATCGAGGGGATGCGCAGGTAAGCGACGCCGATGCCGTTGACGACGCCGATCGCGATCCCGCACAGGATACCGAACGGGATGGCGAGAGCCACGCCGACCGGACCATAGGCCGCGGCCGCGCAGGCCATCATGGCGCCGGTCGCCACGGCCCACGGCACGGACAGGTCGATCTGGCCGAGCAGGATCACCAGCATCATGCCGGTGGCGATCACGCCGAGGAACGAGGCGACCTTCAGCTGCTGCAGAAGATATTCCGGCGACAGGAAGCTGCGCGAATAGAGGCTGCCGACCAGAAGCAGGATCACGATGCAGGCAAAGGCGGTGACCACTGCCGGATCGGCGCGGCGGATGAATTTCGGCATGCGGCCGGCGATGCCGCCAAGCGTCGTTTCGCTCACAGGAACCACTCCAGCCGGTTGCGCACCCTGAACAGCGCGAAGGCGCCGAGGCTGACCGCGATCAACAGGATAACGCCCTGGAACAACGGCTGCCAGAGCGGATCGAAATCGAAGACGAACAGGAGATCGCCGATGGTGCGGAAGGCGAGCGCCCCGAAGATCGCGCCGATGGCGCTGCCCTTGCCACCGAACAGCGACACGCCGCCGAGCACGACGGCCGCAATGGAAAACAGCGTGTAGGCATTGCCGCTCGCATAGGCGGCTTCGCCCGTATAGGTGAAGAAGGTCAAGAACAGACCTCCGATCGCGGCGAGCAGCCCGGCAAGCGCATACGCAAGGAACTTGCCCCTGCGGATCGGCACGCCCGACATATAGGCCGCCGTCTCGGAGGAGCCCGCGGCATAGGCCGCGCGGCCGAGTTCGGAGCGGCTGAACGGCACCCAGACAATGAGCACGACGACGAACAGCGCCACGAAGCTCGCCGGCACGACGCCGAAGAAGCGCCCGGTCAGGAGATCGGCAAGATCTTCATTGACCGAACCGCCGGGAACCGGTCGCAGCAGCAGCGCAAGCCCGAAATAGACGGCACCTGTGGCAATCGTCGCCACGATAGGCTGCAAGCGACCGTAGATGACGATCGCGCCGTTGACCGCCCCGCAGATGAGCCCGGTGCCGAGCACGGCCACCACGCCGAATGCGGTTTCGAGTCCGGGGCCGATCACCAGCCAGGAAGCCATGCAGTTGGTGAGCGTGAAGATCATGCCGACCGACAGGTCGATGCCGGCGGTGATCACCACCAGCGTCTGCGCCATGGCGACGAAGGCAAGCAGCACGCCCTTGTTGGCTGCCGTCTGCACGACATTGGCGGTGAAGCCTGCCGGATGGTTCGCGCTGTAGATCGCGAACATGGCGATGAAGATGGCGAACGCGAGCAATGTTCCGCGCTGCTCGGCCAGCCAATAGCGCCAATCCTTCACGCGCCCTCTCCTTGCCTTGGCCCGGAACCTTCGCCGTGGATGTTGAGCGCGCTGGCGATCAGCGCATGCTCGGTGATCTCGGCACCGACGAGCTCACGCTTGATGGCGCCGTCATAGAGAACAAGCACGCGGTCGCAGCAGCCGATCAGCTCGTCATAGTCGGTCGAGTAGAACAGGATCGCGGCGCCCGCGTCGGCCAGCTTGCGCATCAGCTGGTAGAGCTCCTGCTTGGTCCCGACATCGATGCCGCGCGTCGGGTCGTTGAGCAGGATGATGCGAGGTTGCCGCATCAGCCATTTGGCGATCACCACCTTCTGCTGGTTGCCGCCGGAGAGCGCGCCGACCGGGATATCGAGGCCCGCCGTCTTGATGGCCAGCAACCCGACCATGTCGTCGATCAGCCGCTGTTCCGCCGCGCGGTCGATGACGCCCGCTTTCGACAGCCTGTCGAGCGCGGCGAAGGACAGGTTCTCGCGCACCGTCATCGGCAGCATCAGCCCTTCCGTCTTGCGGTCCTCCGGGATCAGCGCCATGCCGACGCGATCGTCGCTCGCGGCGGAAGGGCTGGCGATCGAAACCGGCTTGCCGTCGACCAAGATCTGTCCGGAAAGGCCACGCAGCACGCCGAAGAAGGCAAGCAGCAGTTCGCGTTGGCCCTGGCCATCGAGACCGCCAAGCCCGACGACCTCGCCGGCCCCGATCGACAAGGAGATATTGTCCAGCCGATCGCTCCAGGAGAGATTACGCGCCTGAAGCACCGGAATCGCGCCGGACGGCGGCCTGGCCGGCTTTGGCGGGAAGATGTGACTGTATTCCCGGCCGATCATCAGTTCGACCACCTCGTTGTCGCTCTTCGATCCGGCCACGTAGCTCGCGACATTGCGGCCGTTGCGAAACACCGTGCACTGGTCGGCAAGCTCGGCGATCTCGTTCATGCGATGGGAGATGTAGAGCAGCGCCAGCCCCTCCTCGCGCAGCCGCTTGAGCACGCCGAATATCTTGGCGACGTCGGTCGCCGTCAGCGCCGAGGTCGCTTCGTCGAGGATCAGGATGCGCGGCTTCCTGGCCAGCGCCTTGGCGATCTCGACCATCTGCCGGCGCGACAGCGGCAGATCCTTGACCAGGGCCAGCGGGTGGATATCGGAGGCGCCGGCGCGCGCCAGCGCCTCTTCAGCGATGCGCCGCTGCGCCTTGCGGTCGATCATGCCGAAGCGTTTCGGCGGATCGGAAATGACGATGTTGTCGGCGACGCTGAGCTCCGGGATGAGCGACAGCTCCTGGAAGATGCAGACGATGCCGGCCTGGTTGGCGGCGGCTGGCGAGGCGAAAGTCACCTCGCGGCCATCCAGTGTCATTGTGCCTTCGTCCGGCGCGACAACGCCGGCCATGACCTTGATCAGGGTTGATTTGCCGGCGCCGTTTTCGCCGAGAATGGCGTGAATGCTGCCGGCCGTCACCGTGAGGTCGGCCTTTTCCAGGGCCCGAACGCCGCCATAGCGCTTGGATATGCCCTCCATGTGGAAGAGCGGAGCCGCGCCGTCCATCAGCCCTCCCCAGGCCGGTTTGCGATTTGGTCGGCGCCGCGGCTCTCCCGCGGCGCCGGTTGCTCAGGCTACTTGTTTTCCTTGGTCTGGCCCATGATTTCCTGCGCGGTGAAATTGATGCCGCAGGTCGGGAAGGAATTGCCGACGAAGAAATTGTCGGACTGGTCGGGGAAGAAGTCCTGGCCCGCCTTGAAGTTCGGATCCTCGACGATGGCCAAAGGCAGCTTGACCGACTGCGGCACGACATTGCCTTCGAGCGCGGAGATCGCGGTCTTGATGGCGACCGCGACCTGGGCCGGGCCGGTGCCGGCCGAAGAGCATTTCAGCCCATCGCCTGCATGCGCCGCGCAGAATTTGCGGAAGCCGTTTTCCGTCTCGCCGCCGAACGGCACGAACGGATGCTTGGCGTCGATCATCGCCTGCACGATGCCGGTGTCGCCGCCCTGCCCGGTGATGCCGTCGAACGGTCCGCTGGTGGCGATCGCGTCGGCCGTCGCCTTCTGCGCGACGCCGTCGTCCCACTTGCCGACGACCTCGGTGACATCCCACTTCTTGCCGGATCCATCGAGCACCTCGTGGATGCCGTTGTGGCGGTCGGTGTCGACGGAGGTACCGGCAACGCCGCGCACCTCGAGCACCTTGCCGCCATTCGGCACGTGCGCGACCAGCCACTTGCCCCACAACTCGCCGAGGCCCTTCTGGTCGACATTGACGTTGATGGCGTCCTTGGTGTCGAGGATGTTGTCGAAGGCGACGAGAATGACGCCGGCTTCCTTGGCGCGCTTGATGACCGGTCCGAACGCCGTCGGATTCTGGGCATTGACGACGATCGCGTCGAAGCCGGAATCGATGAAGTTGTTGATCGCCGAAATCTGCGCCGGCACATCCTCGCCGGTCGACACCACCTTGAATTCCTTCAGCTTCTTGGCGACGTCCGGTTGCGCGGCATAGGCCTTGGCCGTCTGGATCATCTGGATGCGCCAGGTGTTGGCGATATAGCCGTTGGCGAGCGCGATGCGGTACGGCCCATCCTTCTTCGGATATTTGAAGAACTGTGTGTCGGCCGCCCACGGCGCGAAGCAGTCCGGCTCGGCCGACGGGCCTTTGACGATTTCCGGATCGGCGATCGCCGAAGAACTCAGCATGACGAATGCAGTGGCGGCAATGACGCCGCCAACGAATGACTTGATCATCGGTATTCCTCCCAGTTGCAGTTCTGCTTGTCGATGAATTCCGCGCTGTCGGCCGGCACCCTCACGCCAGTCCGATGCGCTTGCGAGGTGACTTGCGCCGTCCCTCTTCCCTCCCCCTCCCGCCCCTCCAAGCGGCTTACAAAACTATCATATTATCCATAATAAACAAGCATGAGCTGTTACTTATGTATAATAAACAGCCTTGCTGTTCCCAATCGCATATTTGGCGGAAAATATGGTAGCGCTACCATTTTGCAGTGTAAACCGGCATTCGCACAGTCGCCGCTGCGTGTTTCAACGTGCGGTGCTCTCGCGGCGTATGAGCTCGAAACCGAGGTCGACAACCCGCTGCTGCGGCCTCTGGCCTGCGATCGCGGCAAGCGCCATCGCCACTGCCCGGCGGCCGATTTCGTAGCGATGCGTGCGAACGCTGGTGACCGAAGGGAACGCCGCCTGCATCATATCGAGGTCGTTGAAGCCGACGATGCCGATTGTCTTCGGCACCGCGATCGCCGCACGGCGGCATTCGAACAGAACGCCAAGCGCGATATCGTCATTGTTGCAGAAGACGCCGTCGAGCGACGGCATCTTGGCCAGCGAATCGCGCAAAAGCTCGCGGCCGAGGCTCACGCTGGACAAGAGCGGCGTGGTGGTGACCAGGCGCGGATCGAACAAGCCGGCCGCCTCCATCGCCGCGCGATAGCCGGCAAGGCGCCGTTGCGAACGCGGATCCATGCGCGCGCCGATGAAGGCGATCCGCCGGTAGCCCATTTCGATCAAGTGATCGGTGGCCGTCCGGCCGCCGTCGAAATGCGAGAAACCGACCAGCATGTCGACGGGATCGGGTCCGGTTTCCATCACTTGCACCACCGGGCAGCCGGCCGTCTCCAGCAGCTTTCGCGACAGCGGCGTCTGGTCGATCCCGGCCACGATCAGCGCCGCCGGGCGCTGCAGGGCAAATACCTGCAGCAGCCGCTCTTCCTCCAGGCCCGAGTAATGCGTGTTGCCGAGCTGGATGCGGAACGGGCTGTCCGACAGGCTGTCATAGATGCCGCGCACCACTTCGGCAAAGACGTTGTTGGTAAGCGAGGGCACCAGCACGCCGAAGACCTCCGCGCGCGCCGAGGCCAATGCCCGCGCGTTGGGGTCCGGCACATAGCCGAGCTCGTCGACAGCGGCCTGTATCTGCCGGCGCAGATCTTCCGAAACCCGCCCGGGCTCGCGCAAGGCGCGGGAAACGGTGATTGCGCCGACGCCGGCCTTGCGCGCCACGTCGGCGATTGTGGGGCGGCCGCCGCCACGCCGCGAGCGCGGCTTGGTCACAGCCCCGTCCTCGTACGCTCGATGTGCCCTCTCGAAAAGACGATCGACATCCGTGTCATCGCGCCGCCCGGCCTGTTTCGCCTCCGTCTGGGTCGCGCAGGCTCCGGCTGTTGTCAAGCGGACGGGGAAGCAGGTCGTCCGTCGCAACCACGGCGAGGAAACCCGATCCGATGCGCTGGTCACATCCGCCGCCAACATGAGGGGGCAGCCTAGCGGCCTCACCCAGAAAGCGGCCCCTGATCGATCAGACCGCCCTCGCCTGATCAGCCGTAAGCGCCAGTTCCCGCGTGCCGGAGACGATGATCTCCAGGACCTCGTGCTCGTCGGTGTTCCTGACGTGACGGTCGCCGACATTCTCGCCGCGCTTGAGCACCATGACACGGTCGCCTACGGCGAAAATGTCGACCAGCCGATGCGAGATGATGATTTGGGCAACGCCCTGCCTTTTCAGTTCCAGCATGGTCTCGAGGAGTCGCTCGGTCGCCATCACCGAGAGATTGGCGGTCGGTTCGTCGAGGATCACGACGCGTGGCTCGAACGAAATCGCGCGGGCAATCGCTACCGATTGCTGGCGGCCGCCCGACAGGCTCTCGACCTTCTGGAAAACGGAGTTCACGTCGACCTTGAGCCGCTTCAGCACGCTGTCGGCTTCCGCGTACATCTTGCGGCGATTGACAAAAGGGCCTTTGCGCGGCCAGCGGCCGAGAAAGATGTTCTGACCGACATCCATGTTCCCGCAAAGCGCGAAATCCTGGTAGATCATCTCGATGCCGGCATCGCGGCTCTCATGCGGACTCTTGAAGTGCACCGGTTGGCCGGCGACGACGATTTCGCCGGCATCGCGCTGATAAGCGCCGGTCAGGATCTTCATGAGCGTCGACTTGCCGGCCGAGTTGTCGCCGACCAGCCCAAGGATCTCACCCGGATAGAGCACCAGATCGACCTTGCGAAGCGCCTGCACGGCTCCGAAGGCCTTTTCGATGCCGCGCATTTCCACAATCGGTTGAGGCAGAGCAGCGTCAGGCATCGGCAATTTCCGGGGTTCGTGCGCGTCGCGCGAGGCGGGTTCGCAGGCGACCGAAGAGGTTGGCCTGGCGCACCCAGATGTCGATCAGCACTGCCGCGATGAGTATGACGCCAATGAAGACGTTGATCCAATGCTGCGGCATGCTGAAGCCCTGGACATTGAGCTGCAGGAGCGACCGAACCAGAGTGATCACGGCTGCACCGGCCAGCGAACCCAGCATGGTGCCGTAGCCGCCGAAGATCGACCCACCGCCGATGATCACGGACGCTATGGCGTCGAGTTCGCGGAACTGGCCTGCTACGGGGTTGAAGCTTCGGAAATAGGCGACGTTGATGATCCCGGCCATCGTCGCGCAGAACGCCGACAGCATGAGCGAGATGAAGCGCGCCCGGCTGGTGTTGATGCCGGCATAGGCGGCGGCGCGGATGTTGCCGCCGGTTGCATAGACCTTTTGCCCGAACGGCGTATAGGCGAGCACGATGCCGGCAATCAGGGCGACGAAGATCATCCAGACCGTCTGCACGCTGACCGCCTCGGCCAGTGTTTTGAGGATGCCATCCGGAAGCACGATGTGGAAGTGAAGGAGGATGTCGTTCACCTTGCGGCCGAGCAAATTGTAGCCCTCCGGCCAGCCGGTAAGCTGCTGGCCGGCCACGAACCACGCCGCGAGGCCGCGGGCGATGTAAAACATGCCAAGCGTTGCGATGAAGGCCGGGAGTTTCAAGCCGACGGCGACGACGGCGTTGACGAGGCCGGCGAGCATTCCGGCAAGCAGGCCCATCGCGACAGCCGTGACGGGGTCGGCGCCCAGGACCTTCAGGAAATAGGCCGCCGCGCTGCCGGCGAGCGCCAGGACGGCTCCGACGGAGAGGTCGATATCGCCGGCCGCGATGACGTAGGTAAGCCCGACCGTGATCAACGCCAGCTCGGTATAGTTGAGCAGGATCGCGAAAGTGTTGGACAGGTTCCACCAGTAATCCGGCCTCAGCAAAAGACCCGTGAGCCACAGCACCACGGTCAGGATGACGGCGAGGGCATCGCGCCGGGCGAGGAACTTGCCGAACCCGGTCGCCGACAGCGCGATGTCGGTCGCCATTGCGCCCTTGGTCACCACGCCCTCGAGCGCGACGCCGCCGATCTCGAAGGCCGGCGGCGGCGGCCTGCCGCGCAGCCACGCCCAGAGGCGTGCCGCGACCTGACGGCGGATGAGGTAAGGTTCAATCAGCACGGCGATGACGAGCAGCAGCCCGAGGAAGACCGGCACCGCGCCGACCGGCAGGGAATAGACGGCGTTGACCGTCACCTCCTCCTCGCCGATCTTGATGGTGCGCGTGATCGGCAAACCCTCGCGCAGCACCTTGTCGAGCAGAACGACCAGCGTGGCGCCGAGGCAGGACCCGGCGACGCGGCCGCGGCCGCCGAGAATGGAAGCGCCGCCGATGATCACCGCGGCGATGACGGTCAGTTCGCCGCTAACGCCGTAAAGCGGGGTCACGCCCTTGTCCTGAGCGGCCGACAGGAGGCCGGCAACGGTGGCGCAGAGCGACGAGAGCAGATAGGCGCGGATGCGCACCCAGTTCGTCGGTATGCCGGCATAGACCGCTGCCTGCTCGTTGCCGCCCGTCGCAAAGGTCTCGTAGCCCCAGCGGGTGTTGGCGAGCACGTAGGCGCCGATCACCGCAACGACCGCGAAGATCGCGATCTGGTTGTTGAAGCCGAGGACGTTCGTCTCGCCGAGATGGAAGAAGAGCGGGGCCTCCTTCGCTTTGCCTGGATAGTAGATCGCCTGGCCGTGCGTCAGGGCGAGGACGAAGCCGCGGCCGATCAAAAGCGTGGTCAAGGTGGCGATGAACGCCGGCACTTTTAGGATGGTAACGAGCACGCCGTTGACGAGGCCGATCGCCATGCCAAGCAGGACGCAGACGACCACCGACGTGACGATGTCGAGATCGGCGAAGCTTGGCGCGAACAGCCTGGCAAAAACGACGGCCACAAGGCCGTAGATGGAGCCGACCGAAAGGTCGAGGTCCTTGTTGATGATGACGAAGGTCATTCCGACGGCGATGATGGCGACCCGCGAGGTGTCGCGAAGCAGTGCATGGAACGCCTCGGGCGAGCCGAAGAACGTCGGATTGACGGCAGCGCCGCCGAGATAGATCAGCGCCAGCAGGGCAAGCAATCCCATTTCCCAGCCGCCGACGAGCTGGGAGGGAAGGCGACGAGCGAGAGCTTCAGCGGGCATTTTTTGGTGAAAGGGTTCCGAAGGCCAAAAATGCGCGGGAGGATACCAGCCCTCCCGCGCCGGGTTCAGGATCGCTTCGACATTCAGTTCTCGAAACGCTTGCCGACCTTTCCAACAGTCTCCTGCGTCACGAGTTGGGCGCGCGTGTCGAGATTGGCGGCCGCGATGCCACGATCGATCTGCAGATAGAGTTGCATGACCGGATAGAAGCCCTGCAGGAAGGGCTGCTGTCCGAGCGCGCCGGTCAGGTCGCCGCTCTTCAACGCATCCTGCTGCGCCGGACCGAGGTCGAAGCCATAGGCACAGATTTTTCCGGTCTTTCCGGTCTGGGCGACGGCCTTAACCAACGCCGGCGTGAAAACGTTGTTACCGGCGAAGGCGCCGACGACGTCACCACGCGATTCGAACAGCGTCACGATGCCGTTGACCGGATCGTTCGGATTGGTGTCGATACCTGTGTTCTCGGGACCTGCATCGACCTTGAAGGCCTCGAGCTTACCAGCGGCCTTCAGGCCTTTGACGACCGCGTTGAACGCCGAGGTGACGCGATTGTTTACCTCGATGTTGCCCATTGCGGTCGAAGACGGGAATACGATCGAGCCCTTCTCGATGCCCTTGTCGGTCAGGCACTTGACAAGCGCCTCGCCGGCGATCGCCGCGGCGGAGGCGTCCTGGCCAGTGTGGCTGATGCCGCTGCGGTCGAGGATCGTGCCGTCGAAGGAATTGGTGGTTGCTACCGGTATGCCCTTGGCCTCGGCGGCCTTGACGATGTCGTTATAGGCGCCGACCTGGGGCGTTGTCATGATCAGCCCGTCGATCGTCGGGTCCTGCACGATCTGGTTCAGGATTTCGATCTCGCGTGCAGGGTCGTCGGTCGGAGATTCCGAGCCGAGCAGCAGTATCTTGGCGCCGATCAGATTGCCGGCGGCGGTCGCGCCGACATAGACCGGATCGAAGAAGCCGTTGCCGGCTGTGTGAGTCACGATCGCGAAAGTGAGATGGCCATCGGCCGAATGGAAGTCCTTGGTGGTGGGGGCCTCCTTGGCGGCTTCCTCGAAGCTGTAGCCGCCGACTGCTTTCTGGACGCCGCCGGACTGAGCGAAGGCGGAGGGCACGCCGAACAACAACGCCGCGGCGCATGCCGCGAGCGGGAAAGTACGTCTCATGATTATCCTCCCTTGCATTCAACGGGCGGAAGCCGTTCGAGCGCATTTATTCAGGGGATTTTCCGAGTGCTTCCTCCCACTTCGCAATATTCCGCCCAAAGCCTGTCCAAGTAAATAGTCTGCTGCGTCCAGTGTTCGGGCGCGACGTCACGCGAAAAAAACGCGGACGAGTTCGGCCGTCGCCCCGCAGCCCTCCCCTTGCGCTGGTAGACCTCCTTGCAATGGCCGGTTGAGGAGCCGGTTGACAATCATTTGCGGCCTCTCCAACCCTGATGTATTTTAGCGATTGATAATATGATGAAAAGGCCTCTGTCGCGACGGCTTTTCTCTTGTCCTGTCTCGGCAGATTGCATGCTCTCGGACGGACCTTGAAATCGCAATTCTTTTGGTAGCTCGGTAACACCGGTTAGGGATTTGCCATGCTCCGGCTTTGCGGGTTCTTCGCAGCCTTCATCCTCGCGAGCTTCACGAGCTTCGACGATTCCGCCGGTCGAAAAGCCGCCTTTGTGCCCGGCAATTTCGCCAACCGGGGAATCCCGGCCAAGGGTGCCGAGGACATATCCGATAGGTTTCGGCTGGCCCGTTTCGACCTTTTCGCCGCGCGCAATCTCACCAGGCGGCAATTCGAAGACCGATCCATCGAGGAGGCCACCGGGCAGGGCCATGTGCGCGCCCGCTTCGGACTCGGTTCGACGGCCGCGGTGGGAACGCGGACGGCCATCGACGACAGGCAGCCGGCCGACGCTTTCCGCATGGCCGCGATAGACGAGAGGAATCCCAATGGCACGACGTCCCGGGGTCGCGCCCTGTTCAATGGCTACGGCGATATGCGGCGACTTTCCTGCAAAAGCGCACCTCAGACGATTACCGGCGATCAGCGGGACTTCCCGATTTCCGCATCCGTTAGTCTCGATCGATCTCTGAGCGCAAAAGATATTTCTGGAACTCTGGCCGCCTCATATCCCTGGATTATTTTGGACCATGCAACCATCCATTTGCCAAACCTGGGCGTGACAGCTAACTTCTTACGGTTCTGCAAGCTTGAATTTCGTCATGGATCGAAGATAGTTGTTGGCGATAGCGATTTGTTTCTGCTGAGCAACCATATTGTTTCCGCGGGCGGAACGATTGCAGGTCTGGATTCCAATGGAACCGAGGATGCTGCCGCACCTGTTCCGGTAAGTGGTGTCGGCGCAAGCGGAACGCCTGGAAAAGCCGGTGCTTCATCCAGCTCGGTTCTGATTGCCGTTGTGGTTCAACTCGACGGCTCTCTTGCGATAGAGCTCGATGGAGCACACGGGGGAAACGGGGGTGCAGGTGGGCCGGCGGCCGTCGGCGCAGATGCTGGCATCGGTGACTCTGATCCTTCATTCGACTGTCGGCGCGACCTGGAGGAAAGCGGTTTTGCAGGCATGCAGGGGGGCACGGGCGGAAATGGCGGATTGGGTGGCAATGCAGGCAGCCTGCAAGTCTTCCGACTTGAAGAAACCATATTTCCGACCGGTGCGATCGCGTATTCGGGACGGGGCGGCCCTGGGGGCACCGGCGGGCAAGGAGGCCCAGGCGTGGACGCCGGCTCAGGCGGTGCTCAGACGACGTATTGCTACGGCGGCAATTCTACCTCAAAGGGACCGCCAGGCGCCAACGGGCCAAATGGTCTGTCGGGAATAGCTGGACTCGACGGAATCTACCGGAATTCAACAGTGACTGAAGAAGATATCGTCAACTTCTTCTGATTTGCTTGAAGCCTATCGAGGCGCGCCGCGACTGGTGTCGCACAGCCTTCGCCCCATTCAAGCGGAGCCTTGCAGTTCGCGCTACATCAGGCCAGCGCTTCTGCACTTCGCCTCGCCTTCCACATAAGGAGCAAAATGGCGGTGAGATTGACCAGGTTCCAGGCGATGCCGTTGAGGAACGCGGCGGCGTAGGAGCCTGTGAGATCGTAGATCCAGCCCGACATCCAGCCGCCGACCGCCATGCCGAAGATGGTCGCCATCAAGACGATGCCGACGCGCTGGCCGGCTTCCCTGGCCGGCATGTAGTCGCGCACGATGATCGCATAACAGGGCACGATCCCGCCTTGCGAGAGGCCGAAGATGAGCGAGACGACATAGAGCGAGGCGAGCCCGTCGAAGGGGATATAGAAGAGCAGCGACACGCATTGCAGCGCCGAGCCGATGAGCAGCGTCTTCACCGCGCCGATGCGATCGGCGAGAAAACCCGATCCGATGCGGCTGACGACGCCCGCCGCCAGCATGATCGACAGCATGTCGGCGCCACGCGCGACGCCATAGCCGAGATCCATGCAATAGGCGACGATGTGCACCTGCGGCATCGACATCGCCATGCAGCAACCGAAGCCGGCGACGACCAGCAGCATTTGCAGCGCTGACGGCGACAATGAGATCGGCTGAACCGGCCGGCTGCCGGACGAGCCGGCGGTCTCGCGCGGCGCGCCGCGCCGCAGCATCAGCACCAGCGGCGCCATGGTCACGAGGCAGAACACGCCGATCGCCGCATAGGCGAAACGCCAGCCTTCACCTCCCATGATGTAGGGGATCACAATCGGCCAAACCGCACCGGCCAGATAGCTGCCGGAGGCGGCGGCCGTCACGGCGACCCCGCGGCGGCGGTTGAACCAATGCGAAATATCCGCGATCAGCGGCCCGAAGATCGCCGAGGTGCCGAGGCCGATCAACAGCCCCTGGACAAGGGTGAAGCCGATGATCGACGTGGTGAGCGACGCGAGAAGAAAGCCCGCGCTCAGCGCCGCCGCGGAGGCGAGTGCCGGTATCCAATAACCCATACGATCGATGGCGCGCCCGACCAGCACATTGCCGGCGGCAAAGCCTACCATGGTCGCGGTGTAAGGCATGGATGCAGCCGCGCGATCGATGCCGAACTCGGCCTGTACGGCGGGCAGAACCACGACCACCGACCACATGCCGGCGCCACCGATCGTCGCCAGCAGCAAGGAAATGCCGAGCCGCATCCAGGCATAGAAGCTGTCGATGCCGGCGCCGTTTGCCGCGTTTCCGGGGATTGTCGTCAAGGCGTTTCCTGTCCGCGATTCTTCCAGATCGGGCGGTTTCAGCCCAGTATCGGTGCATTTCCTGCGCCGAGCAGCGCCACGACGGACAAATCCGTGGCTCCAGCAACCGGGAACCGGCCCTGCCGCCCCGAGTTGTGTCCATGGAAGGAGCTTCACCATGACCGCTAAAAAGAAATGGTCGGCCGAGGTGACCGAGCACAGCGATGCGCTGGACCTCGAAGATCACGTCTTCGAATCCGACGATGCCAAGAAGATCGCCGCCTCGCTCAAGCGCTCGGCCGAGCATAGCCACCGTCGCAAGGCGGAGCCGTTCCGGTCCGCGATGTCGATGCTGAATTTCTACATCAACCGCGCCGGCAGGAACCTGCCGGAGCAGCGCAAGCGGGTGCTGGAAAGGGCGAAGGACGAACTGCGCGTCGCCTTCGGGCGCGAAAAGCAGGACTAAGGCGGCATCAGCGAACAATTGGATCGAAACATGACGGCTGGGGTGGATGGTATAGTTCCAGTCGCCGTGAAAGTTACGTGGCCGGGATCATCTGGACGGCGCGGCGAAATTCATGCTACCGCCGCTTGCGGCTGGAGAAGTTCCGTGGCGGCAGATGGAAGTCCGCGCTGAGGCGACCCGCAGATAGATCCTCTCACCTGATCTGTGCAAACCTGCCAGTTCCCGTCACCCATAGCGGAAGGCGTAGTCAATGACGCTCGAATGCATAAATCCCAACGATCTGCCGATTCCTGAAATGTACACCCAGGTCGTCATCGCGACAGGAAGCAAATTGGTGTTCGTATCGGGCCAGCAGCCGGAAGACATACACGGCAAGCTGGTCGGCCTCGGTGATTTCGCGGCCCAGGCGCGCCTGACGTTTGGCAATCTTGGCCGTGCGCTTGCCGCCGCCGGCGCCCGGCCAGAGGAAGTCTGCAAGATCACAATTTACGTCGTCGACTATAATCGCGACGAACATGTGCCGATCATCGAAAAGGCCCAGAAGGCGCTTTTCGGAGGTCACAAGCCCGCAAACGTGGTGGTCGGGGTAGCGGTTATGTCCCCAGGCTACCTGATAGAAGTCGATGCGATCGCGGTCATCGACCGCACCACAGACGGCTAATGGATGTCGCCCAGAAGTGTGCAGCGGTTCTGGGACAACGACATGCGTCAAAACAAAGGCTTAAAGCGCGTCGCCTGAATCCGTTTCAGCGCGACGCGCTTTAAGGCGGCATCCGCGAACAACGCCTGGGTTTGTTCGGGTCAGGCCGGCATCACCTGAATATCGGCCGGCCTTTAACGCGAGCGGATGACGTCGTCGGTGTTGGCAAGCAGCTTGCGCACCGCGTTGCGCGCCGCGTCCGGCCGCTGCAGCCGGATGTTCCTCTCGATCGCTTCGTGCAGTTTCTGGGCGTGCTGCAGATCGTCCAGTTCGCGTGTCGTGTAGGCGAAGAGATGGTCGAAGGCGGATTCGATCAGGACGCCGAGCGGCACCAGGAGGTCGTTGCCCGAGGCCCTAAGGATGGCAAGATGGAAACGCGTGTCGGCGCGGGTGCGCTCCTGCAGGTTGGTCGCCTCGCCCATTTCGCGGCAGGCCTGGCTGATCTCCGCCATCTGCTCGTCGGTGCGCCGCATCGCGGCAAAAGCCGTCGCTTCCGGCTCGATAATGTGGCGGAACTCCTGCACCGTTCGCAGAAAGACTTCTCGGTCGGGCGAGGTCGCGTACCAGGCGAGCACATCGCGGTCGAGCAGGTTCCAGCGCTCTTTCGGCTCCACCCAGCTGCCGATCTTGGGCCGCGACGCCAGAAGGCTCTTGGCCATCAGCATCTTGATCGCCTCGCGCACCGCCGAGCGGCTGACGTCGAAGGTTTCCGACCATTTCGCTTCGTTGGGCAGGATGGTGCCCGGCGGATAGTCGCCGCGCACGATCCGAAGGCCGATTTCGCTGGCCAAAGAGGTATGCACGCTGGCGCCAGGGATGCGCGGCGAATTGGGCCGGCGAGCACCGGCCGGACGCTCGGCAGATGCCGCTGTCGTCGGCCTATTTTCGTTGTTCGGCTTCGCGTCCCGCATATATCCAGAAAGTCCGGTTTTCAGAAGCTGTCAAGCACGGCAAGCCAGCTTTGCCGCAAAGCGCGCGGATGTGCACAGCTCAACCAGCGTTTGTCTCCTCTAATACCGTCTTGACGTATTTGCGCCAGCTGTGCTCGGGCCGGAAGCCCAGCACCTCCCTCGCCTTGCGGTTCGACAGCAGCGTCTCGAATTCACCGAGCTCGGCTTTCACCGGCACGCCCGGATAAAACCGCTTCAGGAGTTCTGCCGTCGGCAGGTCGGACGAGGTGTCGTCATTGGCTGCATTGAACACCTGATAGCCCAGCCCGTCCTTCTCGATGGCGCGCAACGTGATCTGGCCGAGATCGCGGGCGTCGATGTAGCTCCAGGCGATGCGCTTGCGGAACCCCGGATCGGCGAACCATTTTGGGAACAGCGCATATTCATGCGGCTCGATGACGTTGCCGATGCGCAGCGCATAGATGTCGAAGCCGCTGCGCAGCGCAAAAGCGCGCGCGGTCTTCTCGTTGACGATCTTCGACAGCGCGTAGCTGTCCATCGGATCGACGTCATAGTCCTCGTCGAGCGGAAAATGCGTCGGATTGCGCGGCTCGTTGGCAAAGACGAGGCCGTAGGTCGTCTCGCTGGAGGCGACGATCACCTTGCGGATGCCGAGCTTCACCGCCGCCTCGATGACATTGTAGGTGCCCATCGCATTGATGCGGAACACCTCGTTGTCGGGCGTGATCATGATGCGCGGGATGGCGGCGAAATGGACCACGGCATCGACCGGCTGCGCCCGCAGCGACGGGTCGAACTCATGCAGCCCCGCATAGCTCGACAGCGCGTTGAACACCTGGCCGCTGTCGGTGATGTCGGTGATCAAAGTGCGCACCTTCGGGTTGTCGAGCGGCCTGGTGTCGATATTGAGCACCTGGCAGCCATGCTCGACCAGATACTGCACGACATGGCGGCCGGCCTTGCCGCTGCCGCCGGTGAACATGATCCGCTTCGTCATTTTGCTCTCCACATTGCCCAGGAATTATGTGTATTGTCAGACAATATGGCGCTCCGCAATCGCCTGCCAACCGCGATCCGCGAAAACCTTCTCCAGCAATCGCTCGCCGGCCGGTCGCGCCGGCCCCGATCATCAGACAAAGACAGGGACGAAACGACATGACCACCACCGCTGCCCGCGAGAACATCGGTTTCATCGGTCTCGGGCTGATGGGGCACGGCATCGCCAAGAACATCGTCGACAAGGGTTATCCGCTCACCTTCCTCGGCCGCAAGAACCGCAAGCCGGCGGAGGATCTGCTTGGCCGCGGCGCCAAGGAAGCGACGACCTCGCGCGACGTGGCGGCGGCGTCCGACATCGTCTTCATTTGCGTCACCGGCTCACGCGAGGTGGAAGCCATCATCCGCGGGGCCGGCGGGCTCAAGGAAGGCTTGAAGAAGGGCTCGGTCGTCGTCGACTGCTCGACTTCAGATCCGGTCTCGACCGTGGCTTTAGCCGCCGAGCTCAACGCGCTTGGTGTTGATTATGTTGACGCTCCGCTCAGCCGCACGCCGAAGGAGGCCTGGGAAGGCACGCTCGACGCCATGGTCGGCGCCCCCGACGCGGTGTTCGCACGTGTGAAGCCGGTGATCGAAACCTGGGCCGGTCGCATCGTCCATATCGGCGACACCGGCGACGGCCACCGCATGAAATTGCTCAACAACTTCATTTCGCTGGGCTATGCCGCAATCTATTCAGAAGCGCTGGCCCTGGCGCAGAAGGTCGGCATCTCGCCGCCGCGCTTCGACAGCGTGATCCGCAACGGCCGCATGGATTGCGGCTTCTACCAGACCTTCATGCGCTGGACGCTGGACGGCGATCGCGACGCGCACAAATTCTCGATCGCCAATGCCTTCAAGGATCTGACCTATCTGGAATCGATGGCGGGCGCCGCCGGCATTGCCAATCCGCTCGGCAACGCCACCAAGAACTCGTTCGCGACCGCCTTCGCCGCGGGGCCGGCCGAGCAGTATGTGCCGATGCTCGCCACGCATATCGGCAAGCTCAACGGCGTCGACCTGATGCCTTCGAAGGATGGCGTTAAGCAGAAGATCTGATTCGCCGCCGGCGCTTCCCTCTCACCGCCGCGACAGCTCTATCACCTCGTCGGTGTTGGCGAGCAGCTTGTGCACCGCGCTTCTGGCGGCCGCCGGGCGCTGCAGGCGGATGTTCCGCTCGATCGCCTCGTGCAGGGACTGAGCCCGCCGCTGGTCGCTGTGCTCGCGCGTGACGAAGACGAAGAGATGGTCGAGCGCCGATTCGATCAGCACGCCGAGCGGCACCAGCAGCTCGTTGCCGGAAGCGCGCAGGATGGCGAGGTGAAACCGGGTGTCGGCGCGCGTGCGCTCCTGTATATGCGCCGCTTCACCCATCTCGCGGCAGGCCAGGCTGATCTCGACCATCTGCTCGTCGGAGCGCCGCATCGCCGCGAAGGCGGCAGCCTCCGGTTCGATGATGTGGCGGAACTCCTGCACCGTCCTCAGGAACACCTCGCGGTCGGGCGAGGTCGCGTACCAGGCGAGCACGTCGCGGTCGAGCAGGTTCCAACGCTCTCGCGGCTCGACCCAGCTGCCGATCTTCGGCCGCGACGCCAGCAGGCTCTTGGCCATCAGCATCTTGATCGCCTCGCGCACCGCCGAGCGGCTGACGTTGAAGGTTTGCGACCATTTGGCTTCATTGGGCAGGATGGTGCCGGGCGGATAGTCGCCGCGCACGATCCTCAGCCCGATCTCGCCGGCGAGCGATGCATGCACGCTGAGACCGGAGATCCGCGTCGCCTCAGGCCCGCGTATGACGACCGCCGCTGGCTCGGCTAAGCGCTTCGCTGACTTTTCCCGTGGCATCCGCGTTCGGTGCCTCCTGTCGCGAGCCCCAAGACGCCCGCAAAACTCTGCCGGACAAGAAATTCTGGGCGCGGAAAAGTCTTCGCCCGCCACCCCGGCAAGGCCGCGTCCATGATCCTGGCGAAAGGTGGAGGGGCGCCCTTTGAAGGGCGCCCCGCGATAGAAGCCTACTTCTGGATGCAGGTATCGACCGTATCCTTGGTGCATTCGTCGAGACCGGTGAAGACCGGATCGTCGACCTTCTTGCCGCCGATGAGGTCGAGCATCACCGACGGCGCCTTGTAGCCCATTTCGAACGGCCGCTGGCCGACGAGCGCGGTCACCAGTCCGTCCTTGGCGATCGCCACTTCGTCGCCGATCGTATCGGCGGCGCCGATGACGAATTCATTCTTGGCGATCTTGTCGGCCATCGGCTTGAACAGGTCGCGATAGGGCTGCGGCGCGCCGAACAGCGGCCAGCCGCCTTCGATCGCGAAGGCGTCCAGCTTCGGATTGGCGGCAAGGATATCGGTCATCGCCTGAACGCCCTTGGCGCCGTCGTCATTGGTGAACACCGGACAACCGGCGACTTCGGTCCAGCCGCCCTCGCCGGCGAGCGCCGCAAGGCCTTCCTTGCCCGACAGCGCGTCGCGTGTGCCTTGAGCGCGGCGCAGGATGTTGTCGGCGGCGGGATTGCCTTCGATCAGGCAGACGGTGCCGCCATTCGGCTTCGCCTTCTTGATGTATTCACCGATCTTCTTGCCCATCAGATAGTTGTCGGTGCCGAGATAGGTCTTGCGAAGCGCTGCGTCTTCCTTGGCCAGGTCGGCGTCGACCGTCATGATCGGGATCGATGGATTGGCGCTCTTGATCGTCTGCGCGATCAGCGGCGCGTTGGACGGCGAGATCGCCATCGCCACCGTGTCGGGCTTGCTCAGCATGTCCTGGACGATCTGGGCTTCGCCGGCCTCGTCGGAGGTCGACGCCGGGCCGGTATAGAAGCATTCATATTCCGAACTGGCGTTTTCCTTGTTCCACTTCTCGCAGCCCTGATGGATGGCTTCGAAGAACGGGTTGTCGAGACCCTTGACGACAATGACGAGTTGTTTCTTCGCCAAAGCCGGCCCGGCGCTCAACGCCATGGCGGCGACGGCGGCGAGCAAAAGTGATTTCCTCATATCAGTCCTCCCTTGAAAACAGACGGACACGACGTGCCCGCCATACCAACCGACCTGGACGCAAGGGACACGGGAATTGCCTCGAACGTTCGTGTCTTAAGCCGGGCCGATAAGCATTTGTCGATCCGTTCCAGGCCGAATGAGCGCTGGCATCGCCGGATCATAACCGATTTGCCCATCGCTCCCGCCGAGCAGCGATTTGCGAGGGCAAGTTCTTCCTCCGACGCTAGCTAATAACGGCTCGCCGCCGACGTCAATTCCTATTTGTCCTACAAAACTGATTTTTTGTCGCGTTTCGAAATAAATCATCCGACAATTGATTGACGCCCATGCGGGCTTTTGCCTAAATGGTCCGATCGCACCGGCTCGGGAGGAGTTGGGGTGCGAGGCTCATGCGGCGTGCCGTCATCCGTGTCGGAGGGCAGTCGCAGGGCGGAAAAGGGGAGGCTTAAGGCTGGTGTCGGTTCTCGAACTCGCCAACATTTCGAAGCATTTCGGCGCCATCCAGGCGGTGAACGACGTTTCGTTCACGCTGCAGGCCGGCGAGGTCGTCGGCCTTATGGGCGACAACGGCGCTGGCAAGTCGACGCTGGTCAAGATGATCGCCGGCAACTTCCGCCCAAGCCATGGCACGATGCACATGGACGACAAGGAGTTGATCCTGCACAAGCCGGCGGAAGCCCGCCAGCACGGCATCGAGATCGTCCACCAGGACCTGGCCCTCTGCAACAATCTGACCGCCGCCGCCAATGTCTATCTCGGCCGGGAACTCCGCCGCGGCGTCGGCCCGTTCCGCATCCTCGACTATGCCGCGATGTACAAGCGCGCCGGCCAGCTCTTTGCCGAGTTGAAATCCGAGACGCGGCCGCGCGACCTCGTCAAGCAGATGTCGGGCGGCCAGCGCCAGGCCGTGGCCATCGCCCGCACCATGCTGTCGCAGGCCAAGATCGTGCTGATGGACGAGCCGACAGCGGCGATCTCGGTCAGGCAGGTCGCCGAAGTGCTAAACCTGATCCGCCATCTGCGTGATCAGGGCATCGCCGTCGTGCTGATCAGCCACCGCATGCCCGACGTCTTCGACGTCGCCGACCGCGTCATCGTCATGCGGCGCGGCAGGAAGGTCGCAGACAAGAAAATCGCCTCGAGCTCGCCGGAAGAGGTCACCGGGCTGATCACCGGCGCCATCGAGCAGGTAGCGTAACAGCGCCGAAACCAGTGACGCCCGTGCGTCTCACCGCCGGCAGGAAGGTCGACAATGGCAGTTACCCTTGATCAGACGATCGCGCAGAAGCAGCACACTTTTCTGTCGCGCGTGCTGTCCAGCCAGACTTTCTGGGTGGTGATCGCGGTCATTCTGGCCTGCCTGTTCCTGTCCTTTGCAACCGACGCCTTCGCGACGCAGAAGAACCTCTACAACATCACCCGCAACATCACCTTCGTCGCCATCGTGGCGCTCGGCATGACCTTCGTCATCATCACCGGCGGCATCGACCTTTCGGTCGGCTCGGTGCTCTGCCTGTGCTCGATGGTGCTGGCCGTCACCATGCATGCCGGCTATTCGATCGAGGTGGGCATCCTGGCCACGATCGTCACCGCGCTTGCCATCGGCGCCTTCAACGGTGTCCTCATCGCCTATCTCGACTTCCCGCCTTTCGTGGTGACGCTCGGCATGCTGTCGGTCGCCCGCAGCCTCGCCATGGTCGCCTCCAACAACACCGTCGTCTTCCAGTTCGGACCGGACCACGACAAGCTGCTCGCACTGGGCGGCGGTGCCTGGCTGTTCGGCATCGCCAATCCGGTGCTTTATATGATCCTTCTGGCGCTGATCACCGGCTTCATCCTGCGCTGGACCAAGTTCGGCCGGCACATCTTCGCCATCGGCGGCAACGAGCATGCGGCGACGCTGACCGGTGTTCCGGTGCGCCAGATCAAGGTCGCCGTCTACATGATCTCGGCGCTGTCGGCGGGCCTTGCCGGGATCATTGAGACCGGATGGCTGGGCGCGGTCACCACCAATATCGGCACCGGCATGGAGCTGCAGGTGATCGCCGCCACCGTCATCGGCGGCGCCAATCTCGCCGGTGGCGTCGGCACCGCCTTCGGCGCCATCGTCGGCGCCGCCCTAATCGAGGTGATCCGCAACAGTCTCGGCCTGCTCGGCATCAATGCCTTCTGGCAAGGCACCTTCATCGGCGGCGCCATCCTGCTGGCCGTGCTGTTCGACCGGATCCGCAACTTCCGGCGCAGCGACTGACGTTCCTATCGTTCAGTCTGAAAATCCGCACGCACGAGCGATGCGAAGCGACCATTATTCCGCCATGCCTTGACGCAGGCCGGACCCCGGTCGCAAAATCCCCTGGCAGGCGAAGGGAGGCCAGTCGCCTGCGGGAGGAACTATACCCATGACGGACGCGATCAGGCTCTATTGGGGCCGGTTCGGACATGTCTCTGTCCTGAATGTCGGCAACGACTTCGTCACCCATGCCCATGGCGAGGCGCATCTCATCATCTGGCTGGAAGGCACCGCCGGGGAAATGACCATCGGCCGCGAGACGGTGCGGCTCGGACCGACCACCGCCGCCGGCATCAACTCGTTCCAGCCGCACAGCCACGCGCTTTCCCGCAACGGCAGGCCCGGCCTTTTCCTCGCCTTCTACATCGATCCCGACTGGGCGCGCCGGCGCCGCGACTTGCCACCATCCGCGCCGCTGTTCGCGCAGGCGGCAATCATCCTGGAGCCGTGGCTGCATCAGGCGGCGGCGAACCTGCTCGACCACCTGACCGACAATGAGAGCATCGACGACGTCGCCAATTACGAGATCGAGCGCTTCATCGACAGCGTGCTCGATGCGGCCGACGCCTCGGCGCCCCAGGCAGCGCGCGCTCGCATCAACACGATGCTCGATTTCCGCGTCCGCAAGGCGATCCAGCTGATGAAGGCCAATGTCTGCGAGCGCATCTGCTTCGACGACGTGGCCCGCTCCGTCGGCCTCTCCCGGCCGCATTTCTTCGCGCTGTTCAAGGAGCAGACCAACCTGACGCCGAATGTCTACTGGAACACGCTGCGCATGGAGGAAGCCGTGCGCCAGTTGCAGTGGTCGCAAGAACCGCTGATCTCGGTCGCCTGCAATCTCGGCTTCACCACCCAGGGCAATTTCTCGCGCTTCTTCCGCGACCATGTCGGCGTGCCGCCGACTCTTTACCGCGAGGCGGCGCGGGCGATGTCCTGAGCCGGCGCAGGCTTATCTTGCAAGGCTATTTTCAGACTGCCTGAGCGGCCCAAGGCCGCTCTTTTTTCAGACTGATTGATACGCGCTCAAGACGCATTGATAAGCGCCGTAGCGGCGGCCGCCCTAGCCTCTTGTCGTCTTTGCAAGGGAACGAGCTTTATGGCGAAAGTCACCATCTCCAGCGTCATCGACGCGCCGGTCGAACAGGTCTGGGCGCGGATCCGCGACTTCAACGGCCTGCCAAGCTGGCATCCGCGCATGGTGGAAAGCCATATCGAGGACGGCAAGGACGCTTCCACGGTCGGCTGCGTGCGGAACTTCAAGCTAGTCAGCGGCGCGCGGCTGCGCGAGAAACTGCTCGACTTCTCCGACGAGAATTTCCTGGTCAGCTATTCGATCCTCGAGACGCCGCAGCCGATCACCAACCACAAGGCGACGCTGCAATTGCGGCGCGTGACCGACGGCAACCGCACCTATGCCGAATGGAGCGCGAGCTTCGACGCCGCGCCCGAGGAAGCCGACAAGCTGGCCGAAGGCATGGGCGCCAATGTCTTCCAGGGCGGCTTCAATGCCCTGAAGAGCCATTTCGCCGGCAACAGCTAGATCGGGGGGCGCCATGTCGCTTGCGCTGCAGACCTTCTCGACGGTGAAAGACGCCAATGCGGCCCTGCAGGCGTCCGGCACCCGCTATCTGGGCGGCGGTACGCTGGTCGTCCGCGCCGCCAATGAGGGCGACATCTCTGTCTCCAGCCTGGTGCGCGTCACCGAACCAAGCCTCTCGCAAATCACGGTTTCCGGCGGCAGGGTCCGGCTCGGCGCTTCGGTCACCATGGCCGCGATCGCCCGCCATCCCGAGCTTGCCGCGCTCGGGCCGGCCGCGCGCGCCGTCGGCGGGCCGGCGATCCGCAACATGGCGACCGTCGGCGGCAATCTGTTCGCACCCGCCCCTTACGGCGACTTCGCCGTGGCGCTGCTGGCGCTGGATGCCGCGGTTGCCACCGAGGCCGGCGAAATGCCGATCGAGACCTTCCTGGCCGGCCGCGACACCAGCCGCGCCATCGTCGCCGCTGTCGGCTTTTCGCTGCCAAAGACGGAAAGCTTCCGCTTCCTCAAAGTGTCGCGGGTCAAGCCGAAGGGCGTCTCGGTGTTGAGCATCGCGGCGCTCCTGCAGCGCACGACCGACGGTAGGGTAACCTCCGCACGCATCGCGCTCGGCTGCATGGCCGACCGGCCGATGCGCGCCAAGGCGGCGGAGAAGGCGCTGCTTGGTTGCAAGCTGACCGCCGAGGAGATCGCGCCGGCATTGGCGGCGGCGGGCCAAGGCACCTCGCCGATCACCGATCCCATCGCCAGCGCCTGGTATCGCACGCAAGTCCTGCCGGTCCATCTCGGCCGGCTGCTGCAAAACTAACATCCGTTGGGGGCGCGTCTGGCCAGGGATTCGGGCAGGCGCGCCGGGAGGAAAAAATGACAAAGGTCCCGGTTCAGTTCACGCTCAACGGCTCGGAAAAGGCCGAATTCGTCGAAAGCGGCACGACGCTGCTCAACGCGCTGCGCGACAAGATCGGCGACACCTCGCCGAAAGGCGGCTGCCACCAGGGCACCTGCGGCGCCTGCTCCGTCATCATCGATGGCGAACTGAGGCTTTCCTGTCTCACACTGGCCGAGACTTGCAACGGCGCCGACATCAAAACCACCGCTGGCCTTGCCGAAGGCGGCGTTCTGCATCCGCTGCAGCGCTCCTTCCTCGACGCCTTCGCCACGCAGTGCGGCTTCTGCACGCCGGGCATGATCATGGCGGCAAAAGTACTGCTCGACCGAACGCCGAACCCGAGCCGCGAGGATGTGGTCGAGGCGCTGTCCGGCAACATCTGCCGCTGCACCGGCTACGAGCCGATCATCCAGGCGGTGCTGATCGCCGCGCGCGCCAACGCGCAGAACGCCTGAGGACCAGCCATGGAACTGCGCAAGGATTGTTTCGCCGATGTCCGCAAGGACGGCCTCCACGAGATCGGCCAGCCGCGGCCTCGGCTCGATTCTCCCGGACACGTCACCGGCAAGACCGCCTATTTCGCCGACCGCAATTTTCCCGGCATGCTGCATCTGAAGATGGTGCGCAGCCCGCACCACCATGCCCGCATCCGCTCGATCGACACCTCCGAAGCGGAGAAGCATCCAGGCGTGGTGAAAATCCTCACCGCCAAGGACGTGCCGCACAATGTCTACACCATCCTGATCCTGATCCAGATCGGACCCGAGGACGAAACCGTGCTTGCCGACGGCAAGGTGCGCTGGAAGGGCGAGGCCGTAGTGGCGGTGCTGGCCGAGACCGAGCGCGCGGCGCAGGAAGCGGCCGCCAAGGTCAAGGTCGACTACGAGGTGCTGCCAGCGGTCTTCGACATGGAGGAGGCGCTGAAGCCCGGCGCGCCGATCGTCAACGAATATCACGGCCAGAACTACTACCTCTATGACAGCGGCGAATGCCGCAAGGTGCGCTTCGGCGATATCGAGGCAGGCTTCGCCCAGGCCGACCACATCCTCGAACAGTCCTACCATTCCTCGCCGATCGAGCATGCGCCGACCGAGACGACCGGTTGCGTGGTGGCGCCCGAGGGCAATGACCGTTTCACCTGCTACACCAACACGCAGGCGATGTTCTTCACGCTCGACAACACCTCGATCATCCTGCAGATGCCGGGCAGCAAGCTGCACTTCGTCGGCGGCACGGTCGGCGGCGGCTTCGGCGGCAAGGTCGACGTCATCGTCGAGCCGATCGCCATCCTCGCCGCAAAACTTACCGGACGCCCGGTCTCTTTCGTCTACAGCCGCGAGGAAGAGATGCAGATCTCCTCGCCGCGGGCGGCGGAAAAAGTCGTCATCAAGGACGGCGTCATGAAGGACGGCCGCATCGTCGCCCGCAAGGTGACCGGCTACACCGATGCCGGCGCCTATTCGCGCCATTCGCCCTATGGCGCGCAGAAGGGCGCGGCGCACTATCCCGGACCCTACACGATCCCGAACGTCTGGATCGACACCTATTGCGTCTACACCAACCGCACCCCTTCGTCGGCCATGCGCGGCTTCGGCGTCACCATCGGCGACTTCGCGCTGGAAGTGCAGATGGACAAGCTGGCGCGGCTGATCGGCATGGACCCGCTCGAGTTCCGCTTCATCAACGCCTATCGCGACGGCGACATGAAGGCGCATCGCCAGCCGACCGAAGGTGCGGCGCTGATCGAGTGCATGCAGGAAGCCTCACGCGCCGCCAACTGGCCGGTGGCTGAAAAATACATGGCAATGTCCTCCTACAGGAAGGGAGCCTGAGATGGCGATCCGGCGTGGACGCGGCGTCGCCGCGATCAACTATCCGACCGGCATGAACCTCGGCGGCGACCCGACACAGGCGCTGGTCCATTCGACGCCGACCGGCAATTTCATGGTCACGCTTTCGAGTGTCGATCTGGGTCAAGGCATGAAGCAGATCATGGCGCAGATCTGCGCCGAGACGATCGGCGTGCCGACCGACCGCGTCATCATCGACACCGCGGACACCGACACCGGCCCGCACTGCATGGGCACCTTTGCCTCGCGCGGCACGCACCGCGCCGGCAACGCCGTCATCCAGGCGGCCAAGGAAGCGCGCCAAGTGATGCTGGAAGTGGCGGCGGAAGAGCTGGAGGTGAACGCCTCGGATCTCGAAACCGACGGTGAGGGCAACATATTGGTCAAGGGCGCACCGCAGAGATCGATCTCGATCTTCGATGTCGCGCTGTCGGCCCACTTCAAGCGTGGCCGCTCGATCTCCGGGCGCGGCATGTTCCTGATTCCGCGCTCCTATCCCGAGAAAGAAACCGGCGCGATGAAGCCATCGACCTGCTACGCCCATGCCTGCACGGTGGCCGAGGTCGAGGTCGACGACGAGACCGGCGAGGTGGCGGTGCTCACGGTGAAGAACGTCTTCGAGATCGGTCGCGCGCTCAACCCGAAGATGGTCGAGCAGCAGCTGGTCGGCGGCTCCTGGATGGGCATCAGCCACGCGCTCTACGAGACGACCGAGCCCTACTATCCGAGCCGCGAGCATGGCGGCACCGACTTCAACCAATATCTGATGCCGGGGCCTGGCGACCTCGCCGAGACCGAGATCATCGTGCTGGAGCGCCCTTCCGCCGACGGGCCGTTCGGCGCCAAGGGCCCGGGCGAGATGTGCGCCAACCCGCAGATCCCAGCCGTCGCCAACGCTGTCTTCGACGCCGTCGGCGTGCGCATCGACACGCTTCCGATCACGCCGGAGCGCATCCTGCGCGCGCTGAAGGCGCAGGCTGCGGGTTGAACGCAAGATGACCGGCGCCGACGCAGAGCAGGTCGCGGCTTCGCCGGAAGCCGTGGCCACGCGCCTCGCCGCTTCGCGCTACCTGGCCGACGACAGCCTAGCGACCGCGATCTTCCTGGCGATTCGCCTGGGCAAGCCGCTGCTGCTGGAGGGCGCGCCGGGCGTCGGCAAGACCGAGGCCGCGAAGGCGGTTGCCGAATTGTTAGGCCGCGAGCTGGTGCGCCTGCAATGCTATGAGGGCATCGATGCGGCGCATGCGCTCTACGAATGGAACTACCAGCGCCAGTTGCTGGCGATCCGCCATGCCGGCGAGCATGAGATCGACATCTATGACGACCGTTTTCTGATCGCACGGCCGCTGCTGCAGGTGCTGCGCGCACCGGAGCAACGCGTGCTGCTGGTCGACGAGATCGACCGCTCGGACCATGAATTCGAAGCGCTGCTCTTGGAATTCCTGTCCGATTTCCAGATCAGCATTCCCGAACGCGGCACGATCCGCGCCGAAACGCAGCCGATCGTCATCCTGACCTCCAACCGCACCCGCGAGCTCGCCGAAGCGCTGCGCCGGCGCTGCGTCTATCACTGGATCGGCTATCCAGACGCCGCGCGCGAGGCCGAGATCATCATGCTGCGCTCAGGCAGCGTCGCCGAGGCGACCGCGCGGGCGGTGGCGAATGCCGTGCAGGAGATCCGAGCCCGTCCGCTGGCCAAGCCGCCGGGCATCGCTGAAGCCGTCGAATGGGCCAATGCCGCGACCATTCTCGAAAAAGGCGGCAGCCCGTGGCCGGAAGCCTTCCGCCGCGCTATCGGCGTGCTGATCAAGGACGAGGAGGATCTATCGGCGATTGCGCCGGAGTTGGGGAGGATTGTCGAGGAGGCATTGGGGTGATGCGCGACTTCAACGATCCACGCTCACAGTTTACTCGGCAACCGTCGAGGTCGGCAGGACAGAGGGGGGCGCGAAGGAACGCTACAGTCGGGATATTTCTACCATGGCGCCCGACCGTAGCCTGCCCCGTGCCGCCGAACCCTTCCTAGGCTTCGCGCGCCTGCTGCGCCGCCACGCCTTCGCCATCGCGCCCGAACAGGTGACCGGCTTCATGCAGGCGGTGACGCTGCTTGGGCCGCGCTCGATGAACGATATCCGCGAGGCGGCGCTTGCGACGCTGGCGCCCTCGCCCGATCGCCGCGGCGAATTCGAAGCGCACTTCCGCAGTTATTTCTACGGCGATGCCAAGCCTTCGGTCGCATGCGATGAGGAGGACGAAACCCGCATCAAGAATGATCGCGGCACGCGCGAAGAAGAAAATCAGATCACTCGCCCGGAGAAAGGCGGCGAGCTGTCCTCGACGTTCGAGCAATTGAGCAGCCGCGATTTCCAGCGCGATCCCGATGGCCTCAGGTCATTCAGTCGCCGGCTCGCCTCCGCCCTGCCCGCTCGCCGCTCCTTCCGCACCAAGCGCACACGCTCGCGCGGCATGCTCGATCTCAGGCGCTCGCTGAGCGAAATCGTCAGCGCCGACGGCGACATCCCCTCGCCGCTGCTGCGCCGCCGGCAGACCGTGCCGCGCAAGCTCTTGCTGCTCATCGATGTATCCGGCTCGATGAAACTGCACACGGCCGACTATCTGAAGCTGGCGCATGCGGCGGTGCAAGGCGCGGACCGCGCGGAAGTCTTCACCTTCGGCACGCGGCTTACGCGCATCACCTCGGCGCTGCGCATCCGCAACCGCGATCAGGCGCTGGCGCGCGCGGCAGTCCTGGTCGACGACTGGGATGGCGGCACCCGTATGGGGCCGACATTGCTTGCCTTCCTTTCGGTGCCGCGCTTTTCCGCCTTCGCGCGCGGCGCGGCGGTGGTGATCCTGTCGGACGCGCTGGAGCGCGGCGACCATTCCGATCTCGAAACCGCGATGCGCCGCCTCAGCGCCCGCGCCTTCCGGTTGTCGCTGGCGACCCCGCTCGCCGGCGATCCACGCTTCCGGCCGGCCACCGCGGCGCTCCTCGCCATCCTGCCGGTGCTCGACGATCTGGTCGACGGCTCGTCGGTGAGAAGTCTGACCGATTTCATCCTGTCGCTTGGCCGTCCCGCTCCGGCGGCCGAGACCATCTGGAAAAGGGTATCGTGATGCAGAAGGCGATCGACGCGCATTTCCATATCTGGCGCCAAAAGGATCAGCCCTGGCTTGTCGGGCCCATGGTGCCGCGCATCTTCGGCCCTTACGAGCCGATCCGCCGCGACTACCCGATCGAGGAATTCCTGGCCGACCAGAAAGGCTCCGGCGTCGAGAAGGCCGTCTATGTCCAGACCAACTGGGCCAAGGAGGACTTTGAGAAGGAGGTCGCCTTCCTGCAGAAAACGGCCGAGGAAACCGGCTGGCCGCATGCGATTGTCGGTTATGCCGACATGACGGTCGACGACGTCCGGTCGCAGATCGATCGGCTGATGAAATACAAGCTTCTGCGCGGCGTGCGTATGCAGCTCCACTGGCACGAGACGCCAGCCTTCCGCTTCGCCGCCTCGGCCGACCAGGTGATCGATCCCAAAGTGCGCGCCAACGTGGCGCGGCTGAAGGACTATGGCCTCTCCTTCGACCTGCAGCTCTTCCCGGCGCAAATGAAGGACGGACTGGCGCTGGTCGGCGAAAACCCTCAGACGAATTTCATCCTCACCCATGCCGGCATGCTGACCGGCATGGAGCCGGAAACGACCGAGGCCTGGAAAGCCGGCCTGCGCACGCTCTCGGCGGCGCCAAATTTCTATACCAAGCTGTCGGGGCTCGGCACTTTCGCGCATCGCAACGACCAGGAGCTCATCGACTACATCGTCGACAACGCGATAGACATCCTCGGCAGCGACCGGCTGATGTTCGGCTCCAACTTCCCGATCGAGAAGCTGTGGACCAGCCACGCCGAGCTGATCAAGGCGCACCGCGCGGCGGTGGCCAGGCATGGCCCAAAGGCCGAGGCGGATATCTTCTGGAACACGGCGGAGAAGGTTTACCGGCCGGTGTAGCGCGACTTCCCCTTCTCCCCTTGTGGGGTGAGCAGCCGGTTCGCGAAGCGAATTCATCGTGCCGGTGGCACGATGAAAGGCCGGCGAACGCCGGGACGCTGCGAAGCAGCGGGGACCCGGCCGGGGGTGGATCGGCGCGCAGCGCCGGACGGATGAGGGGTGCTGGAAGAATGAGGCGTGAAAAGATCCAGCGAATTTAAGCGCTTAGTTCTCCAAGGCCGCGATCCTTCCAACACCCCTCATCCGTCCGAGCTGCGCTCGGCCACCTTCTCCCGCAAGGGGAGAAGGGGGAAGCCGCCGCTCTCACTTCACCTCGAACTGTGGATCGAGCGGGATCTGCATCGCCGTGACCAGATGGTTGGTCTGGCCGGCCAGCCCGATGATCGAAACCAGCTCGCCGTGCTGCGCATCGGTCATGCCTTTGGCGCGCGCCGCGGCTGTGTGCGAATGAATGCAGTAGGAACAGCCATTGGCCGTCGATACAGCGATATAGATCATCTCCTTGGTCAGCGGATCGATGGCGCTGTCGGCGACCATCACGGCCTTGAGTTGCTCCCAGACCCGCTTCAGTGCCGCCGGATCGTTGGCGAGCCCGCGCCAGAAATTGTTGACGAAATCGGATTTGCGCGTCGCGCGGATGTCGTCGAAGATGACCTTGACCGCCGGGATATTCTCCACCTCGGCATCGGTCAGGAGTCTTGTGGTGGCCATGGCGTGGTCCTTTCGTTTGAATCGATGAGCAAGGGCGTTGAATCAAGTGTTGCGCATAGACGGCTAACCTGTTTGTCCGATTCAGTTTTAGCTCGAAACAACACACTGCCGCGGAGGTTGGCCGAAGCACTTCAGGGTCGTCATTCTAGGGCGGAGCAAGGAGCGAAGCGACGCGCGCAGACCCTAGAATCCATTCCGTGACCTCGCGCGAAGGGTGCGGCGGAGCAGAATTCTGGACCGCAGCGGCGCCTAAAAGTCACGGCATGGATCCTCGGGTCTGCGCGACGTCGCTTCGCTCCTTGCTCCGCCCGTGCATGACGAAGGGACGGACGATTCAGCCAATTGTCAAAGTGCCCACCAGCCAACACCCTAATGTACCGCCGCGTACATGATCTTCTCCTCCGTCGCCTCCGCCGGCGAGAACTCCTCCACGATGCGGCCCTGGCGACACACCAGGATGCGGTCGGAAAGGTTCATGATCTCGGGCAGGTAGGACGAGATGACGACGACGGCCAGCCCCTCGTCGGCCAGGCGATTGATGATCTGATGTATCTCGGCGATCGCGCCGACATCGACGCCGCGCGTCGGCTCGTCGAGGATGACGATGCGCGGCCGCTGCACCAGCCCCTTGCCGATCACCACCTTCTGCTGATTGCCGCCGGACAGCTCCACCACGCGCGCGTTGTCGTTGATCGCGCGGATATTGAGCGTCTTCGTCCACTCGGCCGAAAGCTGCCGCATCTCCTGCTGGTTGATCACCCAGGCTTTTTCGCGCCCTGCCGCGAGCAGTCCGCCGAACAGGTTGTCTGCAATCCCCATCGTCTCGAAAATGCCTTCGCTCTTGCGATCCTCGGTGACATAGACGATGCCGTCGGCCACCGCTTCCGCCGGCACAAGATAGCGCACCGGCCTGTCGTCGAGCTCGATCGCGCCACCGCGCAGGAAGTCGCGCTTGTAGATACCCGAGACGATCTTGAAGGTTTCGGTGCGGCCCGACCCGATCAGCCCGAACACGCCGGTGATCTGCCCCTCGAAGATCGAGAAGGAATTGTTGCGCACGATGTTGCTCATCGAGATGTCCTGCACCGAGAGCACTTTCCGGCCCGCCTTGCGCAGCTTCGTCTCGTCGCGCCGGCGGTAGATCTGCCCCGACAGCGAGCGGCCGACCATGGCGGCGACGATCCTGTCGCGGTCGAAGCTTGACGTGTCGTCGGTGATCACCAGCTCGCCGTCGCGCAGAATGGTGATGCGGTCGGCGATCATCAGCGCTTCCTCCAGCGCGTGGCTGATGAAGACGATCGAGACGCCGCGCGCCTTCAGCCGGCGGATCAGCGCGAAGAAATGGCGCTTTTCCTCCGGCGTCAGCGTCGCGGTCGGTTCGTCGAAGATGATGATCTCGGCATTGTGATGGACGGCGCGCGCGATCTCGACCATCTGCCGCTTGGCGGCGCCAAGTGTGGCCACCATCGCGTTGGGGTCGACCGGGAAATTCAGCGACTGCAGGAACTGCTGCGCCGAGATGTAGGTGCCGCGCAGCCGGTTGAGGAATTTTTCGGTGCCGAGATAAAGGTTCTGCGCCACCGTCATCGACGGCACCAGGCTGGTCTCCTGGAACACCATGGCGATGCCGGCTTCGAGCGTGGCATGCGGAGAGGCGTAAGTCCTCTCGACGCCCTTGTGGAACATCTTGCCCGACGTCGCGGCGACCACGCCGGCGATGATCTTGGTCAGCGTCGACTTGCCGGCGCCATTCTCGCCGAGCAGCGCGTGGATCTCGCCCTTCCTGAGATCGAAGCTGACGTTCTTTACCGCCGGCACGCCGCGATAGGTCTTCGTCACGTTCTCCAGGCACACGATCGGGTCCATCAGAAGCCTCCCGCGATCGCGTCGAGCGCCAGCACGCAATCGCCACCCTTCGAGGCGACGAACAGGCGGCCGTCCTTCTCGGCCGCGCTGCAGATGCCGTGGCGCGTGCCGTTGGCGCGGCTGTGCAGGCTGAACAGCGGCTGCATGTTCTTGTCGAGCCTCGCCACCAGCCCGTAGGAGCGGCTGGGCGACCACGGCTTGTGGATGCCCATGGTGCGGATGCCGCCGCATTGCAGCGGTTCGAGGAAGCTGCGGTTGGAAGCGAGCGCCGGCGCGATCCAGTAGTCAGGCGGCACTTGACCGATCATATCCTCGCGGTAATGCGTCTCCTGCAGCACGAATTCGATCAGCCGGTTGCGCGGCGCGAACAGCGCCAGCCATGCCCCACCATCAGCGGCCGGCGCCAGCCGCGAAGGATAGCCGGGCAGATGCGCCAGAACCGTCGACCGGTGTCCGCTCGAGCCGTCGAAGTGGACAAGCTGATGCCGCCAGCTTTCGCTGACCAGCACGTCGCCGCCGATCGGATGGAGGCCATAGGGAAAGGCAATATCGCCGGCGATCTTTTCGAAACCAATGCCTCCCGCCCCGCACCGCCACAGCGAGCCGGACACGCCCTTCTTCATCAGGTCGGCGGCCCATTGCGACGGCGCGTGCTCGGCCGAACCGTTGGCCAGCCACAGCGTGCCGTCGCCTGCGTATGCAAGTGCCGTGATGCAGCGCACATCGGCCGGAAGCGAAACCTCCCGGCTCGCGAGCAGCAGCTTGCCGCTTTCCAGCCCGACCGCCAGTTCGCCGGCAGGCGACAGCGCAAGCGCGGTGACTGTCGCGGCAAAGGTCTCGACCATCGTGGGCTCGCTGTTTGCGGCAATTGCAAACACCGTATTGCCGCTGGAGGCGAGCAGCCGCTCACCGGCGACAAGCAGATTGTCGACCTCCGCCAGTTCGGCGAAGGCCGGCACATCGTCAAGCCTGGTGTTCGGCCGGAAGGCGCCGTCGAGCGGCGGGATCGTCACCGCTTTGCCACGAAAAATATCGAGCAGCGGATCGAGGATCATGGCTTTCCTCCCCAATAGGAGGCAGGGCTGGTCCAGTTGGGGTCGGCGCCTTCGATCCTGTAGCGGCCGATGCGATTGTTGAGGATGCCGCCGACGAAGAGATAGCCCTTGTGCTCGCGCATCGAGGTGACCATCGGATGCGCGGTGCCGGAGAGATCGCCGAGCGTCTCGACGATGCCGCCCTTCTCGTTGAACTTCACCACGCCGCCGGTGTTGATGTTGGGGAACAGCCACTCGTCCTGCGGCAGGCGGCGCGTCATGCGCTTGCGCATGTCGGGATGGCGCAGCGACAGGTCGAAGCTCGGCGTGCGCATGCCGAGCCAAGCCATCCAGTAGTTGCCGTCGGAAGCGCGGTTGATGTTGTCGGGATAACCCGGCATGTCGCGGATAACACATTCGGCGGTGCCGGCCTTCGGCCCCTCCAACCAGTAGCGATGCACGCGGCAGGCCCAGCTTTCGGCGAAGAACAGCGACTTGCCGTCATGCGCCATGCACACGCCGTTGGTGTAGCGGTAGCCGTCGAGCAGCGTCTTGGTCGAGCCGTCCTTCGGATCGTAGACCAGCAGGCGCCCGGTAGCACGGTTCTCGATCGAGTCCAGCGCCCAATCGTGGGCGTCGTAGCGCTTGGTCGAGTCCGTGAAATAGATCCGGCCGTCAGGCGCGATGTCGCAATCGTTGGGATCGCGCAGCCGCGCATCGTCGACGATCGAGGTCCAGGAGCGCGCCGTCTCCGCCGACAGCCGCTTCACCTCGCGCTCCGGTGACACCGAATAAAGCCCCATGGCGCCGACGCAGCTGATGAGGTTGCCTTGCCTGTCGAAGGCAAGTCCGAGCGGAAAGCCGCCGATATGAGCAAAAACCTCGGAGCGCTTGTAGTCGGGCGCGAAGAAACGGACGATCTCGCCGTGGCGCGTGCCGCAGTAAAGATGGTCGTCGCGATCGAGGATGACGTCTTCCGGCCCTTCCAGCTCGCCGAGCCCGATATGGTCGGCCTCAGACAGCCTGTTGTCGAGTTCGTAAGGGGTGCCGGAGCCAGGTGCGGCCGACTGCGTCTCGCCCATCTTGAGGTAGATCGGCGCGACATAGACCTCGTTCAGCACCTTGTGCCGGTTCTTCAGCCAGCGGATGTCGATGGTGACGGCGGCCGCCAGCAGGATGCCCAGCACCATCTGGTTGGTGCCGGTGCCATAGCCAAGCCGGATCAGGCCGTTGGTCATGGTTAGCACGATGATCGCGCCCATCAGGCCCTTGACCACCGAGCCGCGCCCGCCGCCAAGGCTGACGCCGCCGACCACGGCCGCCGTCAGCGCCATGATTTCGAGATTGAGGCCGGTGCCGGGCCCCGCGCCGCTCAGGCGGCAGGCGATGAGGAAGCCGCCGATCGAGGCGCAGAAGCCCGAGAAAACATAGGTCATGAACACGGTGCGGCGCACGCGGATGCCGGCATTGTGGGCCGAGCGGCGCGAGCCCCCCACCGCCAGCACGTGCCATCCGGGCCGCGAGCGCGTCAGCGCGATGTGGGTGACGATGGCAAGGATGATCGCCAGCCATACCGAGACCGAGAGCCCCCAGAATGTACCGTCGCCGATGAAGTCGAGCACGTCCGACGTGGCCTGGGAAAGCTGGACGTCGGCGGCATAGGTGCTGACCAGGATGTCGAACAGCGCCCGCCCGAAGATGAAGGTGACTAGCGTGGTGAGGAAAGCGCGCAGCCTGAGATACCCGACCAGGTAACCGTTGATGGCGCCGAAGATGAGCCCGGCGGCAAGTGCTGCGACCAGCGCCAGCCAGATCGACTGTTCGAGGATGAAGAAGACATAGACGGCAGAGAAGCAGGACAGCGCGAAGATCGAGCCGACCGAAAGATCGATGCCGCCGCCCAGCATCACCACGGTCATGCCGATGACGACCATCGAGAACTCGCCGAGCTGACGGGTCGATTCCTGCAGCGAGGTGGGCTTGAAGAATCCGGGAATGATTGAGCCGAACACGCCGAGCGTCGCCACCAGCGCCAGGAAGGGAATGGCGTTGTCGGTCCAGCGCTTGGTCAGGATCTCGCCGACCAGATGGTCAGGCACGAGATTGTAGCGCCAGGCCTGGAGGCGTTCGCGAAAAGTCATCGGCTGCTGCTGTTATTCACGAGAAAGAGGTGGCCGAACGGTCCGGCCACCTCGTGGAGTGCTTTTTGTCCGGCGCCCTTACTTCGCCGCCGCTTCGGCCTGCAGTGCCTTCAAGTCCCAGCAGCTCTCGGGCTTGAGGTCCGCCTTGGTCGTCGCCTTCTCCAGCGTGTAGATGTAGGTGTGCGAGGTGCCGGCCGGCTGACCGCTCTGCAGCAGGAACTTGATGACGGCGTTCATGTCGCCCGACTGGCGGGCAAGATCGGTCATCACCACGGCGCCGTAGGTGCCGTCCTGGAGCTTGTCGCAGTCGGCCGCCTTTTCGCCGCCGCCGGTGGTGACCAGGAACACCTTGCCCTCGAGCTTGGCGTCGCGGATCGCGGCCGATGCGCCGGTGGCGTCGCCGTCCCAGAAGTCGATGATCGAGCAGATGTCGGGATGCTGCTGCAGCATCGTCGTCGTCACATTGCGCGAGGTGGTCGCGTCCCAGTTGGAATCCGGCTTGGCGACGACCTGGAAGTCGGGATGCTTCTCCAGCACCTTCATGATGCCGGCATATTGATAGAGGCTGGAGGAATTCGCCTGGTCGCCCTGCACCAGACCGATCTTCTTGGAGGAAGTCTCGCCGCAGCCCTTGATCGCCGCTTCGGCCTCGAGCTGGCCGAGCTTGTCCCAGTCGCTGCCGACGAAGGCATCGGCGGGGAAGTTCGCCGGATTGTCGACGAGCAGCACATAGGTGCCGGCGGCCTGCGCCTTCTTCATCAGCTTCGAATAGGAGTTGAGGTCCGGCGCATGGATGATCAGCACGTCCGGTCGCGTGTCCGAAGCGATGGCGTCGGTGATGGCCTGCGCGCCGGCATCGACGACCCAGTTCGGGTCGCGCGTCTCGAAGGTGCCGCCCCAGGCCTCCACCTCCTTCTTGAGGTAGTGCGCCCAGCCCTGCGCCAGATCGAAACCCATCGCCAGCGGCACCAGCATGACGCGCTTGCCGTTGAGTGACTTGCTATAGGCGGCCGGGCCCGGATCATCCGCGGCGAAAGTGGGAGCAACGAAAGCCGAAACGGCAAGCGCCGTGGCCGCCGCCATCAATGTCCTGAACAATTTCATGTCACGTCCTCTGTCTCGATTGTTGCCGGCCGGTCGGCACGATGCGGCCGGGTACCCGAGAGCAAGATGGGCTAGCCCATCTGCTCTAAATGTCGCCTTGCTGCGCGGTCTGCTCGTCGCGCGGATTGATGATGCCGTCGACGATGATGGCCCCTAGCAGGATCGCCGCCTTGATCAGGTTCTGGTAGAGCAGCGGGATGTCGATGATGGTCATGGCGTTGAGCAGGATGCCGATCAGCGCCGCACCGACGAGCACGTTGCGCACCCCTCCCCGTCCGCCGGAAAGCCCGATGCCGCCGATCACCGCCACCAGCACGATGTCGTAGAGCAGCGTCGAATTGACCACGCGGGTGTTGATCGAATGCAGGCTGGCGGCCGTGAGCAGGCCGGCGATCAGCGCCACCACCGCCGAAAGCACGTAGCGCAGCACCAGCATCGGCCGCACCGGGATGCCGATGTTGCGCGCCGCAACCGGGTTGTCGCCGGCGAAATAGATGAAGCGGCCCCATTTGGTGTAGCGCAGGAACAGGAAGACCAGGAATGCAAGCCCGGCGAAAACGAAGACCTCGACCGGAATGTCGAGGAAGCGTAATCCCCCGAGCAGCTCCACCCAATGGCCCTGAGGCACCGGCACGGCATCCTGCGTGATCAGTTGCGAGCGCACATAGCCGAAGACGAAGGAGCCGGTCGCCAGCGTGACAAAGATCGCCGGCACATCGGCATAGGCGACGAGGAACCCGTTGAGCAGGCCGATGGCGAGCACGCCGGCAAGCACATAGGCGAAGGCAAGGCCGTCCGCCGTGCCGGTGTTGAGCAACTGCAGATACCAGGCGACCGACATCGCCATGATCGCCACCGCCGACAGGTCGATCCCCCGACCGATGATGACGACCGCCATGCCGAGCGCCAGGATGCCCAGCACCGAGACCGATCGGACGATGGCGACGAGATTGTCGGCGGTCAGGAAACCCGGCAGGCCGATGGCGGCCGCGGCGAACAGCAGGATGGCGATCGCAAAGACGATGCCCTCCTGATTAAGGCGCCTCCAGTCCGGCCAGCCGATCGCGTTCATCGCTATGTCTTTCGCCCCGATGGAAAGACCCTGGCGGGCCCCCAATCCCGGATGAAAACTAATCGGCTCAACAGCGGCTCGTCAAATGAATCCGCGCTCAGGAACCGCGCCTCTGCAACTATTTGCCGAGTGGACGCATCGATTGCCGTAACTGGCGCAATAGCCGGAAACTCTTGGGCTTTTGGCAATTCGTTGCCTCGATTGTACGACTCGTGAAAGAGCGCGTTCGAGGCCCGAGAGGTCGGCGGAATTTTACGCCTGCAAATGCGTCGGCGGCGATGTCAACTATTCGCGGTGTGACCCGAGACCTCGGCTCCAGCGGACGGCGGCAGGACCATGAAACGGAAAGATGCCACGAGCCCGATCAGGCCGATCGCGATGAATGCGATTCTGAAGTCGACGAGGTCGGGCGCCGTTTCGCCTCTGCCGATCTGAGACAGGTTGAGGACCGCTGCCGCTATCGCCACGCCGAACAGCATCGATATCTGCTGCAGCATGCTGGAAAGCGTCGCCGCCGAGCTGCGCTGCGCGCCGCCGATATCGGCGAAGGCAAGCGTGTTCAGCGCCGTAAACTGCATCGAGCGCGAAAGCCCGGCGACGAGCATCAGCGCCACCACCAGCGCCAGCGGCGTCTGCGGCGAGATCGCTCCGCAGGCCATGATCGCCAGCGAGGCGATCAGCCCGTTGACGATCAGCACGCGGCGGAAGCCGAAGCGCCTCAGCGTCGGCGTGGTCACCGCCTTCATGCCGAGATTGCCGAGGAAATAGGCGAGAATCAGCAAACCAGCATCGACCGGCCGCATCCCGAAGCCCACCTGGAACAGCAGCGGCAAAAGGAAGGGCGTGGCGTTGATCGCCACTCGGAAGATCGTACCTGCCGACAGCGTCGAGACGGCAAAGGTCAGCACTTTGAAGGCGGAGAGGTCGAGTAGCGGATGCGGCGTGCGCAGCAAATGCCGCACGGCGAGCCAGCCTATCGCAACGCCGGCGGCGATCAGACCGACTGTCGGCAGCATGCCGTTCTCGGGATGCGCAAGGCGCTCCAGGCCGTAGAGCATCATCGCGAGGCCGAGTGAGGTTACGAAGAAGCCCGGCCAATCGAGTGGCCTTGCCTCGGAGTCGCGATCTCCCGGCACGAAGCGCGCGACCAGGAGCAGTCCGGCCAGTCCCAGCGGAACGTTGATGAAGAAGTTCCAGTGCCAGGAGAGATAGGTGGTGATGAAACCGCCGAGCACAGGCCCTACAACCGGGGCGAACAGAGCCGGCCAGGTGATCAGCGCCGTGGCGTTGAGCAGTTCCGATTTGGCGGCGTTGCGCAGCACCAGGATGCGGCCGACCGGCGTCATCAGCGCGCTGCCCAGGCCCTGCACGATGCGGGCGGCGACGAACTGCGCCAGGCTCTGCGAGAAGCCGCAGCCGATCGAGGCCAGCGTGAACAGCGCGATCGCCACGAGGAAGATGTTGCGGGCGCCAAACCGGTCGGCGAGCCAGGCCGACAGGGGCACGAACACCGCCATGGTCAGCATGTAGGCGGTGATGCCGATGCTCATCGCCACCGCCGGCACACCGAAGGATTGCCCCATCTGCGGCAGCGACGTCGAGATGATCGTCGAATCGAGCAACTGCATGAAGAAGGCGACGGCGACGATCAGCGCAACGCGGCGTGCCTGGCGCGTAGCCATCGGCACGAGTTGGGACACGGCCTCGTTGTCGGGAATGCTGGTCATGACGCGCTGGTTGAACAGTATAAGGCTGAACCAGTCCAGAGTTTATCCAACAAACTTTCGTGTCGCCTCGCCGCCTGTTATGGGAGGTGCGGGGTCGGACAGGAAGAATGCGCGCATGAAGCCCATCTATATCGACTACCTCAATGCTCTCGACATTGAAGCCCTTGCCATGACCGATGCCGAGATCATCGGCGCCGTCGAAGCCGGGCTCGTCGCCCAGGGCAACGACCAGACGGTGATCGAGCCTCGCGTCCATCTCGAGCCGGATCCGTCCTTTCATGGCCATTTCAACGTGCTGCGCGGCTATGTGGCGCCGCTCGATGCGGCCGGCGTGAAGATCGTCGGCGACTATGTCGACAATTACCTGCACGGACTGCCGTCCGAATTCGGTATCCTGAACCTCTTCGATCCGCGCACCGGCACGCCGCGCGCCATCCTCGACGCCACCGTGATCACCGACATGCGCACCGGCGCCGTCACCGCCATCGGCGCCCGGCATCTGGCGAAGAAGTCATCCAAGGTGCTCGGCCATATCGGCGCGCGCGGCACCGCCTACTGGAATGTGCGCCTGCTCGACCATCTCTTCGACTTCGACGAGATCCGCGTCCATTCGCGCCGGCCGGAAAGCCGCGACGCCTTTGTCGCGAAACTTGCCGCCGATCTCGGCAAGCCGGTGATGGCGGTGGCTGACTGGAAAAGCTGCGTCGAAGGCGCCGACATCGTCGTCGAGGCCTCGCGGCTGCCGGAACCGCAGCCGCTGCTCAAGACCGAATGGATCAAGCGCGGCGCGCTGGTCGTGCCGTACGGCACGATGAGCGCGGTCGAACTGTCGCTCACCGACATCATGCAAAAGATCGTCGTCGACGACTGGGGCCAGTGCAAGGGCGGCAAGTTCGGCTCGCTGCGCGCCCATGTCGAGACCGGGCGCCTGAGCGAGGCGACGCTGCACGCCGAGCTCGGCCAGATCGCAGCCGGCCTCAAGCCGGGCCGGCAAAGCGACGGTGAGACGATCCTGTTGTGGCACCGCGGCCTGTCGCTCTCCGATATCGCGCTGGGCAAGGCGATGCTGGCCAAGGCTGGCGAAAACGGTATCGGCCAGAGGCTGCGCTTCGCATGACCCCGCTCGTTCTCACCGGCGCCGGCGTCAGCATCGACGATGTGGCCGCTGTCGCGCGCAATGCGGGCAAGATCGAGGTGACGCCGACGGTCGTCGAGAAGCTCGGCAACGCACGCAAGGTGCTCGATGAGGCCGCCGCCGGCGGCCAGCAGATCTATGGGCTGAACACCGGGCTTGGCGCCAATCTCGGCACCACCGTTGAAGACGATGCCGGCGCCTTTCAGCGCCAGCTTCTCGACGGGCGCGGCGCCGCGGTGGGCGAAACGCTGCCTGTCCAGATCGTGCGGGCGGCGATGTTTGCCCGCGTCGCCATGCTCGCTGCCGGCGGCTCCGGACTCTCGCCGCATGTCTTCACCGCGCTCGTCGATGCGCTTAACGCCGGCGTCCATCCGGCGATGCCCTCGCTCGGCTCGATAGGCGCCGGCGACCTGGTGCTGATGGCGGCGATCGCCCACACGCTGATCGGCGAGGGCGATGCCGATTACCAGGGCCGGCGCATGCCGTCGGCCAAGGCGCTGATGATGGCGCGCATCGCCCCGGTCAGCCTGGCGCCGAAGGACGGCCTGTCGTTGATCAACGCCTCGGCGGTCTCCACCGGCGCCGCCGCGCTGGCGCTTGTCGACGTGTTGTCGGCGCTCGAACAGCAGCAGCAAGCCGGCGCGCTGACCATGGAAGCGCTCGGCGCCAACCGTACGATCCTCGATCCGCGCCTCCACCAGGCACGGCCTGCGGCCTGCCAGCAGGTTGCCGCAAAGGCGCTGCGCGACCTGCTCGCCCGCGACGACGCACCGGCGCCGACCACCATTCAGGATCCGCTGTCGATCCGCTGCATGCCCTCCATCCATGGCGCGCTGATCCAGGCGATCGATCATGCGCGGCTTGCCGTCGAGATCGAGCTCAACGCCGCGGCCGACAATCCGCTGGTGCTCGTCGACGATGCGCTGGTGCTGTCGACCGGCAATTTCCACACCGCCTCGCTCGCGCTGGCTTTCGAGACTTTGGGGCTGGCGATCGCTCAGTGCGCGGCGGCTACTGCCGCCCGCTTCATCCAGCTCACCGGTTCAGGCCGTAACGGCCTGCCGAAATACCTCTCGCCGGTCGGCGGCGCCTCCGCCGGTTTCGTGCCGCTGCAGAAGACGGCGGCGGCGATCCTGGCCGCGATCCGCCACAAGGCCAATCCCGTAATGCTCGACTTCCTGCCCGTATCCGAAGGCGTCGAGGACCACGCCACGCAGACTCCCCTCGCCGTGGCGAAGTGCGCCGAGATGATCGTGCTGTGGCGGCGCCTGGTCGCCTTCGAGCTGATGGCGGCGGCGCAGGCGATCGACCTGCGCGAAGGGCTGACGCTGGCGTCCGCCACCGGAGCGATCCACGCGGCTGTCCGCGCCCACGTGCCGACGCTCAAGGAAGACAGGCCGCTCGGCCCCAATGCCGATGCGCTGCACTCCGTGCTCGCCGACGGATATTGGCACCCTGCGGTGCACCAAACGCTGCTCGTTTAAAGCATGTGTCCCGAAAATAGGAACCGGTTTGGGGACAAAGAGCTTTAGATTTTCTCGTCCACCTTCTTCATGAAGAGGCTGAGCTCGTTCGGATCCATATGCACGATTTGCCGGTCTTCCGGGTAGGCGCCGCTGTTGACGTCGGCGACATATTCCGAGAACGCCGCGATGCGCTCCGCCTGCAGCCGGTCGTATTCGGCGGCGAAGTTGCGGTAGACCTTCGAGTGGCGCGGCATGTGACCGCGATTGGTGCCGAGAATATCTTCGGCAAACAGGTATTGCGCATCACAGCCTGTCCCCGCGCCCATCGACAGCATGATGAGCGAGGTGCGCTCGGAGATCGCCTTCGCCACTTCAACCGGCACCACCTCGATCTCGGCGCCGATCGCGCCGGCGGCTTCCAACTGCTTCACCGCCTCGAACACTTGCATGGCGGTGTCGGCGGTCTTGCCGACCGCCTTGAAACCGCCGGTCCAGGTCGCGCGGGAAGGAATGAGGCCAACATGGCCGATGACGGGAATAGCGTCGTCGGCCATGCGCTTGATGGTCGCATAGCCGGCGCTGCAATAGACGGCATCGGCGCCGGCCTTGTAGAGCCTGAACGACCAGCGCACAAAATCATCAGCGGTGCCGATCTCGTAGAAATTGTCGCCCGGCATGGTGAAGAGGCTGGGCGCCGCGTCGCGGTACTGCGGGTTGAGCACCAGTTCCGGCGACACCGAGACGATGTCGACACCGGCGCGCTCGGCGGCTTCGGCCTCATCGAGCGTCAGCACGCGCAGCATGGTCAGCTGCCGCTTGCCCTTCATGGCGCGCAGATCGGCAACGGTCGGTCTCTTTCGGCTCATCGATTTCTGTTCCTTCGTAGCTTGGCTGGTGCGGCTGATCAGTCGATTCCGATCCAGACTTTACCGGCCTCGACCTTGACCGGATAGGTCTTGAGGTTGATGCAGACCGGCGCGCCCTTGGCCTGGCCGGTCTTGTAGTTGAAGCGGCCGTTGTGCTTCGGGCATTCGATGATGTCGTCCATCACCAGCCCGTCGGCGAGATGCGTCTTCTCGTGCGTGCAGAAGCCGTCGGTAGCGAAGAACTCGTCGTCCGGCGAGCGGTAGATCGCGAAGCTGCGGCCGCCATGGTCGAAGCGGATCACGTCCTCCTCGTCCACATCGTCCACCGCGCAAGCTTCGACCCAGTCCGCCATCGTCTCTCTCCGGATTGTCACGTGCCGCCTATTCGGCCGCGGCCGCCGTTATATCCAGATCGTGGAACTCGCCACGATAAGGCTTGGCCGTCGGCGGCAGTTCGCGCTTGAGGTAGTAGTCCTCATATTTCAGTTGCCTGAGCAGCACCGGCCAGACCTCGCGATAGGCATGCCATATCGATGGGTTCGGCTCGGGCAGGTCGTGCTTGATCAGCTCATGCAGCTTGGGCAGCAAGTGATAGGGCACCATCGGGAACATATGGTGTTCCACATGGTAGTTCATGTTCCAGTAGATAAACCGGCTGATCGGGTTCATGTAGACGGTGCGCGTGTTGAGCCGGTGGTCGGTGACGTTGTCGGCAAGCCCGATATGCTGGAGCAAGCCGGTCATCACCATGTGCCAGGTGCCATAGAGACGCGGCAGGCCGATCAGCACCAACGGTATCCATGATTTAAGCGCGATCGCGACAGCGATCGTCGCGGCATACACGACCATATGCCAGCGCGCGGCGATCACCGCCTTATGCTGTTCCATCTCCGGGATGTAGCTCTTCTCGTCGTCCGACAATTTGCCGAAGGCTTGGCGCGCCAGCGTCGGCAGCGAATAGCGAAAATCGAGGATGCCGGTGAAGGCGAGCGCCGCTTTAAGCAGATCCGGCGGCCGCATCACGGCGATCTCGGCATCGCGGCCGACGATGATGGTGTCGGTGTGATGGCGGGCATGGCTCCAGCGCCACTGCACCGGATTGCGCATCAGCATGAAGGAGGCGATGTGGTAGACGACGTCGTTCATCCAGCGCGTGCGGAACGCGGTGCCGTGGCCGCATTCGTGCCAGCGCGAGTCGCTCGACGAGCCGTAGAGCACGCCATAGACGAACAGGAACGGCACGACCCACCACGTGCCCCAGAACCAGACGATGCCGGCGGCCGAACCCAGGATGGCAGCGATCCAGATGATGGTGTCGCGGATCGCCGGCCCGTCGGAGCGCTGCATCAGCTCCTTCATGGTCTTGCGCGCCACGTCGGTGTGATACCACTCGGCCGAGGCGAGCCCGGTCTCGATCGCAAGCCGAGTACTCTCACCGACAAGGCTGTAGTCGCGCTTTTTTGCCATCGTCGTCACATTTGCCTCCAATCTTCGCGCACCGCTGGCAATCCGGTCCGCCGGCCGGAGGGCTCGCTATGGATAACTGTCGCGCTCATGCCCTGCCCGCCAGTTTTGGAAACCTGCCGGAGGGTTGAGGATAATCCCGCTCGGGCTGGCGGGCGATGGCCGCGATCCTGTCTTCCGCGTCGGCGATCGCGTCCTTGCCGTCAAGGACGCGGAACACCGCGTCATAGGCACGCACTTCGCCATGCTCCAGCCAGATCATCTCACCGCGCTCGCGCGCCGCAAGGTTGCCGAGGACGTGGTGGGTCGAAGGCTCGATGCCGAGCGCGTACTGCCCGGCCTGAAAATTCTGCCACTGATAGCAGCAGGGCAGCTGATCCTTGCGGGTGACGACCTCGAAGCCGAGGCCGAGACGATCGTTGACGACGGCCACCGGCACCTCGCCCTTGCCGTCGGCGCTGAGCTCGTGCTGCCAGACCTGCTCGCTGAACCCGAGCTGCGGCGCCGGCACGCTGCGGTAGCCGACCTTCTGCGCCTCGTAGCGCTCGCCAGCATGCGCGGCCCATACCACGTCACGAATCGGCGCCAGGTAGCGCGAGCCCTCGTCGAGCAACGGGTGGCCGACATTGACGTGATAGAAATACATATGTGGCGTGCGGTGGAAGCCGTGATTGACGACGCGGTCGGAAATCCGGATTTCGTTGCCGCCGACATCGGCCTCGATGCGGCGGATGAGATGCAGATCCTCGCCGAACACGCTTGCCTGCTGGACGATGCCCTCCGCCCACAGCACACAGCGGTCGCCGTCCCAGCGCTCGCCATAGCCGGTCAGCCGCGCCGGAATGGTGCCGATGCGCCCATGCAGCGAATGCACCACGGTTCTGCGGCCAGGATAGTTGTAGTTCTCGGCCGAAACCTCGTTGCGGCCGAGTATATGGTCGAGGCCGCAGGTGACGAGCAGGCCGGAGAAGGACCGCCCCCAGGCAAAGCCGTCCTCTCCTTCATAGTCGTGCAGCCCGGGATGGCGGAAGCCGCTCGGCGAATGCCAGCCGATCGCCTGGCCCTTGTACTCGCAATCGGCGATGTCGAGCGCGCGGTCGACGAGCGCGGTGAAGCGCAGGCCCGAGCCGGTGCGGAATTCGAGCATGCGGATGCCGCGCTCGACGCCGTCGCCAAGCGTCATCAGCCGCACGCCGGCGAATTGCGACAGCATGCCGGAGCGTTCGGCGACCTGCCGCCGCGAAAGCGTCTGTCCGTAAAGCATCACCATGCCGTCACTGCGCCATTTTCATCAGGGCCGACATATCGGCGCCGGTTATCAAGCTTTCCACGGTCAGAAGATCGGTGTCGGCGACGGTCTGCTCGGCGACGATCTCGCCGCGCCGCATGACGATGATGCGGTCGGCAACCTCGAACACGTGGTGGATGTTGTGGGTGATCAAGAGCACCGAATGACCGGCCGCGCGCATCTCCTTGACGAAGCGCAGCACGCCATGCGTCTCCTCGACGCCGAGATTGTTGGTCGGCTCGTCAAGGATGATCACCTTGGCGGCGAATTGCATGGCGCGCGAGATCGCGATCGACTGGCGCTCGCCCCCGGAAAGCGTCGAGACCAGGGCGTCGGCGTCGAGCTTCTTCGAGATGCCGACGCGCTTCAAAAGCGCCGAGGCAGCATCGCGCAGCTTGGCGAGGTCGAGCGGCGCGAACACGCCAAGCCATTTCAGATTGACCGGCTCGCGCCCAAGGAACAGGTTGCGCGCGATGCTGAGGTCCGGCGCCAGCGACGTATCCTGGTGGATGGTCTCGATGCCGAGATCCATCGCCTCGCGCGTCGAGCGGATCGAGACCTTCTCGCCGCGCACATAGATGTCGCCGCGATCGATCGGGAAGACGCCGGAGATCGCCTTGATCAGTGTCGACTTGCCGGCGCCGTTGTCGCCGAGCAGCGCCACCACTTCGCCTTCTCTAAGCGTCAGCGAAGCACTCTTCAGCGCGCGCACGCTGCCGAAGGATTTTTGCAGATTCTGCAGCCGGAGCACTTCCTGCATCATCGTCAGCTCCTTGCGGCGTTTTTCTGCAGCAGAGCGTGCAGGATGAGCATGGCGAGGATGATGACCCCGACGAAGATGTTGTAGGCCAGCCCAGGCACGCCGACGAGCACGATGCCGTTGCGGATCGTGCGCAGCATCAGCGCGCCGACAATGGTGCCGAGGATCGTGCCGCGGCCGCCGGTCAGCGCCGTGCCGCCGACCACCACCATCGCGATCACTTCGAGCTCGTAACCCGTGCCCGCCACGGGCGATGCCGCCGAGATGCGGAAGGCGCTGATCATGCCGGCAAGCCCGGCAAGCACCGAGGTCAGGATGAACAGCCAGATCTTGACCGCGTCGGCCGGCACGCCGCGCGCCACCGCGGCGTTGCGGTTGGAGCCGATGGCGCTGATCCAGTTGCCGAGCTTGGCGTAGCGCAGCACATAGACGGCAAGCAGCGACAGGCCCATGAACCACCAGAGCGAGGTGTAGAAACGGAATGAACCGACATTGAAGCTGCCGGCGAGCAGCGTCACGAAGAACCCCGGTTCATTCCAGGATTTCAGCGGAAAGCCCTGCGTGATGTAGAGCGCGGCACCGCGCACGATCAGCAGCATCGACAGCGTCACCAGGAAGGACGAGATGCCGATCTTGGTGACGATCACGCCGTTGACCGCGCCGATCGCGATGCAGAGCAGAAGCCCGGCGAGCAGCGCCACGCCGATATCGACCCCGGTGTTCTGCACCAGCAGCATGACCACCACCGGCGCCAGCGCGAACACCGCGCCGACCGACAGGTCGAACTCGCCGGCGGTGAGCAAGAGCGTCATGCCGAGCGCGATGATGCCGAGCTCGGGCAGGAAGGCCATCATGTTGGAGATGTTGAGCGGCGACAGGAAGTTGCCGTCGGCGACCGCGAACACCACGAGAAGGGCGACGAGAATGACGAAGGAGGAGAATTGCGGCGAGCGCATCAGGCCGGGCCTGCCCTTCGCGCTTCGTGCGCCGTCTTCCACGGTGACTGCCCCGATTTGATGAACCATGACTTGCTGAACCATGCTTTCTGCATGGCGCCCGCCGCTCGCGCGGCGGACGCCGATTTCCTTACTTCTTGTCGTAGAGCTTCAGGATCGGTTCGACGCTGGAGGCGTCGTAGAGACCGAAGGTGTGGATGTCGTAGCCGATCGGCTCGCCCGAAGCCGCGAGACCGAGCAGTGCCACCGGCATGAAGCCTTGCGCCGACGGATATTGCCAGGCGGCGGCGTTGACGAACCCGTCCTTGACCGCTTCGGCCGTCTCCTTCGAATTGCCCCAGCCGACCACCGGGATCTTGCCCGCCGGAATGCCGGCGCCGTCGAACACCCGCTTCACGCTGGCCGCTACGGAGTCGCCGAGCGCAATGATCGCCGGCGGATTGTTGGCGACCATATAGTCGGTCATCTTGGCGATGATGCCGGCCGGATCGGTGCCGCAGTCGACCACGTCATATTTGATGCCGAGCGGATCGAAGACGCCGGCGATGCCTTCCGTCTCGAGCTGCTGATAGCTGGCGCCGGGAACCTCGACCGGCAGGAACACCTTGTCGCCCTGCTTCACCATCTTGTGGTCGACGAGATACTTCGCCCAGATCGCGCCGGCTTCCTTGAGGTCGGCGCCGACATAGGCCTGGCGGCCCGTTGCCGGATCGTCGGTGTTGAAGAACACGATCGGGACGCCGGCTGCCTTGGCCGCCTTCACCTCCTCGGTCCACAGGCCCGGCTGCGCCGAGGTTGTGGCGATGCCGTCCGGCTTGGCGGCAAGCGCCGCATTGAAAGCCTCCTTCTGCGCCGCCATGTCGCCGCCGCTGAAGGAGATCTTGCAGGTCACCTTGAGCTGGTCGCAGGCGTTGGTGGCGCCGGCATTCCAGTCGATCCAGAACGCGTCCGAGGGACCGCCATGCGACAAAAGGTAAAATGTCTTCTGGCCGTCCTGCGCCTGCGCGGCCGATCCCAACGCAACGCCGGCAAGCAAAGTCGCCGCGGCCGCCAGCTTCAATCCAAACTTCATCATCTCGTTTCCTCCACTCATATCTGACAAAGGTGCCGGCGCCGCCCGAAAGGCGGCGCGGCGCAGCCTCACAGCCCGTTCTCTCGGAACTTCCCGTCGAGGAACTTCTTGGCGCGCGGCACGTCGTCTTCCGACAGATGCTCAATGATGACCGGGATGTTCGGGTGCTTCTCGGCCAGACGCTTGAGGTAGAGATCGTAGTTCAGCGAGCCGAGGCCCGGCGCCGGCAGCTCGATCTCACCAACGCCGCGGAAGGTGTGGCTTTCCATCGCGTCGGCGTCGCCGATATCGGCATGCTTCTCCGACTTGTCGTCGCCCGAGCGCTTGACGTCCTTGGCGTGCGCTATCTTGATCTTGTCGGTCAGCGTGTCGAAGACCTGGTTCAGGATCTGGTCCATCCGGTCGATGTTGTGGGTCTCGAAATAATTGGTCGGGTCCATCAGCAGGCCGAGGCCGGGATGGTCGACCTGCGCGAACATCTTCACCGTTTCCTCGACCGAGCCGACGACGTTGTTGACATAGGTTTCGAGCAGGAAGACCGCGCCGTGGTCATAGGCCGTCTGGGCGAGGTCCGCGATCACCTTGCGGCACTCTTCAAAACCTTCCTCGGTCTTGTTCTTGGGGTGATGCACCCAATCGGACTCGGTATTGTAGGTGCCGGTCTCGGAGATCACGTAAGGCGAGCCGAAATGGCGGGCGTTGCGGATGATCTCCTTGAGATAGCCGACGCGCTTCTCGCGCTCCGCCTTGTCCGGATGGATGATGTTGGTATAGCCCGACACACAGCAGACCGGCAGGTTATGGTCGCGGAAGGTGTCGCGCACCTTCTTCGCCTTGTCCTTGGTGATCTGGCCCGCCGACAGATCGATATCCTTGAAATGCAGATCGAGCTGCACCGTGTTGAAGCCGAGGCCGCGGATCTTCCGCGCCGTCTCTTCGAGGCCGTACGGGAAATACCCCGTGAAAATGCCTGCCTGCATCATGGTGTGAATTCCTCCTTGTAAGCGATTCAGTTGATTCAGTTTGTCGAGATTTCGGAAAGCTTGACGGTGCGGCCCGAGGCGATGGAGCGGTAACCCGCCTCGACCAGCGCCATGGTCTTGACGTTGTCGGCAACGGAGAGCGCCGGCGGCGTGCCGGTCTTGACCGCGTGCTGCAGCTGTTCCATCACGCCGATGAAGGCCTGCGGGAACCACATCGTCTCCCAGCTTGGGCTCACCCATTCGCCGCCGGTCGTCTCGGCCGAGGCATAGGTCAGCGTCGAGGCCGCGCCCGTCGGCCAGCCGATGGTGCCCTTGGCTACGCCCTTGGTGCCGTCGACGCGCCAGTTGATGTGCTGATCGTCCTTGTAACCGTCCTGGCGCGGGCCGGACCACACATCCTCCAGTGACACCGCGAGCACGCCCGACGGGAAGCGCAGCGTCGATACCGTGATGCCGTCGGAATGATCGAAGCGCGTGCGCGGGTCCTTGCGCGTCAGCGTCGTGATCTCGTCGGGATCCCCGAACAGGAAGCGCAGCACGTCGAGATGGTGCACGCTCATATTGGCGAGCGTCAGCCGGTCGTAATCCTCGAGGAAGGTCTGCCAGTGCGGGATCGCGTGCATGTCGATCTGCGCGAAGACGATGTCGCCAAGCTCGCCATTGTCGATGATCTGCTTCAGGACGCGCATCGACTGGTCGTAGCGCATGTTCTGGTTGACCGAGAGGATCTTGCCGGATTTGGCCGCCTCGTCGCGCAGCTTGACCGCTTCCTCCACCGTCAGTGCCAGCGGCTTCTGCGCCAGGATCGCCTTGATGTGCTTCTGCTTCAGCGCGTGGCGGATCAGCGCCGGCTGCTGGTCCGGGGGGAAGGCAAGGTCGATGATCTCGACGTTCGGATCCTCGATCAGCTGTTCCGGCGTATCGTGCACCGTCGGAATGCCCCAGCGGGTGGCGACCTTCTCAGCATTCGCCTTGGTGCGCGAGGCGATCGCCACCACCGGGAAGCCGGCTTCCTTGTAGGCCGCCAGATGGCACTCGGCCATGATCATGCCGGCGCCGACGCAACCGATTTTGTAATCCTTGGTGCGAACCTTGACGTCCGGCTCGAAGCCCTTGCTTGCCATCTCTTCCTCCCGAAATTCTGTCCTCGCGGCGGCCGTCACAACGCGCCTCCGTCCTGGCCGAAATAATGCACGCGGGCCGGCTCGCAGGATATCGCCACCACCGCGTCCGGCCTGATGTCGGGCTGGCCGCGCAGCAGTGCCCTCACCCGCGCCTGCCCGGCGGCTAAAGTCACCACGGTGTAGCCGCCGAGCGGCTCGACCTCGAACACTCGTGCCGGGCGGCCCTTGCCCCCATCCGCCGTCTCATCGTCTGCCCACGGACGCACTTTGATGTCTTCGGGCCTGAGCCCGATCTCGATCGCCTCGGCCGGCGCCTTGGCGTCGGCGATGCGGATCGTCCCTTCGGCCGCCTCGACCCCGCCGGCGCCGCGCACCGAGGGCAGGATGTTCATCACCGGCGAGCCGAGCATGCGCGCCACATAGGCGCTTGCCGGACGATCGTAGATCTCGGCCGGCGCGCCGATCTGCCTGATGCGGCCGTTCTCCAGGATCGCCATGCGGTCGGCGACCGACATCGCCTCCTCCTGGTCATGCGTGACATAGATCAGCGTCTTGCCGAGCTCGCGCTGGATGCGCTTCAGCTCGACGCGCGTCTCCTCGCGCAGCCGCGCATCGAGCGCCGAGATCGGATCGTCCATCAGATAGGCGGCCGGGTCGCGCACCAGGGCCCGTGCGATCGCCACGCGCTGCCGCTCGCCGCCGGAAAGCTGCGCCGGCGGCTTGTGCAGGATATGACCGATGTGGAGCTTGGCGGCGACATCGGCGAGGCGCTTCTCGATCTCGGCTTCAGCGACCTTGCGCTCGACCAGCGGGAAACGGACATTGTCGCGCGCGCTCATATGCGGGAACAGCGCCAGGTTCTGGAACACCATGGCGACGTTGCGTTCCGCCGGCGAGACGCTGTTCACCGGCTTGCCGCCGATCAGGATTTCGCCCTCGTCGGGCGCCTCCAATCCGAGCACCAGGCGCAGGATCGTCGACTTGCCCGACAGCGGCGGGCCGAAGAAGCAGAAGAACTCGTTGTCGTTGACGGTGAACGAGGCATCGTCGACGGCAAGTGTTTTGCCGTAGCGTTTCGTGACATTGCGGAAAACGATATCGGCCATGTCTCAGCCCGCCTTCATTGCCAGGCCATTGGCGGCGTCGAAGACGCGCACCGAGGAAGCCGGCGGCGCGACGATCGCCGTCTGCCCGATCGACAGGCCGACATCGTTCTCGAACACCGCCTTCACCGCGCTGTCGCCCTCGCCAAGGTGGACGATGGTGCGCGCGCCGATCCTCTCGACGAAGCTCACCGGCATCGGCAGCCCGCGCTCGGCAAGCGTCACCTGCTCCGGCCGGAAGCCGTAAAGCACCTCTCCGCGCACCGCGCGCACGGCCGGAGCGAGTTCCTCCGGCAAGGGCGGCGTGATGCCAAGCGGCCCGAGATCGATCACCAGCCCGCGATCGCTTGTCGCGGGTCTGCCCCTGAGCAGGTTCATGCCCGGCGCGCCGATGAAGCGGGCGACGAAGACATTGGCCGGATTGTTGTAGACCTCGAGCGGCGTGCCGACCTGCTGCAGCACGCCGTGATCCATCACCGCGATGCGGTCGGCCATGGTCATCGCCTCGAGCTGGTCATGCGTGACATAGACCATGGTCTGCTTGAACTGCCGCTGCAGTTGCTTGAGCTCGGTGCGCATCACCGCGCGGAACGCGGCGTCGACGTTGGACAGCGGCTCATCGAGCAGGAAGATCGCCGGCTCCATGATCGCCGAGCGGCCGATCGCGACGCGCTGCAGGATGTTGACGGACAGCCGGTCCGCTTTGCGGTCGAGCAGCGGCGAAAGCTGCAGCATCTCGGCAATCGCGCCGACACGGTGGTCGATCTCGGCCTTGGCAGCGCCGCGCATCTTCGGCCCGTAGGCGAGGTTCTGGCGCACCGTCATATGGGTGAAGATAGCGTAATTCTGGAAGACGAAGCCGACGCCGCGCCGCCCCATCGGCACGCCGGCCATGTCGCGTTCGCCGAACAGGATCTTTCCGCCGGTCGGCTCCTCCATGCCGGCGATCATGTTCATCGTCGTCGACTTGCCGCAGCCGGAAGGCCCGAGCAGCGCCATGAACTCGCCGTCGGCGATCTCGAGGTCCATCGTCTTCAGCGCGGTGAAGTCGCCGAATTTCTTGACCAGGTTCTCGAGGTGGATCGCGCTCATGCCGGCACCTCACGCGCCCGTGCCATACGCTTCATGGCGTAGACAGCGACGACCGAGAGCACGATCAGGATGGCGAGAGCGATGGCCGCCACATAGCCCCAGATCAGGTCCTGGGTGGTGACCTTGTAGATGTAGACCGAGATCGTCTCGGTGGCCACACCGGGACCGCCGCCGGTCATGATGTAGAGCGTGTCGAAGACCTTGAAGTTCTCGATCACCCGGATCGCCAGCGCGATGATGATGATCGTCTTCATCTTCGGCAGCACGATGGTGGTGAAGCGCTGCCACGCATTGGCGCCGAGCAGCGTCGCCGCCTTCATCTGGTCCTCCGGCACGCCAACCAGGCCGGCGAGCAGGATCAGGAACATCAGCGGCGTCCACTGCCAGATGTCGGCGATCATGACGGCGATCAGAGCCAGCGTCGGATCGGAAAGCCAGGCGATGGTGACGGGCGTGCCGATGATCCGCGACAGGATGTCGTTCACCGGGCCGCCCGACTGGAACAGCATGAAGAACATATAGCCGGCGACCGCGGGCACGACCATCATCGGCATCAGCAGGATCGAATAGAAGATCCGCTTGCCGGGAAAGTCGTCGGCAAACAGCGTCGCAAGTGCCAGGCCCAGCAGGAACTCCGCCGGCACGCAGACGAGCATGACGATCGCCGTGCGCTGCAGGGCGCTCCAGAACCGCGTGTCGGCCGCAAGGTCGGTGTAGTTGGCGAAACTGTTCCACATCTCCCAGGCGTTCCACCAGCCGATGCCCGAAAGCGGCGACCAGTCGGTGACGCTGATGTAGAGCTGCATCAGGAGCGGGAAGGCCGAAATGAACAGCACCAGGATCTGCGCCGGCAAGGTCAGCCGGAAGCCCAGCCGCGCGCCTTCGTCCCGCAGAGCCGGCTTGCCGCGCGCGGCGCCCATCTCGTCCTCCGAAATCGTGGCGGTCACCGCGCTCATTGCTTGAGCGCTCCGAAGGTCAGCCCGCGCACCAGATGGCGCTGGATGGCGATGCCCATGATCACCGGCGGCACCGCCGCGATCAGGCCGAGCGCCGCCTTGGCGCCATAGAGCTGCCCGGTCATCGAGGACGACAGCGACGCCATGTAGACGGGGATTGTCACCCATTCGCGCGTGGTGAGCAGCAGCGCGATCAGATAGTCCGACCAGTTGAGGATGAAGACGAAGAGCGCGGCGCTCGCCAGCGGTGCGCGCATCATCGGCAGCGTGATGCGGGTGAAGACGCGCAGCCGGGAGCAGCCCTCGACAAGCGCTGCCTCCTCGATCTCGCGCGGCATGTCGTCGAAGAAGGTCTTCATCAGCCAGAAGGCAAAGGGCAGCGTGACGATGCCGTAGATCAGCGCCAGGCCCCACCAGCTGTCGGTGAAGTTGAGAAACGACCACATGATCATCACGGGGATCATCACGGCCATCGGCGGAAACAGCCTGAGCTGGATCAGCGCCAGCGGCAGGTTCTGGCCGGAGCCGAAACGTGACAGGCCGTAAGCGGCCGCGGTGCCCGCCGACATGGCGATCGCGGTTCCGAACACCGCCGAGAGCAGCGACGACAGGATCGGCTTCAGCGCCGTGCGGTCGAGCGCCACGATCAGGCTGTTGGTGGATTCACCGAACACGAACTGGAAATTGGCAAGCGTCGGATGCTTCGGCCACCAGGTCAGGTCGGCGCCTGTGGCCGACCACTCGCCGATCGGTTTGAAGGCCATCGACACCATCCACAGGATCGGCACCAGCGTCACCGCGATCGCCGCGAAGATCGCGGCGTAGCGGAACATCTCGAAAGGAATGGAACGCTTCATCTGGCTGCTTTGCTGGTGGCGTTGCTTGCGAAGGGGAGGAGCGCTCGCCCCTCCCCTCCTTTTCTGATCCAGGGAGACGGATCAGGCGATCGAGTCGAGAACCGTGGGCCAGGCCTCCTTGTTGGTCTTGATGGCTTCGAGGAGCTTGTCCTCGCCGGTGCGCCGCGCGATCTTCTTCCACTCTGCCTCGGTGTCGGCCATGGCCTGCTCCGGCGTCTTGGCCTTGGTCAGCGCGGCGACGAGATTCTCATCGAGCGCATTGTGGAAGGCCGTCGCGCCTGGATAGTTGATGGTCGGCACCGTGCGCGCCACCGTCTCGCGCACCACGTCCATGTGGTAGGCGTGATAGGTCTGGCGGACCAGCGGATCGGAGAAGTCCGAGAGGCGGAACGGATCGAAATAGCCGCCCGGGTTGGCCGTCATCCAGGCATAGATGCGGCTCGATCCGAGCCACTGCAGGAAGAGGTAGCAGGCTTCCGGATTCTTGGACTGCGCCGAGACCGAAGCCGACAGGTTGAGCCACAGCACCGAGCGGCTGACCAGCTTGCCGTCGATCTCGCGGCCGGGCGGCAGCATCGAGCCGATCTTGCCGGTGACCAGCGAATCCTTGTTGCCGGCATTATCGAGGAATTTTGGCAGGTTGGAGAAGGCGCAGGTCATCGCCGCTCCGCCCTTGGCGAAATTGCCATACTGCTCCGGCCAGCCCCACGAGATCGCGTCCGGCGAATGATGCGCCAGCGAATCGACATATTCCTTCGTCGCCGCGATGCCTTGCTCGGAATTGATCAGCGGCTTGCCTGCGTCGTCGAACAAATACTGGTTGGGCGAAGCCATCGAGACGTAGCGCTGGTACCAGTTGGTGTAGCCCCAGCCCTGGTTGCGCAGGTCGGTCGAGCCGAACAGGCCCTTGTCCGGGCGATGGAAGAAGGCGGCGATGTCGCCATGCTGCTTCCAGGTCCTGGGCGGCGCGAGATCGTAGCCGTACTTGTCCTTGAAGGCCTTCTTCTCGGCCTCGTCGCCGAACAGATCCGTGCGGTAGACCCAGGTCTGGAAGTCGCCGTCCAGCGACACGCCGTAGGTCGAGCCGCGATACTGGTTGAGCAGCGACACGCCCTTGGCGCCGTTGACGTAACCGCGCTCCGGATCGTCCCATTCCGGCTTGTGCTGGGCGACGAAGTCGTCGAGCTTGATGATGCCGCCGGTTTCGGCGAGGTCGCCGAGGCGGTTCCATTCCACCGCATAGATGTCATAGGCCCCACCCTTGGTGGAGATGTCCTGCATCGTCTTGGTGAATTCCTGGCCATTCGGCACGCCGACGATTTCAAGCGGAATGCCGGTTTCCTTTTCCCACAGATCCTTGATCGACGGCGCTCCCGCCGGGAACGGCTGCGTCAACTGGCCGATCGAACCGTCCGACAGGCCGAGCACGATCTTGGCCGGCGCCTTGCCGGCGCCCTTCATCGCCTTGATCGCCTCGATGGCGCGCCCTTCCGGTGTCTCTGGCCCGTACTGGTAGCGTTCGGCACCGTCAAAGCCGGTCGGCCCGCCGATCATGCCGGGGGCCAGCGCGTCGGCCGCAAAGGCGCGGCCGGGGCGAATGAATTGCGGGGCAATGCCGGCCGCGGCAACCAGCACCGCCGCCTTTCCTCCGGACGCCAGCAGACGGCGCCGCGAGACGCGGATCAAATCAGTCATTGGAACTCCTCCCTCAAGGGCCTGTTCCTCCATGGCCCTTATGAGGGATATTGACGGAACCATATCGAGCCTGTCAACATCATAAATACTCAAAACACGTCATAAGATCGCAAATGAGGGAGAGAATGCAGTTCGCCGAGCCAGTCACGTCGCACCCATTGCGTGGATTTGAGGGATTCTTGCATCGATCCGGCCGGCTTTGCCGGGCCTTCGCTGCCTTGTGTAACGCGTCGGCTTGCGTGCGGGCCAAGGCCGGTTACATCATTTCACATCAGAATCGCGGCTGCGGCTGAGCGGTTTTCCGGAACGGATTGGCAGCTGCGTGATTTTGATGCTTGCGATGAGGTGCTCGACGTGCGGTCAACCCTGACAGACATAGCCCGGGAAGCCGGCGTTTCTCCAGCCACGGTCGACCGTGTGCTCAACAACCGTCCCGGTGTGCGGGCGCGCACGCGCGAGATCGTCATCGAGATGGCGCAACGCCTTGGCTATATTGCCGAGACCCCGAACGGGACGCCGCAACGATCCGTGCCGGGGCAGACGATCAGGCTCGACTTCGCGCTGCCCGCCGGCACCAACTCCTTCATCAAGCTGCTGCATCGCCACATCGAGGCCCAGGCGCAGACGCGGCCCGATCTTGATGTGCGCGTGACGACGATCGAAGGCTTCAATCCCGACCGGCTCGCCCGCCTGCTGCAGGACCTGCATGGACAGACGCAAGGCGTCGGCGTGATCGCGCTCGATCATCCGACGGTGCGCGAGGCGATCCGCTCGCTGTCGGCCAGCGACGTCAAGGTCGTCACCATCGCCTCCGACATCCTGCATGTGCCGCGGGTCGCCTATATCGGCATCGACAACCGCGCCGCCGGCCGGCTTGCCGGCTATCTGCTCAACCGCTTCATGGGCGCCGGCCGTCCGGGCAAGGTCGCGCTGTTCGCCGGCTCTCTCGCCTATCGCGGCCACGAGGAACGCGAGATGGGTTTCCGCCATATCCTGACCGAGGAATCGCCCAACCTCGAGATCGTCGAGATGCGCGAAATGCTCGACGACCGCGAGAAGGCTTATTCCGAAGCCTCGGCCCTGCTGGAACGCCATCCCGACCTTGCCGCGATCTACAATGTCGGCGCCGGCAACACCGGCATCGCCCGCGCGCTCAAAGAGCATGGCCGCGCAAAAGACATCCTCTTTCTCGGCCATGAGGTGACCGACGGCACCAAGGAGCTCCTGCTCGACGGCACGCTCGACGCAGTGATCGACCAGAACCCGCGCGTCGAGGCGCGCGAAGCGCTCAACATCCTGTCCCACGCCGTCAGGGGATTGCCCTATGAGCTGCACCAGCCACGGCTGCAGGTGATCTTTCGCGAAAGCATCCCGGAGATTTGACCTGTATCAGGCGCCTATCAGAACCGTACTCTCCGGTGACCAGCTCAGCACTACCGGCTCGCCCTCAGCGAGGCGTTCGGCGCCGGTGTTCTGGACGATCACCTTCAAAGTCTGACCATCTCGCTCGACGAAATAGGTGCTGTTGTTACCCGCGAAGATACGCTTGGAGACCTGCCCCTTGAGCGTGTTGGCATTGCCTGCATCAGGCTTTGCCGTGCCGGTCGAAATCTTGATGCGCTCCGGCCGCACCGCGCAGCTTGCTTTTGCGCCCGCCGCGACAGACGCACCCGAAGCGGCGGCGATAGCTGTGCCATCCGACAGCCTTATGCCGTTGCCGGTCGCATCGCCGCGGAAGATGTTGGCGTCGCCGAGGAAGGTCGCGGCGAACTCGCTTTGCGGCCTGTCGTAGATCTCCTCTGGAGGCCCCTCCTGCACCAACCTGCCGTCGCGCAGGATGCCGATGCGGTCGCTCATCGTCAGCGCCTCTTCCTGGTCGTGGGTGACGAAGATGGTGGTGATGCCGATCTCGCGCTGGATGCGCTTCAATTCGATCTGCATGTCGACGCGCAGCGCCTTGTCGAGCGCGCCGAGCGGTTCGTCGAGCAGAAGCACGCGCGGCTTGGTGACGATGGCGCGCGCCAGCGCGACGCGCTGCCGCTGGCCGCCGGAGAGCTGATGCGGCCGGCGGCTGCCGAGCTTGCCGAGCTGGACGAGGTCGAGCGCGCGCTGCACCTCGGCGGCGATCGCCGCCTTCGGCTCGCCGCGCACCGAAAGGCCGAAGGCGACATTGTCGGCGACGCTCATATTGGGAAACAGCGCATAGTTCTGGAACACCATGCCGATGCGCCGCTTCTCGACCGGCACGCGCTCGACACTTTCGCCGCCGATGGCGATGCGGCCGGAATCGGGAAAGTCGAAGCCGGCGATCTGCCGGAGCAGCGTGGTCTTGCCGCTGCCCGACGGTCCGAGCAGCGCGTAGAAGCCGCCATCTGGAAAATCGATCGAGACGTCGTCCAGCGCCTTGTGCGCGCCAAAACTGCGGGAGACGTTGGCTACCCGGACGCCGGCCATTATTTTTCTCCGCCGAATTTGAAGAAGCGCGCCGTGAGCAGCATCAGCGCCATCGACACCACGATGATGATCGTCGACACCGCGTTGATCTCTGGCGTGAAGCCCTTGCGGATCGCGGCATAGATTTCGACCGGCAGCGTCGTCTGGCCGGGCGTCGACAGGAAATACGAGACCACGAACTGGTCGAACGACACGGCGAAGGCAAACAGCCCGCCGGCAATGACGCCGGGCATGATCCATGGCAGCGTGACGCGGACCGTCACCTGCCACTGGTTGGCACCCAGCGAACGCGCCGCCTCCTCCAGCTCCGGGGCAAAGGTCTGCAGCCGGGCGGAGACGACGACGATGACGTAAGGCAGCGCCAGCGCGACATGGCCGAGCAGGATGGCGACCAAGCCACGACCGATGCCGATGCCGAAGAAGAAGATCAGCATCGCCGTGCCGGTGATCAGCCAGGGAATGGCGATCGGCGGGAACAGCAGCGCCTGCAGCAGTTTCTTGCCGTGGAACTCGTAGCGGTAGAGCGCGAGCGACGCCATCGAGCCCAGCACCGTCGAGATGATCGTCGTGGTAACCGCGATCTCGATGCTGTTCCAGGTCGCCGCGATCAGCTGGTCGTTCTGCCAGAGCGAAGCATACCAGTCCGTCGTCCATTCGAGCGGCAACTGATAGAAGGGCGAGGCGTTGAACGACATCAGCGCCATGATGATGATCGGCAGATAGAGGAAGCCGAGCAAAAGCACGATGTAGAAGCGCCCGAGCCATTCAAGCATGCGCGTCGTCGCCATCAACCGGCCCTCCGCAAGACCGGTGCCGCCAGCGCCAGGATGATCAGCACGACGGCGAGCAGAATAAAGGAGAGCGCCGCGCCCAGCGGCCAGTTGAAGACGGCGACGAACTGGTCCTCGATGATGGTGCCGTAAAAAGTGCCGGTGCGGCCGCCGAGGATGCGCGGCTCCATGAAGGAGCCGACCACCGGCACGAAGATCAGCGCCGCACCTGCGATCAAACCGGGCATCGACAGTGGGATGATCACCCGCTTGAGCACCTGCAACCGCGACGCGCCCAGCGAGCGGCCGGCCTCGATCAGCGAGTCGTCGATCGCCTGCAGCGTCAGATAACAGGTCAGCACCATGTAGGGCACATAGGAGTGCACCAGGCCGATGATCACGGCCGGATAGGAATACATCAGATCGATGTTGATCTTGAACGGCAGCACGGCGTTGAGCGCCGTGTCGAGGATGCCGCCCTCGCGCAGCACCATTGCCCAGGAGAAGATGCGCACCAGCCCGTTCGACCAGAACGGCAGGATGACGAGCAGGAAGATCGCCTCGCGGCTGCGGCCCTTGAGAACCTTGGCCAGCACATAGGCCGCCGGATAGCCGATGACGGCGCACCACAGCGTGACCTCGAGGCCGAGCCGCAGCGAAGCCAGCAGAAGCGTCAGATAGAGGCTTTGCGAGAAGAAGGCCGCGTAGTTGCCGAGCGTGAACGCCCATTCCTTCCCTGCGAGCGGCAGGTCGGTCATGAAGGAGAAGAACACCATGGCCGACAGCGGCAGGAAGATCGCCACCGTCAGCCACAGATAGGCAGGAAGGAGAAGCGGCAGGGCCGGCCTCAGCCCGCGGCGCGGACCGATCGCAAGCTGGTCAGCCATTTTGCCTCTCCTCCCCGAAAAACGCCGGTTACTTCACGTTGACCTTCAGCTCCTGCCAGAGCGCCAGGTATTTCTCGCGCTGCTCGTCGGTGACCGGCGCCTGGAACTGGATGCGCTTGGCGACCTCCGGGCTGCCCATCACCTTGCGGTTGAAGGCGTCCTCGGGCAGCGCCTCCACCGCCTTGGTGTTGGCCGAAACCGGCGCGCCGACCTTGGTGACCCATTCGACGTAGAATTTCGGGTCGATCATGTAGTTGATGAACGCCTCGGCGCCGGCGACGTTCTTGGAGCCGGCGGGAATCGAGAAGGCATCGAGCCAGGCGACGGCGCCCTCCTGCGGGATGACCAGCTCGACCGGCAGCTTGAAATGCGTCTTGGCGCGGTCGGCCGAGCCGCTCCAATAGGTGCCGATGTCGATCTGGTTGGAGGCGACCATCTGGTTCCAGTCGTTCTCCGAGCTCCAGAAGGTCTTGATCTGCGGCATCAGCGAGGTGAGCTTTGCCTTGACCGCATCCATATCCTTGATGTCGTTGATGTTCTGGCCGCTGGCAATCGCCCCGAACTGCACCGCTTCGACGGCGTCGTCGCGGATGATGACGCGGCCCTTGTGGGCCGGATCCCACATCTCGGCGATGCTCGTCGGTGGCTTGTCGAAGGATTTTTCGTTGATGGCTAAGGCGGTGAGACCCCACACCCACGGCACGCCATAGACCTTGCCGTCATGGTTGAGCATCGGCGAGCCGGCTTTATCCTTGCTGACGTCGGCATAGTTGGAGAGCTTCGATGTGTCGATCGGCTGGATCAGCTTGCCCGCCATCGCCTGGTCGTTGAAGGCGGCGTTGATCATGACGACGTCGTAGAGGCCCGGATTGGTCCTCAGCTTGGTCAGCATCTCCTGCTCGGAATTGAAGAAGTCGTTGACCACCTTGAAGCCGGTCGCCTTCTCGAAATTGGCGACCGCCCAGGGCTCGTCGGCGCCGTAGCCCTTCCAGTTGAGCACATGCACTTCTTCGGCGGCCTGTGCGGCAAGGGCGGAAACGAAGACGGCGGTCGCCGTCAGAAAAGCGGTCAGTCTGGGCATGCGCATGTTTGTTTTCCTCTCATTGTTTGCCCGGTTGACGGGCTTGTTAAGTCGCAGTCGCTTCCTCCTGGCCATGCGCGGTCGTCGCTTGATCGCGATGGCTCAGGAATTCCTGGATTGCTGAATCCGTCGGCGCCGAAGATCCGCCATGGCGGGTCACGGAAAGTGCCGCCGCGGCGTTGGCGTAGCGGGCCGCCTCGCAAGGCGGCAGGCCGCGCGCCAATGCGCTGACGAAGGCGCCGATATGGGTGTCGCCGGCGCCGTTGGTGTCGACGGCTGGGACCTCGAAACCGGGGATCGCCCGCGTGCCGCCGTCGGCCATCCGCACCAGGCAGCCATGCGCCCCGGCGCGGATGACGACGCCTGCTGCATTCTGGCAGTGCTCGGCCAGAAGCCGAATGGCAACCGTCTGGGCATCACCGGCGCCGGCGATTTCGGCCGCTTCATTCGTGTTGCAGCTCAGCAAGGTCGTGCGCGCGAGCACCCGGTCCAGGATCGAGCGCGGAATCTCCGCAATCACTGGCGTCGGATCGAAGACGAAGGGAATTTCCGCCGGCAGCGCCTCGATCCAGTCAGCGAGCGCGTCGCGGCTGCCGGGATAGCTCAGCGTATAGCCGGAGGCGAAAACCCAATCGCCCGGAACGACTTGGACGGGCGCCATCATGTCGAGCGTGAGCACGCTTTCAGCGCCCGGCCATGAGACAAAAGTGCGTTCGGCGTCACCGCTGATCATGGCGACGCAATTGCCGCTGTCCATCAAAGGCGACGGTGGCGTCAGCGTCTCGATGCCTTCAACGGCGAAAGCAGCGCGCAGGAAATCGCCGTCCGGTCCGGTACCCAACTGGCCGCCGAACGCGACCTTCATGCCGGTGCGGCTCGCCGCGACCATCATGTTGAAGCCGCCGCCGGCCACCCGGGCGTAGCTCGTCGCGGTCTTTTCGGTGCCCGGCGCCGGCAAGGTATCGATGCGGTAGACATAGTCGACCACAGCGCTGCCGACATGGACGAGACGCCCGCTCATGCGGCAGCCTCCTTGCCCGAGCCGGCCTTCGCGGTTCGCGCCGCGACCAGGTCGACGGCCAGCGCGCGGACCTCGGCAAGGTCGATGCCCTTGAGCCTGGCGATGCGATCCTGCGGCAGCCGCGACAAGCCCGAGCAGGCCCCCGCCATGCCGGCGGCGATGGCGCCGATCGTGTCGGTGTCGCCTCCGAGATTGGCGCTGATGACGGCAGCCTGCCATGCATCGCCTTGCGCCACCTCCAGCACGGCGAATGCCGCCGGAACCGATTCCTGGCTGGCGACGCCGGTGCCGATCAGGTCGACGATCAACCGGACTGCCTCTTTGTCTCCCTTGCCACGGACGAGTTCCTGCGCCCAGAGGATACGCGCCGCGATGTCGCCCCCGGTAACCCAATGGCCGAGCGCGGCACCTAGCTTTGCCGCCGCGACGGCATGACCGGAAGCCGCGCGCCAGTCGCCGCCCGAAACACCAAGGCTGACCGCGGCAGCGACCGCGGCGGCGGAGGCAATGGCGATCGACGTGTTGTGCGTGGCCCGGCAGGTCTCCGCCACTTTGGCGACCAGCGCGTCAAGCGGCTCGGGCGACATCGTGATGCCGACCGGCGCGATGCGCATCGCCGCGCCATTGGTGTCGCCGCCTCGCCCCGCCTCTTCCGCCGGCACGCCGTCATTGATGGCGTCGATGGCGCGCTTGGTCGACGGCCCAAGCAGGTCATAGCTGCCGCGCGCCTTTACATCCCGCTCCCATCCGAGCAGCGCGTTGACCCAGCGCGCATGGTCGAAGCGCTCGCCGGAGCTGATCAGAATGCGGCCGAGCAGCAACGCCTGTTCGGTGTCGTCGGTGATGGCGCCGGCCGGCAGCCCTTTCGACACCGGATGATCGGCGGCGGGCGCGACGAAGTCCTCGACATGGCCGTAGAGTTCAGCGATGCGGTCGGGCGACAAAAGCTGCGTCGGCATGCCCAGCGCGTCACCCAGCGCCCCGCCGATTAATGCCCCCATTGCCCGGTCAAGTGCGTCGGCCGCCATGCTCAGAACTCCAGATGCAGGGCGAAATGCGCCGGGTTGAGCAGGCTGGTGACGAATTCGATGGCGCGGCCATCGGCGGCGCGGGTCAGGCGCCGCGTGCGCAAAAAGGGCGTGCCCGGCGCGCAATCGAGGATCGCGGCATCGGCGGCGCTGAGCATCTCGATGTCGACCCATTCCTCGCCATGATCGGGAACGAGCCCTGCCCCGCGCAACGTCTGGTGGAGCGTGCCTTCGCGCAGTCCGCGCAACGGCACCTCTTCCAATTCGGGCGATAGCGGCAAGCGGCTGCGCTCGATCGAGATGGCGTGACCGTCATCGGCGTTGGTGCGCGCGCGATCGACGGCAATGAAGGATGGGTTCTCGACACCGAGTTTTGCCGCGAGCTCGGCGTCCTCGATGATCTCGAGCCTCAGCGTCCGGGTTTCGGCATTGGCGCCGGCATTGGCGAGCGCGCGCGACCAGCCGATCGCGTCATCGACCGGCATGCCGTCGAAAGTGACGAAGGAACCGATGCCGACTTTCGTGGTGATGAGCCCGCGATTCGACAGTTCTTCGAGCCCTTTGCGGACCGTATTGCGGCTGACGGAGAAGCGCTGCACGAGCTCGTTCTCGCTCTGCAGGCGGTCGCCGAAGCCGAGCATGCCGGAGCGGATCTCATGCTCCAGAACCGTCGCGATCTGCTCGGGCTTGCCGGTGCCGGGGGAGAGCTGCGTCGCGCGACGGACCATATCGATACCTGTTCAATGAACCTGTATAATCCTGTTCATTAGCGCATCTGAAAGCAAGCGTCAACGGCACTCTGCCGGACAATCAACCGAACGCTAGACGAAGAAGAACTCTTCCACCCGCCGCTTTGCCTTCAGCAGCACCGGCAGGATCTCGCGTTCCATCGTTTCGACCGAGAAACGCGCCGATTGCGTTGAGACATTGATGGCGGCAACGGAGCGGCCGGCACGGTCGTTGATCGGCACGGCTATCGAGCGCAGGCCGAGTTCCAGTTCCTCGTCAACGATGGCGAAGCCGTCCGCCCTCGCCTTGTCGATGGCCTTGCCCAGCGCGGCACGACCGGTGATCGTCTTCGGCGTCCGCCGCTCGATGGTCGCTTGCGTCAGGAAGGCCGTCAATTCATCCGCCGCCAGGCCGGAAAGCAGCACGCGTCCCATCGACGTGCAATAGGCCGGCAGCCTCGTGCCGACATCGAGCGCAACGCTCAGGATGCGGCGGCCGGGAATGCGGGCGACATAGACGACGTCCTCGCCCGACAGCACCGCCGCGTTGCAGGCCTCGTCGAATAGACCCGCCACCTCGCGCATGATGGGCGTCGCGAAGGCCCACAGCGAAGCGCCGCTGAGCCATGTCCGGGCGACGGTCAAAAGGCGCGGCGAGAGCGAAAACAACCGGCCCGATTGCGTCGCGTAGCCGGTGGCAGCCAGCGTGAGCAGAAAGCGGCGGGCGCCGGCGCGAGTCAGGCCCGCTTCCTCGGCCATCTCGGTCAGCGTCATGCCGGCCGGATGGCGGGCAAGGATTTCCATCACTGCCAGGCCGCGTTCCAGCGAGCCGACATGATCCCGCGATGCTGCTTCGTCTTCCATGGACGTCTCCTGGCTGGCGTTGACTCTGGTCAGGACGGCACGATAAGAATATCACATAGGAAACTAATGTTCGCAATGCGAACTTTTACATCTCCGGAGCCGCCACGATGGTCAAGTTCCTGCCGCTGAAAGAGGCTGTCGCGGAGAACCTGCATGACGGCGATACGGTCGCCTTCGAAGGTTTCACCCATCTGATCCCGACCGCCGCCGCGCATGAGGCAATCCGCCAGGGCTTTCGCGACCTGACGCTGATCCGCATGACGCCCGACCTGATCTACGACCAGATGATCGGCATGGGCATGGCGAAGAAGATCGTCTTCTCCTATGTCGGCAATCCGGGCGTCGGCCTGCTCAGGCGCGCCCGCGACGCCATCGAGAACGGTTTTCCGCGCACGATAGAGGTCGAGGAGCACAGCCACGCCGGCATGGCCAATGCCTATGAGGCTGGTGCCGCCGGCCTGCCCTGCGCCGTGTTTCGCGGCTATCGCGGCGCCGGCCTGGCAGCGGTCAATCCTAACATCAAGTCCATCACCTGCCCGTTTACCGGCGAGGTGCTGGCCGCCGTTCCCGCGATCCGCCCCGACGTCACCTTCATCCACGCGCAAAAGGCCGACCGGAAGGGCAATGTGCTGGTCGAAGGCATCATCGGCATCCAGAAGGAAGCCGTGCTTTCGGCAAAGCGCGCCGTGGTGACGGTCGAGGAAGTGGTCGACAATTTCGACGACCTCCATCCCAACCTCACCGTGCTGCCGGGCTGGACGATCGCGGCGATCGCGGTCGTGCCCGGCGGCTCGCATCCCTCCTACACGCATGGCTACTACGAACGCGACAACGCCGCCTATCTCGAATGGGAGGAGATCGCCGCCGACCGCGACCGCTTCCAGGCGTGGATGCAGAAGAACGTCATCGAAAGCACCGCGGACGACTTCGCCGCCCGCGTCGAGCATCTGAGGAAAGCCGCATGAGCGACGGTCTGGATTTCACCCCCAACGAGATGATGACGATCGCCGCCAGCCGCGCGCTGAAAAGCGAGGACGTCTGCTTCGTCGGCATCGGCGCGCCGTCGGCCGCCTGCAATGTCGCGCGGCTGACGCATGCGCCAGACATCACGCTGATCTACGAAAGCGGCACGATCGGCACCGCGCCGGACGTGCTGCCGCTGTCCATCGGCGATGGCGAATTGTGCGAGACGGCGGTGACCACGGTCGCGGTGCCGGAGATGTTCCGCTACTGGCTGCAGGGTGGCCGCATCTCGATCGGCTTCCTGGGTGCGGCCCAGTTGGACAAGTACGGCAACATCAACACCACCGTCATCGGCGACTATGCGCATCCGAAGACTCGGCTGCCCGGCGGCGGCGGCGCACCGGAGATCGCCACCTCGTCGAAACAGGTCTACATTACCATGGCGCAGTCGAAGCGCGGCATGGTCGAGACGATCGACTTCTTCACCTCTTTTGGCCACGGCGAGGGCGGCGACCATCGCAAGCGCCTCGGCATTGATACGGCCGGCCCGACGCTTTTGATCACCGACCTTGCCATCTGGAAGCCGGACCCGGTGACCAAGGAATTCACCGTCGTGTCGCTGCATCCTGGCGTCACCCGCGAGCAGGTTCAGGCGACCTGTGGCTGGGTCGTAAAATTCGCCGAGGCCCTTGACGAGACGCCGGCCCCGACGGAACTCGAGCTGAAGACATTGCGCGACCTGCAGGCCCGCACCAAAGCGGCGCATCAAGGGACCGCCAAAGGGAAAGCTGCATAGATGGCCGAAGCCTTCATTTGCGATTACATCCGCACGCCGATCGGCCGCTTCGGCGGCGCGCTGTCCTCGGTACGTGCCGACGATCTCGGTGCCATCCCGCTGAAAGCGCTGGTCGAGCGCAACCCCGGCGTCGACTGGGCGGCGGTCGACGATGTCGTCTATGGCTGCGCCAACCAGGCCGGCGAGGACAACCGCAACGTCGCGCGCATGGCGCTGCTGCTGGCCGGCCTGCCCCAGGATATCCCGGGCTCGACCGTCAATCGCCTGTGCGGCTCCGGCATGGACGCCATTACCATCGCCGCGCGCGCCATCAAGGCCGGCGAGGCCGAGTTGATGATTGCCGGCGGCGTGGAATCGATGAGCCGCGCGCCTTTCGTTATGCCGAAGGCCGACACCGCCTTCTCGCGCAATGCGGAAATTTACGACACCACTATCGGCTGGCGCTTCATCAACCCGCTGATGAAGAAACAGTATGGTGTCGATTCCATGCCGGAGACCGGCGAGAACGTCGCCGAGGATTTTTCCGTCTCGCGCGCCGACCAGGACGCTTTCGCCGTACGCAGCCAGGACAAGGCGGTGGCCGCGCAGGCCAATGGCCGGCTGGCGAAAGAGATCACGCCCGTGACCATCCCGCAGAGAAAGGGCGATCCGGTTGTCGTGTCGAAGGATGAACATCCGCGCGCCGGCACGACCGTCGAGGCGCTGGCCAAACTGCCGACGCCGTTCCGGCAGGGCGGCACGGTGACCGCCGGCAATGCCTCCGGCGTCAATGACGGCGCGGCCGCCCTCATCGTCGCCTCGGAAGCGGCGGCGAAGAAACATGGCCTGGCGCCGATCGCCCGCATCCTCGGGGGCGCCGTCGCTGGCGTCGCGCCGCGCATCATGGGCATCGGTCCGGCGCCGGCGACGAAAAAGCTCTGTGGCCGCCTCGGCCTGACACCCGATCAGTTCGATGTGGTTGAACTCAACGAGGCCTTTGCATCGCAAGGCATCGCGGTGCTGCGCCAACTCGGCATCGCCGAGGACGCTGCGCACGTCAATCCGAATGGCGGGGCAATCGCGCTTGGTCACCCCCTTGGCATGTCGGGCGCCCGCATCACCGGCACGGCGGCGCTTGAGCTGCGCGAGCGCAGCGGCAAGCTTGCTTTAGCCACCATGTGCATCGGCGTCGGCCAGGGCATTGCGATCGCGCTGGAGCGGGTGTGACGGTTTTCGCCAATCAATAGGGCAAGCCGACATAGTTTTCGGCCAGTGCGGTCGAGGCCGCCTTTGAATGCACGAGATAGTCGAGCTCGGCCTCCTGGATGCGCTGGCCGAACTCGCCGGTCTCGGGAAAGCGGTGCAGGATCGTCGTCATCCACCAGGAGAAGCGCACCGCTTTCCAGACGCGCGCCAGCGCCGTGGCTGAGTAGACGTCGAGCCCGGCTTCGGATTTGTCGGAATAGAATTCGCGAAGCCCGGCAAAGAGATAGCGCACGTCGCTGGCAGCGAGGTTGAGGCCCTTGGCGCCTGTCGGCGGCACGATATGGGCGGCGTCGCCGACCAGGAACAGCCGGCCGAAGCGCATCGGCTCGGCGACGAAGGAGCGCAGCGGCGCGATCGATTTCTCGAAGGACGGCCCGGTGGTCACGGCGGCGGCCGTCTGCGGCGGCAGGCGACGCCTGAGCTCGTCCCAGAAGCGATCGTCCGACCAGGCCTCGACGCGCTCATCGGCGGGAACCTGCACATAGTAGCGGCTGCGGCGCGGCGAGCGCATCGAGCACAGCGCGAAGCCGCGCTCGTGATTGGCGTAGATCAGCTCATGATCGGCCGGCGGCACTTCCGCCAGCACGCCCAGCCAACCGAACGGATATTGCCGCTCGAAAGTATTCAGCGCGCCCTCCGGCACCGAGTGGCGGCTGACGCCATGATAACCGTCGCAGCCGGCGATGAAGTCGCAGTCGATGCGATGGCTGACGCCATCCTTGTCGTAGGTGATGAAGGGCGATGCACCGCCAAAATCATGCGGCGCGACATTCTCTGCCTCGTACACGGTGACGAGCCCTGCCGCCTCGCGCTTGTCCATCAGATCATGCGTCACCTCGGTCTGTCCGTAGACCGTGACATGCTTGCCGCTGGTGAGTGCCGTGAGATTGATGCGATGCAGGCGTCCGTCGAAAGCTAGCGAGATGCCGGAATGCTCAAGGCCTTCAGCATGCAGCCTGTCGGCGGCGCCCGCCTCGCCGAGCAGGTCGACCGTACCTTGCTCGAGCACGCCGGCGCGCACGCGGCCAAGCACATGCTCGCGGCTCGATCGTTCGAGGATGACCGTCTCGACACCGATGCTGGCGAGCAACTGGCCAAGCAGGAGCCCGGAAGGTCCCGACCCAATGATAGCGACCTGGATGCGCATCAGTGGCCGAGGCTTTTGATCTGCGCGGCAAGCTCGGCCGCAAGCCTGAGCGCGGCCGCCGTCGCCACCACCATCTGCGGCAGAATGAGCCACTCCAGCGTCCAGGCGGCACCCGAGCGCTCCTGCTCGTGCACCAGCGCCTGGTGCATGCCCGATAGTTGGACAGCATTGAAGCGCGCAAGCGCCACCAGCGCTTCCGATTTCACCGGGTTCTGCTTATGCGGCATGGCCGACGAGCCCCCGCCGCCGGAGAGCTTGATGTCCGTCCCAGCCTGCGCCATCAGCGCGATGTCCTGCCCGAACTTACCGAGGCTGCCTGTAACGAGCGAAAGCCAACCGGCGAACTCGGCAAGCGCGTCGCGCTGGCTGTGCCATTGCGGCGCATCGCCAAGGCCGAGTCTGGCAGCAAGCGCCGCACGCACGGCCAGCGCTTTGTCGCCGAGCTTTTCGAGCGTGCCGGCGGCGCCGCCGAACTGCACCACGAGCAGCCGGCCGGATTGTTCCTTCAAGCGCTGCTGGTGACGCTCTAGCGGCGCGCGCCAGGAAGCGATCCGGTCCGCCACCGTGATCGGGATTGCCGGCTGCATGCGCGTCATCGCCATCAGCGCCCTGCCCCCGAACTCCTCTTCGAGCCCGGTGAACCGCACGATGTTTTCGCTGAGCAGCAGCCCGATATGGTCGACCGCCTGGCGCAGCCGCAGCACCAGCGAGGTGTCGATGACGTCCTGGCTGGTCGCGCCGAAATGAACGAACGCGCCATGCTGCTCGCCAATGGCGGCCCTGAGCTGGCGCACCAGTTCCGGCACCACGATGCCATCTTTGGCGACGCCGGCGCGCAGCTTTGCGGTGTCCGGCCGGAACGCGGCCAGCGCCTTGACGATCGCCGCCTCGGCATCGCGTGGGATCACGCCGCATTCGGCCTCCGCCTCGGCCAGTGCCCGCTCGCAGGCGAGCATCGCTTCGATGTCAGCTTCCAGAGCGAAATGCTGTGCGGTCACCTCATCGCCGAACAAGGCGGAAAGCAGCGGATGATCGAAGGGCGATACGGTCATGAGCGGTCCGGTCAGCTGTCAAAGAAGACCGTCTCCTTCTCGCCTTGCAGGTGGACATCGAACACGAAAACGTCGCCCTGGCGCTCGGCGATCAGCGTCGGCACCCGAACGCGATGCTCGATGCGGGCGAGGATCGGATCCTCGGCATTCGCCTTGTCCTCGTCGGAGAAATAGAGCCGCGTGTTGAGGCCGATATTGATGCCGCGCGCCACGATCCACAGGCTGATATGCGGCGCCATCAGCCGGCCGTCGCGGAATGGCACCCGGCCGGGCTTGATCGTCTGGAACAGGCAGATGCCGGTTTCCATGTCGGTCGGCTGGCGGCCCCAGCCCAAAAAATTCGGATCGGCCTCACCGCGCATTTCGGCAGGCGAATTGTAGAGACCATTGGCATCCGCCTGCCAGATCTCGATCAGCGCGTCCTTGAGCGGCGTGCCGGTGCCGTCGAGCACGCGGATGCACAGGTCGATGCGCTCGCCCTTGGTCTGGTCGTTGACCATGGTCGAGCCGAGATCGCTTTCGTAGACGCCGCCAATGCCGCAGAAATTGGGCGTCAGCCCGATATGCACATAGGGCCCCGCGGTCTGCGATGGGCTCTCCTTCAGCCGGTCGAGCGCCTGCGCCATCAATTGCCCTCCGGCCTGTTCTCGAACAGCGTCGAGCGCCGCCCGCGCAGCACGATGTCGAACTTGTAGGCGAGCGCGTCCATCGGGATGGTCGACTGCATGTCGAGCGCGGCAATCAGCACTTCGACGGCTTTCTTGTCAGCAATGCCGCCGACGATCGGGCAGCGCCAGATCAGCGGATCGCCCTCGAAATACATCTGCGTGATCAGCCGCTGCGCGAAGCCGTGGCCGAACACGGAAAAGTGGACATGCGCCGGTCGCCAGTCGTTCGGTCCGTTTGGCCATGGATAAGGGCCGGGCCTGACCGTCCGAAAAGCATAGCCGCCGTCCTCGCCGGTAATAGTGCGGCCGCAGCCGCCGAAATTCGCATCGAGCGGCGCGAGATAGCCATCCTTCTTGTGGCGATAGCGGCCGCCGGCATTGGCCTGCCAGAATTCCAGCAGCACGCCGGGCACGCCCCTGCCCCGTTCGTCGAGCACCCGTCCATGAACAATGATGCGCTCGCCGATGGCGCTCTCGCCGGGTCTGGCGAAATTGTGAATCAGGTCGTTGTCGAACTCGCCCAGCATGGCATGTCCGAACACCGGGCCGGTAAGTTCCGACAGCGTGTTGTCGAAGGCGACCAGCGCCTTCTGCGGCGAGCGCAGTACCGAGCTCTTATAGTTTGGCGTGAATGCCGGCGGATGCCATTGGCGGTCGCGCTGGAGGAAGGCGCCGGTCTCCGGCGTCCGGTTGGAGTCGGGCTCAGGCACGGGCGTCGTCCATCTGCGCGAACACCTCTTTGGCGATCTTGAAGGCGCGGTTGGCAGCCGGCACTCCGGCATAGATGGCGACATGCAGGAAGGCTTCGCAGATATCGTCGCGCGAGGCGCCCGTATTGGCGGTGGCGCGCACATGCATGGCCACTTCCTCGTCATGGCCCAGCGCCGCCAACAGCGCCAGCGTGACGATCGAGCGCTCGCGCTTCGACAGGCCGGGGCGCGCCCATACCGTTCCCCAAGCCGCCTCGGTGATCAGTTGCTGGAACGGCCGGTCGAAATCGGTCGCGTTGGCCTCGGCGCGGTCGACATGCGCTTCGCCAAGCACGGAGCGGCGCACCTCGAGCCCGGTCCGGTATCGGCTGGTATTCTTTGAGTCGTCATCCATCGGCATGCTTTCCCTCCGACAACGAGGCAACGAAGTCGCGGATCAGGGCGGCGAGCGCGTCGGGCCGCTCCATGCAGGGAATGTGCGCGGCACCGCGGATCACTTCGAAGCGTGCGCCGGGAATAAGGTCGGCAAGCGCGCGGACGAGATCGGGCGGCGTCGAGCCGTCCTGGTCGCCGACGATGCAGAGCGTCGGCACCGCGATACGGCGCGCGCTGTCGGTGAAATCGGCGTCGCGGACCGCGATGCATGTGCCGATGTAACCAGGCAGCGCCTGCCTGGTCAGCATGTTGCGGCAGCCGGCAAGCTCGGCGGCGCGATTGGCATGGAAATCCGGCGTGAACCACACCTTCATGATGCCGTCGGCAATCGCCTCGATGCCGTCGCGCTCGACCGTCGCGATGCGGCTGTTCCAGCTTTCGGCGGTGCCTATTTTGTACGCGGTGTCGCTGAGGATCAGCGCCTCGACGAGCTCTGGCCGGCGGGCATAGAGCCCCTGTGCCACCATGCCGCCGACCGACAGGCCGTAGAGCACCACCTTGTCGAAACCGAAGTGATCGATAAGCGCGCCCAAATCATCGACATGATCGTCGATCGAACGCACGCCGTCGCCATTGTCGGAAAGCCCGTGACCACGCTTATCGTAGACCAGCATCGGCATTTCGCCGGCAAGCCGCGCGACAACGTCGTCCCATATCCGGAAGTCGGTGCCGAGCGAATTGATGAAGACGATCGGACGCGCGGCACCCGTCGCTTCGAAGGTGCGGTAGTGAAGCGTGACGCCGCCTATGCTGACGAATGGCACGATTTCAATCCTCCACGGCGACATTGCACCAGTTGGCGGTTCAAGAAAATGATATTTGGCCGCGTTTCATTCACTTCGCCGTTCTGGCATTACCGTTCTTCCGAGAGCCACGCATAGCAATGACTTCAAAGCGCAACGTCCTTTTCATCATGTGCGACCAGTTGCGGTTCGACTATCTGAGCTGCGCCGGGCACAAGAGCCTGCAGACGCCGAACATCGACCGGCTCGCCGGCCGCGGCGTGCGCTTCACCAATGCCTATGCGCAGTCGACGGTGTGCGGTCCCTCGCGCATGAGCGCCTACACCGGCCGCTATGTCCGCTCGCACGGCTCGACCCATAACGGCGTGCCGCTGAGGGTCGGCGAGCCGACGCTGGGCGACCATCTGCGCGAGGTCGGCGTGCGCTGCGCGCTCATAGGCAAGACGCATATGGCCGCCGACGAGGAAGGCATGGAGCGCCTCGGCATCGCCAGAGATTCAATCATCGGCGTGCGCGTCGCCGAATGCGGCTTCGAGCCGTTCGAGCGCGACGACGGCCTGCATCCCTCGACCAGCTACGATCCCGATCCGGGCTACGACACCTATCTGCGCGAGCATGGCTTCGACGCCGAAAATCCCTGGGAGCATTGGGCGAATTCGGGCGAAGGCGAGAACGGCGAGAACTTCAACGGCTGGCTGCTCGTCCATGCTGACAAGCCGGCACGCATACCGGAGGAGCATTCCGAGACGCCCTACATGACGCGCCGCGCCATGCGCTTCATCGAGGAGGCCGAAGCCAAGGACGAGGCCTGGTGCGCCCATCTTTCCTACATCAAGCCGCACTGGCCCTATATCGTGCCGGCGCCCTATCACGACATGTACGGCAAGGCGGACATCCAGCCGCCGATCCGCAGCGAGGCGGAGCGCGTCTCGCCAAATCCGATTTTCGAGGCTTTCCAGCAGGAGCGCTACTCGAAGAACTTCGCGCGCGACGAGGTCCGCGAGACGGTCATCCCTTGCTATATGGGCCTGATCAAGCAGATCGACGACCAGCTCGGCCATCTGTTCGACTTCATGGAAAAACGCGGCCTGTTCGAGAAGACGCTGATCGTGTTCACGTCGGACCACGGCGACTATCTCGGCGACCATTGGCTCGGCGAAAAATACCTGTTCCACGATGTCGCGGCGAAAGTGCCGATGATCGTCTACGATCCGCGCCCGGAGGCCGAAGCCACGCGCGGAACGACTTCGGACGCGCTGGTCGAGATGATCGACCTCGCGCCAACCTTCCTCGACTATTTGGGCGGCAAGGCCAAACCGCACATCCTCGAAGGCCGCTCGCTGCTGCCTTTGCTTTCCGGCGAACGGAAGAGCCTGCGCAACTTTGCTGTCAGCGAATACGACTACAGCGGCGATGCCGCGCGGTTGAAGCTCGCCATACCGGTGTCGGATTGCAAGCTCTACATGGTGACCGACGGCCGCTTCAAACTCGTCCATGGCGAGGGCGTGGAGCCGATGTTCTTCGATCTGCGCGACGATCCCGGCGAGTTGCGTGATCTCGGCCGGGAGCCTTCCGCCGCCGGCGACATCGAGCGGCTGCGGAAGATGCTGATGCGCTGGCTGGCGCTGCCCAACAACCGCATCACCGTATCAGACGACTGGCTGACCGAGATCGACGACAAGATCGGGCATTTCGATCCGATCATCGGCTCCGGCGTGCTCATCGGCTACTGGGACGAGGCCGAGCTTGCCGAGCAACAGGAGGCGCGCCGCCGCTGGCTGGCGCGCCAAGGCAGCAAGTAGGTCCTCACCTATCCGAGGGTCAGCCCCGCCTTGCGCGCTTCCTCGCGCAGAAAAGGCAGCCCGACCTCGATGACGTCGCGCGGGTCTTCCGCCACCGGCCGCCACACGGCGAGCCCGCCGGCGATGTCGACATCGACATGGTTCATGCTTTCCAGCGTGATCGCGCCCTCGTAGCCGATATCGGCGATCGCCTTCATGCAGGCCGCCCAGTTGAGCATGCCGCGCCCCGGCACGCCGCGATTGGCCTCCGACACATGCACATAGCCGAGGTACGGCGCTGCCGCATCGAAACCGGAAGCAAAGCTCTCTTCCTCGATATGCATGTGGTAGGTATCGAGGTGGATGAAGATGTTGTCGGCGCCGACGCGCTCGATGATGCGCGCCGCGTCGATGCCGCGGTTGATGAGATGCGTCTCGTAGCGGTTGCACGGCTCGATGCCGAGCTTCAGGCTGCGGGACTTCGCCGATTTCGCCGCGCGCTCGAGGAAGCGGCACATGCCGTCGATCTCCCTCTGGGTCGGCGCCCGGCCGGTGGTCTTGCCGATCGTGCCGTAGGTGACGCCGCCGAGCGCCTCGGCACCCACCTCGTTGCAGACCTTGAAGGCCGGTTGCAGGAAATCGAGCGCTTCCTCCGGCCGCTCGACCACGTCGAGCGCGCGCGGCAGGCCGAGCGACGGGATCAGCTGCACGCCATAATGGTTGGCGAAGCCGCGCGTGCGCTTGGTGTCGATCTCCTCGGGGCGCAGCAGCGGGATCTCCATCAGGCCGATGCCGAGTTCCTTCAGCCTATCCATCTGCGGCTCGATGCGGGCCAGGTCCCAGACCGGGGCGATGGCGAAAGTGTGCAGTCCAAAGGTATTCATAAGCTCAGCCTCGTTGTTCATGCGCCGCCGCGGCGGCCGTGTCGCCACCGCCGACGATGCGGCTGACGACTTCGTTCATATTGGTCCTGGCGGTGACGAGATCGGCATCGGCGCGGCCATGCCTCAGCACGACGATGCGGTCGGTGACCGACAGCACGTCATTCAGCCGGTGCGAGATCAGGATGACGGCGATGCCTTCCGATTTCAGACGCCGGATGAGATCGAGCACGCTCTGCACCTCGCGCACGGCGAGCGCCGCCGTCGGCTCGTCCATGATGACGAGCTTCGGATTGAAGGTGAGCGCGCGGGCGATCGCCACCGTCTGCTGCTGGCCGCCGGAGAAGGAGCCGACCGAGCGGTTGATCGACGGCAAGTGCGCGCCGAGTCGCTCGACCATCCGCGCCGCCTGACGATCCATCTCCGCTTTGTCGACGAAGCCCGGAAACAGGCCGAACAGCCTTTTCGTCGGCTCGCGGCCAAGGAAGATGTTCGACGCGACGTCCTGCTGCTTGGCCAAAGACAGATCCTGGTAGATCATCTCGATGCCGAGGCGGCGGCGCTGGCCGGGGTCGAGGGCGAGGATATCCTTGCCGTCGAACTCGATCGAGCCGGTGTCGGCGCGGTAGATGCCGGTGATGGTCTTCATCAGCGTCGATTTGCCGGCGCCATTGTCGCCGACCAGCCCGACCACCTCGCCGGCAGCGACCGACAGGTCGACGCCATGCAGTACGTCGACCGCGCCGAAGCTTTTGCGGATTTTGTGCAGCGAAAGCAGGGTCATACGCGCGACTCCTTCCGCACCTGGTACTGGTCGATAAACACCGCGAGGATCAGCACCGCGCCGATCGCCATCTGCTGGTAGTAGGACTGCACGGCAAGCAGCGTCAGCCCGTTCTGCAGCACGCCCATGATCAGCGCCCCGATCATCGTGCCGAGGATCGAGGCGCGGCCGCCGAACAGATTGGTGCCGCCGATTATTGCCGCCGTGATGGCGGTGAGCTCGTAATTGATGCCGGCGGTCGGATCACCGGCATTGACGCGGGCGGTGAAGAGCAAACCGGCAAGGCCGGCAAGCGCGCCGGAAAGCGTGTAGATGATGCGTCGGTGATTCTCGACGCGGATGCCGGCGGCGCGCGCGGCACCCTCGCTGTCGCCGAGCGCCAGCGTGTGGCGGCCGAAGCGCGTATAGGCGAGCACGCAATGCGCGACGATCGCGGTCAGCACGAAGATGATCACCGGCATCGGAATGCCGAGCGGCCTCCCTTGCCCGATATAGACGATCTCGGCCGGCAGGCCGTAGATCGCCCTGCCCTGCGAGATGACCAGCGCCAGCCCGCGCGCCAGGCCGAGCATGCCGAGCGTGACGATAAAGGCGGGCACAAAGGCGCGGGTGACCAGTTGTCCGTTGATATAGCCGGCGATGCTACCTGCCAGAATGCAGGCGATCACCGCGAAGATCGAGGGCCAGCCGAGATTGACGGCGACGAAGGCGCCCGCCACGCCGGCGAGGCCCATGACCGAGCCGAGCGAAAGGTCGAGCCCGCCCGAGCCGATGACGAAGGTGGCGGCGATCGCCAGCACGCCGATCGTCGAGGTCGCGAGCAGGATGTTGAGGAAATTGCTGACCGACAGGAAGAAGGGCGACAGCAACGCCATCGCAGTGCTCAGCAAGACAAGCACCAGCAGCGACTCCAGCCTGATGTGGAGCCTCTCGACGGATGCGCGCTGCACCCGAGCCCAGAAACCGGGCTGCGCCGTTTCGGAAGCCATGTTTTTCACCCTTTGGGTAGGGAGTAGGTCAGTAGGGGAGTAGGGGAATGAGGTGGCTCGGACCAAGTCGGACGAGCGCAAACCGTCGCTCCCCCTACTCCCCTACTGACCTACTCCCCTACTCCCTTCTTTTCCTACTTCACATATTGCAGCATCGGCTCCTTGCCCGCGTCGAACACGTCCTTGGTCAGCACCAGGGTGGGCACGGCGATGCTTTCCTCGACCTTCTCGCCGGCCAGCGCCTTCTTGACGTTCTCCACCGCCTGCTTGCCGACCAGATACGGAAGCTGGGCGACGGAGGCGTTGAGGCGGCCTTCCTTGATCGACTTGACTGCATCAACATTGCCGTCGACACCGATCATCGTCACCTGCTGGCCCTTGCCGGCCGCGTAGACCGCTTCCACGGCGCCCAGCGCCATGGTGTCATTGGCGGAGAAAATGGCGACGAGGTCAGGATGGGCGGTCAGCGTGTCGGTGGCGATCGAAGCCGCCTTGCCGCGGTCCCAGTCGCCGGGCAGCGAAGCAACGACCTCGAGCCCCGGTGCCAATTCCTTGAGCTTGTCGGCAAAGCCCTTGGCGCGCTTCTGACCAGTGATGTTGCCAGACAGGCCCTCGATCACCAGCACCGGCCCCTTGGCGTCCTTGCCAAGCTTGGAAACGAGATATTCGGCCCCTTGGGCGCCGGCGGCGACATTGTCGGAACCGATATGGAAGGTCACCTTGACGCCTTCCTTGTCGAGCACCGCCTGGTCGAGATTGTTGTCGAGGTCGACGATCTTCATGCCCGCGGCCTGCGCCGACTTCAGGCAAGGCAGCAGGTTGGTCGAGTTGATCGCGGCGGTGATCATCGCCACCGGCTTGCGTTCCAGCATCGTGTTGCAGAGGTTGAGCTGCGGCTCGGCCGCCTGGTCGCTTTCAGCCGCCTGCTGGAAATATTTCACGCCGGCTTCCTTGGCGCCGTCCGCGACGCCCTGGGCCATCGCGCCCCAGAACGGATTGGCCAGCGTCTTCATCAGCACGCCATATTCGCCGTCCTCGGCCTTGGCCACGCCAATGGCTGAAAATGCCAGCGCCACGCCCAAGGCCAGCGTAAATCGATTTATCTTGGTGAAAAACGATGTCATTCCTTCCTCCGTTGATCTTGTACGCCGGATGCCTCGGCCAGGGCCGGCGCCTTTGCTCCGTTTTCGACAATGGGGGCTATTGTCGGTCTCCTCCCCCGGAATGCGGGACGCTGCCTGGCGAGCCAACGGATTCCCGCATCAACACCTTGCAGGGTTCGAGCCGCGCCGTTGGCGGGCCGCCCTCGCCTTCGATCCTGCGAAACAGAACCTCCATCGCATTGCTGGCGATCTCGCGCACCGGCTGCACCACGGCGGCGATCGCCGGCCAGGTCACCTGCATCCATTCGGCGTCGTCGAAGCCGACCAGCGAGATGTCATTCGGGCAATGCCAGCCGCGCCGCCGGAATTCCGACAGCGCCACCAGCGTGCCCTTGAGGAACAGCGAATAGACCGCCGTCGGCCGGTCGCTGCCTGCTTCCCGCTTGCTGAAATAGTCGCGAAGCAGCGTCCGCAAAGGCTCGACGTCGCTTTCGCAAAGCACGACGTCGATGCGGATGTCTGGCGCGAGCTCGAGCGCGGTGTTGCGAAACCCTTCGAGACGGGCGCGCACCGTCGCCGCCTGCTGGCCGAGGCCGACGACGAGGATATGGCGATGGCCCTCGCCGACCAGCGCGCGCGCCACTTCAGCGCTTGCGGCCGCGCTGTCGGCCGAAACCGTATCGAAGGCATCGTCGGCAAGCACCCGGTCGATCAGCACGCCGGTCATGCCGTTCGCCTTCATGAAACCGGCGGCCGGCCCGTGCTCGTTGCGCACCGGCGCCAGCACCACGCCGGCGACGCGCCAGTCATGCATACGGGCAAGGATCTCCTTCTCGCGCGCTTCCGATTCACGGCTGGAGGCGGCGACCAGCGTATAGCCGCGCTGCTCGGCCAGACCTTCGAGCTCGCTGACCATCTGGCCGAAGAACTCACTTTCGAATTCGGGCATGATCGCGCCGATGATGCGGCGCTTGGCCCGCCGCATGTCGGAGGCTAAAGGATCGACGCGATAGCCGAGCAGTTCGACCGCATCGAAAACGCGTTGTGCGTTTTCCGGCTTCACCGTGGTGACGCCGGCCAACACCTTGGAGACGGTGGCTGCCGACACGCCGGCATGGCTTGCCACGTCGTGGATCGACGGACGTCGCTGCCGGCCTTCCTGTTGCGCCATCAATCTCCTCCCGAGGGCAGCCGGCTGGCCTCCCTCTCATCAATGTAACCGATAAATCGATTTTTCTCTGTTGTAAATCGTTTCATCGGGAGTAAAAAACGCATATGTGATTGACGCGATCCAATCGCGCCGGGAGGAAACATCATGTCCAACAAAGCCTCGCCGCTGGTGATCAGCGCGCCCGAACCGCGCACGCTCGACCTGATCTTCACGCCGCCGCAGCTGGCGCTGTTTCGCAAAAAATATCGCATCGTCGAGACAACGCCCGAAGGCGTGGCGAAGTTGCCACCGGATGTGCTGGCCGAAGCGCGCTACATCGTCGGCCAGCCGCCGATCACGCCGGAAACGCTGGAGAAATTGAAGGCGCTGCGCTGCGTCTTCAATGTCGAGACCAACCTCATCAACAACATGCCCTATGAGACGCTGTTTGCCCGCGGCATCCACGTCGTCACCACCGGCCTGGTGTTCGCCGAGCCGGTCGCCGAGCTGGGCCTTGCCATGGCGCTCAACCTGGCGCGCGACATCGTCGATGCCGACCTCGCCTTCCGGCACGGCAAGGAACTGTGGGGCGGCGACGGCAACCAGACCGCCCGCCTTCTTTCCGGCGCCGATGTCGGTATCATCGGCTTCGGCGATCTCGGCCGCGCGCTCAATCGCCTGCTGACCGGCTTCCGCACCCGCACCAGGGTCTATGATCCCTGGCTGCCGCCTTCCGTGCTCACCGAACATGGCGTCGAGCCGGCCTCGCTCGACAAGGTGCTCTCGGAAAGCGATTTCGTCTTCGTCGTCGCTTCGGTGACCAGCGAGAACCAGGGTTTTCTGGGCGCGGACGCCTTTGCCAAAATGCGAAAAGGCGCCGCCTTCATCCTGCTCAGCCGCGCCGGTGTCGTCGATTTCCCGGCGCTGATGACGGCGGTGAAGAGCGGCCATATCGTTGCCGCCAGCGACGTTTTCCCGGAAGAACCGCTGGCCAAGGATCATCCCGTCCGTTCCCTCCCCGGCTTCCTGCGCTCGGCCCACCGCGCTGGCGCGCTTGACGTCGCCTTCAAACGCATGGGCGACATGGTGCTGGAGGACATGGACCTCGTCAACCGCGGCTTGCCGCCGATACGCTCCAAACGCGCCGAGCGCGAGACCGTTTCGCGGATGCGCTCCAAGCCTGTCGACAGGAACTGAGCCGGTAATCCGGCTTCAGGTCGAGAGTGCTGCCCTCATCGGTTAAGTGTTGGGCCTGTCATCAATGCGCATGATCCTGGCAGTGATCGTGGCCGGCATGGTTTTCCTTGCGGACAACGCCGTCGCGGCTGTCCCTGATCGCGGAGATGTGCTCTGGACCTATCCCGCAACAGCCGCCAACGATGGTCGCTCCCTCGCCGACCCACCGGCTGACCCATTTCAGGTAGTTCGGCGGATCGAGGTCCGCCCGGATCTGCGATATGCCGGCATAGGGCTCGTCCGAAGGCGGTTCCGGCACGAAGGCATTGGCGTAGACGCCAAGCCCGGTCGACGGATTGGCGGAAGCGTCGATTACCTGGCGGGCGGCAAGAATAGCCTCGCTCATCACTTCCGGCTGGCTGCAATTGAACAGGATCGCGCTTGCTCCTGCGTAAAGCGTCACCGCTACCGCATCGGTCACCGCTTCGCCCGAGCGCAGTTCCGGCGGGCCGGTGCGGCCATCCTCGTCCTTCAACGTGTAGGACACGAAGATTGGCAATCCGCTGCCCCGAACCGCATCGAGTGCAGTCAGCGCCTCGATGGTCGAACTTTGCGTCTCGATCAGCCAGACATCGATATGCGGCGCCAGTCCCGCAACCAGGCTTTCCAGGATGCCAGGCGCCTTGTCGGCGATGAAATTGGCCGGCCGGTAGCTCTCGAAAAGCGGCGGCAGGGAACCGGCGACCAGAACCTTGCGTGGCGACTTGTCCGCGACCTCCCGCGCTATGCGCCCTGCCCGGTCCGCCAGCACACGGCCTTCGGTTTTAAAGCGATGCTCGCCGATCATATGCGGCACCAGGCCATAGGAATTCGTGGTGATGATCTCGGCGCCGCTCTCCACGTAAGCCGCATGAGCCCGGGCCACGAAGTCCGGCGCTTCGATCAGGGACAGCGCCGACCATTCGGGTAGCCGGAACGGCGCCCCGAGGCGTTCGAGCAGACGCCCCATGCCGCCGTCCAGGACGGAGAAATTTTTTCGCTGGTCAGTCATGGTTTCTCCGTCAAGAGCGCGAGGATGCGTAGCCGCGGCCGAAGGTGCGTTCAAGTCGGTGCTGCACTAGCTCGAGGCCGATCGAAAGCACCCAATAAATCATCGCCGCGGTCAGCAGCATTTCCATATAGTGATAGGTGGAGCGCCCGTAGGACTGGGCGAGGAAGTTCAGTTCCCACAAGCCCATGATCGACACCAGCGAGGAATCCTTCAGCATCGAGATGAACTGGGCGCCGGCCGGCGGTATGATGAAGCGCATGGCCTGGGGCGCCACGATCTTCCAGGCGATCACCCTTCCCGACAGCCCGAGCGCCATGGCCGCCTCCCGTTGCCCGTTCGGCACTGAGGAAATTCCCGCTCTGATCGTTTCCGCCAGGTAGGCGCCGTAGTTGAGCGACAGGGCAAGGATCCCCGAGGTCAGGCCCGACAGGATTATGCCGAACTGCGGCAAAGCCAGATAGATCAGCAGCACTTGCACGAGAAGCGGCGTGCCGCGGAAAAAGGAAGCGTAGAAGGTCGCCACCCCGAAGGCCACGGGATTGGGCGACAGGCGGCCGAGCGCCGTCAGCACGGCCAGCAGCAGCGCGAGCACCATCGAGGCGACGGTTATCAGCAACGTCAGCATCACCCCTTGCAGAAAGCCGTCGGGCGACAGGTGCAAGCCCAGCATGAACGGAAGCTTGCTGCCGATGAGGCCGAAGTCGAGGCCGAAATGGTAGAGGGCCAGGCCAAGCAGGGCAAACAGCGAGGCCCAGGTCAGCCAGACCTTGACCCTGAAATCGCCCAGGCCGGCGGCCGGCACCGCCCGCGCCGCCTCTGCTCCGCCGGTTACCGCAGCGGCGCCGGTCTCAGTTGGCATATTTGGTGATGTCCACGCCGAACCACTTCTGGGATATCTTGGCGAGCGATCCATCGGCCTTGAGTTCCGTGATCACCCGCTTCACCTCGGCGTCCCATTCCGAATCGCCCTTGTCGGTGACGACGGCGTTCGGCTCGGCAAAGAGCGGCTCGCCCACCTGCTTCAGTTTCCCCGTGGCGTCGATCTGGCCCTTCGCCGTCCCCAGCGACGCCACGATGGCATCGAGGCGCACGCCGGGACCAAGGGCAAGGTTCTGGAAGTTGACGGTTTCGTCGCCGGGAACCGCCTGGACGTCCTTGAAGGGGAATTCGATTGCAGGCTGGCCCGGAATCGCGAAATTGCGGTTCACATAGGCCTCGTAGGAAGAGCCTGTGCCGACCCCAACGCGCTTGCCGGAGATATCGGCGACCGACTTGATCTTCTCTTCGTCCTTGTTGACGACGAGCACCGCCGGAACGCTATAGTAGATCGCCGGAAAATTCACGACCTTGGCGCGCTCCTCGGTCGGGGTCGCGGAGGAAATCGCGACGTCCCAGCGACCCGCCCATTTGCCGCCGATGATGGTTTCCCAGCCCGGCGTCTCCAGCTTGAGCTTCACGCCGAGCTTCTCTGCGACGGCTTTCGCGACATCCACGTCAAAACCGTCGAGCTCGTTCTTGTCGTTGATGAAGCCGAAAGGGGGATAGTCGTTGACCAGCGCATCGACAACGACGCCATCCTTGCGGACACGGTCGAGCGTCTCGCCCGCCAGAACGGCCGAGATCGAAAAACCTGCGATGAGGATCCCGAGCGGCAGTGCATATCCAAATTTGCGCATTGTCCCCACTTCTCCTTGGTTGGGTCGAAAAGCCGTCGCGCGACGGCCGAGAATTGGGTGATATGCGCTTGGCAAACCCATCAAAAGCATGGATTTTCCAGATATTTAGAGGATTCTGAAAAAACCGGCCAGGCCTGCCGTAAGCCAAAGCTCGACCGAGGGCCGTCAGTGCGACCGGCTTTCCGCCAGACCTCCGATGGGTTTGAAGCAGGTCAAGAACGACCGGGAAGGATTCAGAATCTCTCCGGGTCCGTTCGATGGGATTATCGCCAACTCAAAACCCGCAATTCTAGGCAATGAGAGTGCTGCGGTCCGCCTGTTCAGCATCACTGAAATTCGCCTCGAGCCAGGCGATCGCGCTTGCGACATCGGCGATGGCGAAGCGTGCCGCGGTTTCGCCCTGCGGCTTCACGCGGATCGAAATCCCGCCCGCGGCATTGACGGTCTCAAAACCGTTTTCGTCGGAAGTGTCGTCGCCGAGGAATACCGGACGCCTGCCGGTGAACGGATCGAGCTGCATGAAGCGCCGGATCGCCGCGCCCTTGGCCGCTTCGAGCGGCATCAGCTCGACGCCGGCATTGCCGGCAATCAAGCGGTAGCCTTTCGGCAGCCGGGCAAGTGCCGCCTCGACCATCTCGGTCGCGCGGACCAGCAAATGCGGCGCGGCCCTTGTATGAATGGCGAGCACCGGGCCCTTGCGCTCGACATAGACGGCCTTGCTTGCCAGCTCCAGCTCGATTTCGTCGGCAAGTGCCGCCATGTCCGCCGGTTCGTCGGCGGCCTCGATCTGCCCGTCCGGCGTCAGCCTGTGCTCCAGCCCGTAGAGGCCGGCGATCCGCAGCTTCAAGGGATCAAACAGGTGATCGACGGCGGCGATCGAGCGGCCGGTGATGAAGGCGAGCGCGCCATCCAACCGGCTTTCGATTGTCTCCAACAGCTGGCGAAGGTCGTCGCTGACCGAAACGCTGTCCGGATGGGCGGCGTGCTCCAGCAGGGTGCCGTCAATGTCTAGGAAGAGCGCCCACCGGCCGTCGGCAAGGCGCGGCGCCAAATCTGTCTGGATATTCATCGGTACCCGGCTGCCTGTCTGCGTTCGAATATGGAGACGACATTGTCGCCGTTGGTGTTCGCGGGCCGTTCGGATAATGCGGTGACGCGGTCGAGCTCGCCGCGCTTCCTCAGCCGCGCCGCGTCGAGCAGCATGCTGCCGGCCCAGCGATAGACATTGTTGTCGCGAACGATTTCGCGCATGCGCCGCATGCGCTCGCGCTGTTCGTCCGGCCCCATGATCAGCGCCTGCAGCATGACCTCGCTCATCATCGCCGCGTCGTAAGGATTGACGATCAGCGCCTCCAGCAGCTCGCGCGACGCGCCGGCGAAGGTGCTGAGCAAGAGCACGCCTTGCTCGTCGTCGCGCGCGGAGACGAACTCCTTTGCAACCAGGTTCATGCCGTCGTGCAGGCTGGTGACGAGGCAGATGTCCGCGGCGCGATAGAGTTCATAGACTGCGGCCTGCGGGTGATGCTCGGCCACCAGCACGACAGGGCGGTAATTCTCGTTGCCATAGCGCTCGTTGAGCTCGTCGGCCAAACGCAGGCATTCCTCATGCAGATGTTTGTAGGCCGGCAACGAGCCTCGGCTGGGCGCGGCGATCTGCAGGAATACCACCTTGCCGATCATTTCGGGGTGACGAATGAACAGCTCCTCCAGCGCGTGGAAGCGGTCGAGGATGCCTTTGGTGTAGTCGAGGCGTTCGACGCCGACGCACAGCTTGGCATCGGCTGGAATGCCGAACCGCTCGCGGACGTGTTGTCGGGATTCCTCGATCGAAGGCAGGGCCTTCAAAAGCTCGACCGGCCACTCGATCGAGATCGGATAGGCGTGCACCAGCGTCACCTGGCCGCCATAGGAGACGGCGGCATCGGCACGCTCGATGCGGCTCTCCATGAAGCGGTCGACGCTTTCGGTGAAGTTGTTGGCGTGGAACTGCGTATGGAAGCCGATGATCGAGCTGCCGAGCAGGCCATCGAGGATGCGCTCGCGCCAAGGGCAGATGCTGAACACCTCCGAATTCGGCCACGGGATGTGCCAGAAGGTGATGACGATCGCCTCTGGCAGCCGCTCGCGGATCATGCGCGGCAAAAGCGCGAAGTGGTAATCCTGAACGAGCACGATCGGCCGCTCGTTGCGCGCCTCCGCGACCACCGTATCGGCGAATTTGCGGTTGACCGCCTCGTAGGCGTCCCAGTCGGAATCGCGGAAGGTCGGTCGCGTGAAGGCGATATGGCAGAGCGGCCACAGACCCTCATTGGCGAAGCCGAGATAGTAGCCCTGATATTGCTCGTCGGTCAGCCAGACCCGGCGCAGCGTGTAGGAGGGATTGCGGGGCGGCACCTGCACCCGGTCGTCCGCGTCGACCACGGTATGGTCGGCGCTGCCGCCGCCATAGGCGATCCATGTGCCGGCGCAAGCGCGCGTGATCGGCTCCAGTGCCGAGACCAGTCCGCTCGCCGGCACGACGAGTTCGACATCGCCGTTTTTGTCCTCGTTATGGATGTAGGGCTCGCGGTTGGAAACAACGATGACCTGCGCATCGGGCAGATCCTCTGTGAGGATCTTGCGCAGCGTCTCCGGCGACCAGGTGACGAGGGCGGCGTCGACCGACTGTCCGTTCTTCTCGAATTCGCGCAACACCTTGCGCGCGGTTTCCGAGGCAACGTCGTCGCCCGAAGCAGGCATGCCCGCCGCGCTCTGATGCTGACTGCGGTGCCGGAATATTGAAACAAAGATCGCGAGAGCGGAAAGTCCGAGACTTGCTAGAATGAGGACCCACAAGAGGTCGACGTCATATTGTGTCATTGAATGCCAGGCTGCCTCCGGATGTCCGCTATTTTGTTTTTCGTTCTTGCCGGCTGCGGACCGGAAGGCCGGTTCGAGTTTGCAAACGCACAAACCGGCCATCGGTTCCGACATTTTCCGATTGTTGAACGCGTGGTTGCAGAACTCTGCTCAAGTGCAATTCCAGGAACGGGATGCAGCGGCTTTCTGCCCGGAACTGCATAAAAACAAATAGTTAGATAGCTTACCAATCCTGCTGCTCTAAGTCCGCACAATCAGCGGCACCATGCCCTCGTGCCGGTCCGAAAGGAAGGCAACGACCCTGTCGCCGACCCGCTGGAAGGTGAGGTCGACCGATTTGTCGCCGACGGTCAGGTGCCGGAGCATGAGGGTGTCGATACCGATCGGCAGCCTTGGGCGGGTGACGTGCAACTCGCCTTCCCAGCCATCGATTTCCAGGCCGAGGCAGGCCTGCATCAGCATGAAGGTGGAGCCTGCCGACCAGGCCTGCGGCAGGCAGGCGACCGGATAGGCGATCGGCGCCTCGCCCGGCGCCCGGGTGAAGCCGCAGAACAATTCAGGCAACCGCATGTTGAAATGCACGGCGGACTCGAAAGTGCCGCTCATCAGCCGCACCACGCTGTCGCGCTCGCCATAGCGCGCCAGGCCTACGCCGCAGAGCGCGGTGTCGTGCGGCCAGATCGAGCCGTTGTGATATGACATCGGGTTGAAGAAGATCGCGTCGTCGGCGAGCGTCCTCAGCCCCCAGCCGGAATGGAAGGAGGCCGACTGCAATTGCTCGGCGACGATCTTGGCGCGCTCCGGCTGCGGCAGCCCGACATAAAGCAGATGCCCGGCGTTTGACGTTCGCACCTTGCAAGGCTGGCCTTCGCCGTCGATGGCCAAAGCGTAGAAGTTGAGATCCTCCATCCAGAAGTCGCGCTCGACGGCCAGTCGCATTTCTTCGGCGCGGTTTTCCCAATGCTCGGCATCGGCGAACTCGCCACGGCGGCGCGCCAGCGCGGCAAGGCCCCGGTAGGCGGCGAAGACATAGCCCTGCACCTCGACCAGGGCGATCGGCCCTTTCGGAATCCGTCCATCGGCGTGGAAGACAGAGTCGATACTGTCCTTCCAGCCCTGGTTGGCGAGGCCTGACTCGGCCGCGCGCTGATAGGTGACGAAGCCCGTCGCCCGGCTGGCCTCTTCCGTCCATTCGGCCGCCGCTTTGAGCGACGGCCAGAGCGTGTCGAGAAAGGCCATGTCGCCGGTGCGGTCGGCATAGGCGCAGGCGAGATGAATGTAGAGCGGGGTGGTGTCGACACCGCCATAATAGCGGCCGAAGGGAAGCTCCCGCAGCGCCGCCATCTCGCCCTTGCGTGTCTCGTGCATGATCTTGCCCGGCTGGGAATCGATGAAGGGCGACGTCTCCGTCGCCTGGTGTTCGGCAAGAAACGCCAGCACGCCGCGCGCCAGGCCCGGATTGAGCCACAGCATCTGCAGCCCGGAGATCACGCCGTCGCGGCCGAAGGCCGTCGAGAACCAGGGGATGCCCGCGTAGGGATAGGGCCCGGTCGGCAGCTCGGTGGTGAGCAGGGCGACATCGGCGCGCGCGCGCTCGACCCAATCGTTGAAGACACGGCCGGAACTGCGCATCGTGGCGCCATGCCGGCGCTTGGCCCGCATGCCGAAACGCGCGCGGGCGGCGGCGGCCCGGAAGCGGTCGCGGTCGGGTGTGTCGGCGATCTCCGGACCGACTTCGACATAAAGCACCTTGCTGCTGCGCTTGGTGACCGCGACCAGGAAGTCGGCGCGATTGTCGCTCAGCTGGTCAGGCGTCTGCGAGAAGGAGATCGCCGACAGGCGCGGCAAGCCGTCGAGGCCGTCATAGCCGAGCAGCACCGATGCCTTGTCGGTCCTGGCGACATGGACCGTTCCGCGCTTCGGCCGCGTCGTGCCGCGCACCTCGAACATGTCGCGGAAATCGGCGGCGAAATGCAACGAGACGGTGATGGTGGAATGCTCGCGGCTGTAGTTGGAGAGCGTGATGCGCTCGAACAGCCTATCCTGCCAGATCAGCCTGACACGTTCGATGTGGATCGCGCCTTGCGGGATATCGCGGCCGGCGGCACTGTGGATCGGCAGATTGGTCAGGTTGCTGATGAACAGCACATTGTCCTGGCTGAGCGAGGCGCCGAGCAACGACATCTGCCTGCCACCGATGGTCAGCCGGAATTCGGACAGCACACGCGTATCGTCGCGGAAGAAACCGTCGCCGGCGCCCCTGATGTCGCCATAGGCGTCCGTGACGGCAAAACAGTCGCCCTGCTTGAGCGCGAACAGCCGGTGTGGCTCCCGCGGCGCCGTTTCGTCGAGCGAGGCAAGAGCCACCGCGGGATCGAGCTTGCGCTCGTCGAGCTCCATCATTCGTCACCTCTCGTTTGTCCCGCCCGTAAGACAATGCCGATCAGGAGGCTCTCGCCTCCCGGATGCCGATCAGCCGCATATAGGCGGCTTGATAGTCGCGCGCCATCCTGGCGACAGAAAAACGCTTTTCGAAGACTGCCCTCACCTGCCTCCGGTCAAGCTTCAGAAGCGCGGGCACCGCCGCGACCGCATCGTCAACCGTATCGACGACAAAGCCTGTCACGCCCCGATCGATGATCTCCGGCAAGGCACCGCAGTTCCAGGCGATCACCGGCGTGCCGCAAGCCATGGCCTCGACCGGAGCGAGCCCGAACGGCTCCGGCCAGTCGATGGGAAACAGGAGGCCCGCGGCCTTCCCGAGAAACTCGGCCTTCTCGTCCTCCGCGATCTCGCCAACATAGTCGACGCGGTCGCCGTCGATGAGCGCCTCGATCTCGTCGTGAAAGTAGGCGCGGTCGTCGTCGCCGATCTTGGCCGCCAGCTTCAGCTTCAATCCAGAACGCCGCGCGATCTCGATCGCCCGATCCGGCCGCTTGTCGCGCGACAGGCGCCCGAGGAAGGCGAGGTAAGGCTCCTCGGACGACGGGCCATATATGGGCGGATAGGCGTCGACCGGTATCCCGTGATGGATCGTCGCCAGCCAGTTGGCGTCGGGCAATCCTCGCTTCTGGCTGTGCGAGATGGAGATCATCGGAAAGCGCGGGAAGCGCTTGTAGGCCGGCGCCAGGTCGACATAGTCGAGCCTGCCATGCGGCGTCGTCACCGTTCGTCCCGCGATGTGCTCGAAGAACGGAAAATGCACGAAATGGCTGAGATGGAAATGGATGACATCGAACTCGCCGGCCCGCTCGCGCACATCGCAGAGCATCGCCAGATGCGCCGCGATCTCCGACTTCTTCGGCCGCGGGTCGAGACGGATCGCCTGGTCGCGGCCGGGCACCAGCCGCGCCGAGGTCGCGCTGTCACCGCTCGCGAACAGCGTCACATCGTGCCCCAGTTCCACCAGCGCTTCGGTGAGATAGGAGACGATGCGCTCGGTGCCGCCATAAAATCTCGGGGGGACGGATTCATAGAGCGGCGCGACATGGGCAATGCGCATGGATTCCCTCAAACTGTTGACGGGAACCAAAATGCGTGAGCCGCGAGATCGTTCCTCTCGATCGGCTGCAGGCGGCAGGCCGACCCGCTGCGACAGGCGATCGACGTGCTCGAAATGGCGCTCGACCCTGAGACCATGATGCTCGGCGCGGCCGCCCTGCCGGTCTCATCGGAGACCAATTCGCATTCGAAGCGCCAGAGATCGGTCGACTGAAGCGCACCTTTCTTTCGCGTCGGAGATACTTGGCTTCTCTGCCTTGAGCTTCGCCTCCATTTTCCACGAATGTTAGCTGCTTCACAGTCAACGCCCGGACCGCAGGACAAATTACCGGGGTCTGTTTGATTTCATTTGCAAATACTTTTGCCCATACCGGCTGACCGGCATCGAGGCCGCTCGATTGATGGGCCGCGAGGGCAATGGGGGCGTTGCCGATGAGGGTCTACGAGGCAATCGTCAAAGGGCTGGAAGGGATCGGCGTCGGCGCCGCGTTCGGCGGCGCTGGCGAGAATGCCGCCGGACTGATGCTGGCGCTGAAACACTCCAAGTCGATACGGCCGGTGATCACCCGGCATGAGCAGGCGGCATCCTTCATGGCCTGCGGCTATGCCATGTTTTCAGGCCAACTTGGCGTCTGTTTTGCAACCGCCGGGCCTGGCGCCTTCAACCTGTTCTCCGGCCTTGCGGTCGCGATGTCGGACTCCTATCCGGTCCTTGCGATCTCCGGTTTTGCCTCGCGCAAATGGACCGGCAAGGGTGCGCTGAACGAGACGTCAGGCGCAAGCCGCACCCCGGACTCGCCGGCGATGTTTGCCGCGACGACGAAGAAGTCCTTCCTGCTCACCGATGCCGCGAAAACCTGCGACGTGCTGGAAGAAGCCGTCAACATCGCCTTCGCAGGCAGGCCGGGTCCCGTGCATATCCATGTCCCGGAAGACCTCACCGATCACGGTGTCTCGGTCGACAATTTTCGCCCGATCGACCTCCAGGTGAAACCTTTCCTCCCGGACCCAGCGCGGGTGCAGGACGTGGCTGAAACGCTCGTGGAGGCACTCCAGAAGGGCAAGAAAATCCTGGCGCTGATCGGCTTCGGCGCGGTGAAGAGCGGCGCCGGCCACGAGCTGAAGCAGCTCATCGAGCGCTACCAGATCCCGTTCGCCACCACACTTGACGGCAAGGGCATCATTTCCGAGCGCCATCCGCTTTGCGTCGGCGTCTTCTGCGACAGCGGCCACAGCGCCGCCTGGCAAGCTTTCCTCGATGCCGACCTCATTCTCGCCGTCGGCAATTCCTTTGCCCAGCATGCGACGTTCGGCTTCCGCGACGATCTGTTCACGGACCGCAAGCTCCTCCACATCAACGTCGACATCGGCGAGATCGACAAGGTCTACAAGGTCGACGGAGCCATCATCGCCGATGCGAAACTGGCGGTCGGCGCGCTGCTCAACAGGATGTCGGACATGCTCGAGCCGAGCGTCCCGGCGGACCGCGAGGCGACCGACTACAGCGACGAGCCCATCCATCACCTTACCGGCAAAATCCATCCTGGACAGATGACGCAGTCGCTGTCGAAGCGCCTGCCAGACAATGCCATCGTGCTTGCCGACGCCGGCGCGCATCTCGCCTGGCTCGGCTACTATCTGCAGATCGCGCCGGGCCAGAATTTCCGCAAACCCGGCGGCTTCGGGCCGATGGCGGGCAACGTCAACGGCGCGCTCGGCGTCAAGCTTGCCCATCCCGAGCGACCGGTGATCGTCGGCTGCGGCGACGGCTGCTACCTGCTCTCGGGCTTCGAACTGCTCACCGCCGTCCAATACGACATCCCGGTGATCTGGATCGTCTTCAACAATGCCGAGTTCCAGCTGATCAAGCTCTATCAGCTGCAGTCCTATCACGAATACGGGCTGGTCGATTTCGGCAACCCCGACTACGTCGCCTACGCCCAATCCTGCGGCGCGAAGGGTTATCGCGTCGAGACGCTGGACGAATTCGAAGCCGCGCTCGACAAGGCGCTGGCGCTCGGCAAGCCCGCAATCATCGACGCCCACATAACGCGGCTGGCGCTGCCGCATTACAGCGCCTCGCCCGAGGGGGTGGTTGCGGGCGTCGCCGAAATGATCGCGGAACGCATCCGCTCTGACTGATCCGGAGGCACATCGTGTTGATGCAAGCTGGCAAGCAAGCAACAGTGAGTTGGCGCGAAATACCTCAGGGCTCCGCGGAGGAGGAGCGCCTGCTGTTCGAAAAGCTGGCGCAGGACATGATGCATGTCCAGTTGAAGACCAGGCAGCGCTCCAAGGCAGCGAGCATCCAGCGCGCCTTCCACGCCAAGCCGATCTTCGCCTCCATCGACGCGATGCTGCGCTTCAATGACGACCTTCCGGCCGATTTTCGCGCCGGCTTCGCCCAGCCCGGCAAGTCCTATCCGGCGATCGTTCGCTTCTCCAACGCGAACGGCTCGGGCCAGGCCGACTACAAGCCTGACCTGCGCGGCGTAGCGCTGCGCATCAAGGTCTCGGACAAGGAGCAGCACGACCTGCTCGCCACCAACTTCCCGGTTTCGCATGCCCGCGATGCCGCCCAGTTCGTCGCCTTCGCCAAGGCAACCGCCGGCGGCACGATCGGCAAGATCGTCGGACTTGTCGGCCTCGCCTTCCGCTTCGGTCCGGCTGAAGTGATCCGCATGCTGAGGAACATCTCCGCGGGCCGCAATCGCAAGGTGCGCGGCGTCGCGTTGGAGACCTTCTGGAGCCGCGGCGCCATACGCTGGGGCGAGACGCTCGCCGTGCGCTATCTACTGCGGCCGGTGCCGAGCGCCGCGCCCGCGCCGGATCCCTCACAAACGGATGCGAGCTATCTGTCGAACGAGTTCGCCGCGCGGCTTGTGGCGGGCGACATCCGTTTCGAGCTTTGCGTCCAGCCCTTCATCGACGAGCGCTCGACGCCGATCGAGGATACCGCGGTCGAATGGACCGAAACCGTCTCGCCGCCGGTCAAGGTGGCGGAGCTGACCATCACCCAGCCTTCGGCCGGCACCGCTGAAGCCCTCACCAACACCAGGGTGATCGACGAGCTCGCCTTCAACCCGTGGAACACGACGGACGAATTCCGTCCGCTCGGCAATCTCAACCGGGCGCGCAAGGTCGTCTATGACGCAAGCGCCGCCCATCGCCTCGCCTATCGCTGGCGCACGGAAGCGCCGCTGCGCAACCGCGTACTGGGCGCCATCGCGCGCCAAGCCTTCGTCGCCATCAACCGCCGCGTCGAATGGCACAAGCTGCCGCTTCGCCTCAGCCTGCTCAATCTCGACGCCTTCCGCTACGTGCTGCGGCAGAAGAACCTGATTGGCACCGAAGTTGTCGAGGCGCCGCCGCAGGCGCGACCGGAGCCGCAGGCGCCGATCCCTGAGATGGTGCGCCAGACGCGCACCTATGATGGCACCTATAACGACCTCTCGGCGCCGCAGATGGGCGCGGTCGGCGCACCATTCGGCCGCAACCTGGCACCGGCCTACGCGCCCGATCTGTTCGACACGCCGAACCCGGTCGTCGTCGCCGAACAGTTGCTGCATCGCGAGACTTTCATCCCGGCGCGCTCGCTAAATATTCTTGCCGCCGCGTGGATCCAGTTCCAGGTGCATGACTGGGTGAACCATGCCCGCAATCCGCTCGGCAAAAACGATATCGTGGTGCCGCTGCCTCCTGGCATGAAGTGGACGAATTCGGTCGGCGGCAAGCCGGAAGAGATCATGCGCATTGCCGACAACCAGGCACTGGACCGAGGCCCCGGCTGGCCGCCGATCTATTTCAGCAATGCCGCCTCGCACTGGTGGGACGGATCGGAAGTCTACGGTCCGAACAGCGCCAAGGCGAGCATGCTGCGCGAGGGCGCCAAGATCAGGCTGGTCGACAACCACCTGCCGGTCGACATCAAGGGCTTCGAGGTCACCGGCTTCAACGAGAGCTGGTGGCTCGGCCTCAGCGCCATGCACACGCTGTTCGCGCGCGAGCACAACCTGCTCTGCGACGAATTGCGGTCGCGCTACAGGAACTGGGACGACGAGCGCATCTATCAGACCGCGCGCCTTATCGTGTCGGCGCTCATCGCCAAGATCCATACTGTGGAATGGACGCCGGCAATCCTCGCCACAAGGGCGATCGAGGTCGGCTTGTCCAGCAACTGGAACGGCCCGCCGGCCAATGACTGGGTGACCAAATTCGGTCTGTGGCTGCTCGACGAGCATGCGTCGACCGGCATCCCGAAGACGATGCCGGACCACCACACCGCGCCCTATTCGCTGACCGAGGATTTCACCACCGTCTACCGCATGCATCCGCTGCTGCCGGACGACTATTGCTTCTATCACCACCGGTCAGGCGAGAAGATCACCGAGAAAGGTTTCCTCGACATCCAGGGCGCCGACGCCGACGACATCATGCGCTCCTTCGGCCTGCGCAACACGCTCTATTCCTTCGGCGTCGCGCATCCGGGCGCCATCGCCTTGCACAACTTCCCGAGGTCGCTGCTGAAGCTTGAGCGCGACAACGAAATCATCGACCTCTCGGTGGTCGACATCGTGCGCACCAGGCGGCGCGGCGTGCCGCGCTACAATGATTTTCGCGCAGGCCTGCACCGGCCACGCATCAGGAGCTTCGAGGAGGTCACGGCGAGCCCCGAGGACGCGCGGCTGCTCAAGCAGATATATGGCGACGTCGACAAGATCGATACCGTCGTCGGCCTGCTCTCCGAGCCGGCGCCGGCGGGCTTCGGCTTCAGCGACACCGCCTTCCGCATCTTCATCCTGATGGCGTCGCGGCGGCTGCAGAGCGACCGATTCCTCACCATAGACTACCGGCCGGAAATCTACTCGCCTTTCGGCATCGACTGGATCGCCAACAACGGCATGACCAGTCTCATCCTGCGCCACTGCCCCGACCTCGCCTCGGTGCTGCCGAGGACGCAAAGCGCCTTCGCGCCCTGGCGGCCGATCGTGCCGGCCAGCACCGATCCGGCCATGGCGGGAGCAAAGCCATGACGGCGCCGCTCAAGCCGACCACGGCCGTGAATGGGAGCGTCGCCTCGGAGCTCGATGTGTTGCTGAAACGGCCGCTCGTCGAGACGATCTTCCGCCGCCGCACGCATCGCGTCAGCCAGGGCAGCTCGGTGCTTGCCGGTAGCATGAGCTACGAGTCGCAAGAGCCGCGCGAGCCGCTGTCGGAACTCGAGGAAGCGGTGCTGATCGCCATGACCGGCTGCACCGGCCTCACCATGCCCGACCGGCCCTTCGAGGATCCGGCGACCAAGCAACCGATCATGGCAAAGCCCAACCTCACCATGGCCGGCCGCACCGCGGGCAGCCCTGACAACGCGCAAGGCACGCACTTCTTCCTGATCAACGACAGCGGCACCTATTTCCTGCGCAAGCTGCTGCCTCCCGCCGACGGCAACATCGCTTTTACCTCTGACCGACTGTTGGAGCGAGCGCGCGAAGCCAAGGTGAAAATCCTCGACAGGCGTCTCGACGTCGCCGAAGGCCAGCGCGACTTTCCCGCCTATCTCGATTCCAACCGTTTTCTCTCGAACCTGCCGGGCACGACGATCCTTTTGCCGGTCGTCGATCTCTCGCGCCAGTACATCAACGGTATGATGTACCTGCTGACCCAGCCCGACGGCGCGCGGCCGAACATCGTCGACGACCGCAATTTCTATCGCTCGGCCGGCGTCAAGCGCTGGGTCAAGAACGGCTTCCTCAACAAGGACCTGAAGATCCCGCTCGGCGCCATCGGCTCGCTGCGCACGCAGATCGAGGCGGATCTCTTGCTGCAAAACGTCTTTCTCGTCGCAGACGCCATGGGGCTCGGTGCCTGGATCCACGGTTCGATCAGCCCGCCGGTGCTGCTCGGCGATCCGAAATTCTCGAAGACCTATGGCGCCATGCTCGGCTTCGACGTGGCGGTGCCGCGCTGGCGCCTGATGGACCTGTTGCGCTGGCACGTTCCGCTGCCCAAATACTCCAACCTGCGCAGCAACCCGATCGGCCTGCGCTTCAAGGGCGAGCACCTGATCAAGGGCATGTCGCCGCCCTATTACGACTCGATGGCAGACGCCGTCGCCGAAGTGGTCGAGGAAAAGTTCGGCAAAGACGGCCTCTACGCGGACGAAAAGCTGTTCTCGGAAATCTACAAGGGCGACTATGGCCACCGTTATCTCAGCGAGGCGGCGGTCTACACGCAGGACGTCATCGACTGCGTGCGCGACATCTGCACCTACATCTACGAAACCCACGGTCGCTTCCCGGCGCATTGCGACGCCATCCACGTGCCCGGCATCTGGCTGCAGGTGCATCATATCGATGTTGGCTACTACCAGCGCTTCTTCCGCAACGGCCTGACCGACGCGCATCTCAACCACGCGCGCGACTGGCACCGATCGTGACGGCATGCACCGTAGCGCTCGCCAGTGGTCTTAGGGGCAACCAGCGTCGAGGGCGTTGATCAACTCATCCAGTTGCCGCCGTCGACATTGAGCGTCTGCGCCACGACATAGTCGGCATCGCTCGACGCCAGGAAGACGGCCGCGCCCCGATAGTCGTCGGGATCGCCCATGCGTCCCGCCGGCACCGCCAGCCCGACCTGCCGCTTCTTCTCGCCGACCGGCAGCTTCTCGTAGCGTGCGAACAGCGCGTCGACCTGGTCCCACATCGGCGTGTCGACCACGCCCGGCGCAATGCCGTTGACGTTGATGCCGTGCTTGATGAGCGCAAGGCCCGCCGATTGCGTGATGCTGATCACCGCGGCCTTGGTCGCGCAGTAGACGGCGACCAGCGCTTCGCCGCGCCGTCCGGCCTGCGAAGCCATGTTGATGATCTTGCCGCGGCGCCCTTGCGCGACCATGCGCTTGGCCACCGCCTGCAACGTGAACAACAGGCCTTTCACATTGACCGAGAATTGCAGGTCGAAACTCTTCTCCGATATTTCCAGAAGCGGCCCCATGTCGAAGACGGCGGCGTTGTTGACCAGGATGTCGATGCCGCCATGCGTCCGTGTTACCTGATCGACCATCGCTTCGATCGAGGCGAGATCGCGCACGTCGAGCCGGACGGCAGTCGCCTTGCCGCCCAGTTCGCCTGCCAGCGCGTCCGCTTTGTCGACAGCCATATCGGCGATGACGACCTGGGCGCCCTCGGCAACGAAGCCGCGCACGATGGCCGCCCCGATGCCTTGCGCGCCGCCGGTGACGACGGCGACCTTGTCTTTGAGTTTCATGCCGGTTCTCCTGTCTAAGCGCCCTGTCTTAGCGCCCCATCTCAGCGCGTTGTATAGCCGCCATCGATGACCAGCACCTCGCCGGTCACATAGCTCGATGCTGGAGAGCACAGGAAAAGTGCGGCCGCCGCAACCTCTTCGGGCTGGCCGACGCGGCCCATCGGCGTCATGCCGCGCCAGATCGGGAACCATTCCGGATTTTCGATGCCGCCGCGCGAAAGATCCGTTTCGATATAGCCGGGCGCGACCGCGTTGACGCGGATATTCTCGGCCGCGACCTCGCTGGCGAGGCTCCTGGTCATCATATGAACCGCCGCCTTGGAGCTGTTGTAGGCGACCTGGTTCTGCGGAATGTTGGAGACGATGCCGGAGATCGAGCCGACATTGAGGATCGCGCCGCCGCCCTGACGCCGCATCGGCGCCAACGCCGCCCGGCAACACCGGAACACGGCATCGACATTGATCGCCATCGTCTGGCGCCAGATGTCCTCGGGATAGTCGCCGCTGTCGCCGTGGACTGCGATGCCGGCGCTATTGACCAGGATGTCGAGCCGGCCGGTCTTGGAAAGCGTATCGGCGACCAGCCTGTCCGGCGCTTTCTCGTCCAGCATTTCCGCGGCGAGGAAATCGAAGGCGAGGCCCGCGAGCTCCTGCCGTGCGTCATCCTTCATGGTCCGGCCCGCGACGACGACGCGCGCGCCGGCCTCGCCGAGCGCCTTGGCGATGGCGAGGCCGATGCCACGCGTGCCGCCGCTCACCAGCGCAACCTTGCCGTCCAGTCGGAAGCGGTCGAGGATCATGGTTGTCGTTCCATCGTTCGGAGTTGGAGGGACAGCTCAGATGTCCACGCTCTGCGGCAGGATGACGAGGTCGCGGATAGTGACGTTGCGCGGCCGCGTCAGCATGAAGAGCACGGCGTCGGCCACCTCCTTGGGCTCCATCAGGCTGCCGGCGGCCAGCGCTTCTTCCATCTTGGCCTTCGGCCAGTCGCTGAGCAGCGCCGTCACCACCGGACCGGGCGCGACGGCGCCGACGCGGATGCCGTGCTTCAGCACCTGGCGGCGAAGCGTATGGACGAAGGCCTGCACGGCGAATTTCGACGCGGTGTAGATCGGCTCCCAGACCACGGGAACGAAACCGGCGACGGAGCTGGTGACGATGATGTCGCCGCTTTTCTTCTCGATCATATGCGGCAGCACGGCGTGCACCGTGCGGAACACGGCGTTGATATTGAGGTTGAGCATCTTGTCCCACTGGTCGGGATCGCCGGACGCCACCTCGCCGCCGACATAGGCGCCGGCATTGGCATGGAAGATGTCGAGCCGGCCGGCCTTTTCCAGGATCTCGGGCATCATGCGATCGACGCTCGCCGGGTCGAGCAAGTCGGTGACCACGGCGCAAGCATTGTCGCCGAGCTCGGCGACGAGCGCCTTCAGCCGATCCTCGGCCCGATCGACCAGCACGACTTTTGCGCCGGCGGCGAGCATGGCTCGGGCGCATTCCAGCCCGATGCCGGAGGCAGCACCAGTGATTGCGGCAACCTTGCCGGAGAGACTTTCAGACATTGCGATCCTCTTCGATGAGCCGTCTTCTTGATGAAGCCGTTAGGCGCGGCCGTGTGAGACACGCGAGCGGCGGGCGAGAGAATCGACGATGACCGCGATCGCCAGCACGCAGCCGGTGATCATGTACCGGAGCGAGGACGACAGATCGAGCAGCGTCAGGCCGCTTGCGATGGATTGGATGACGATGATGCCGAGCAGCGCCGAATAGGCGCTGCCGCGGCCGCCGAACAGGCTGGTGCCGCCGATGACGGCCGCCGCGATGGCGTTGAGGTTGACGTCGCCTGTGCCGGCCTGCTGGCTGGCGGTGGCGAGACGTGCGGCGGACAGCAGGCCGCCGGTCGCCGCCAGCGTGGCGCAGAGCGCGAAGGCGCTTGCGTAGATCAGCCGCACATTGATGCCGGCGCGGCGCGCCGCCTCGCGGTTGCCGCCCACGGCGGTCATCGAGCGGCCCCATTGGGTCCGCTTCAGCGCATAGTTCATCGCCACGACCAGGCCGACGAACAGCGCGAACATCCAGGGCACGCCGCGCGACTGGTTGAGGTAATAAGTCACCAGCTCGAGCGCGATGGTGATCACAACGGCCTGGAGCAGAAGTCCCCCGAACGAACGCGACGACAATCCGGCGGCCTGACGGCGCTGCGCCTTGCGGTAGCCGAGAACTAAGGCGAGCACGCCGGGCACAACGGCCAAAGTGTGCGACACCCAATGCGGCATCACCAGGAGCTGGCCGAAGTTCACCAGCGGTGAATCGTAAGGCAGGTTGATCGAGCCGGTCGGGCCGAGGATGTAGAGCTGCAGCCCGAGGAAGGCGAGCAGGCCCGAAAGCGTCGACACGAAGCTCGGCATTCCGAGCCGGTTGAGCAGCAGCGCATAGACGCAGCCGGTCACGAACCCGACCGCCATGGCCGCCACGATGGCAAGCGCCACCGGCCAGCCCCACTGGACCCAAAGCACGCCGAGCAGCGCGGAAGACAGGCCGCTGACGGAGCCGACGGACAGGTCGATCTCGCCGACCATCAGAACGCAGACGATGCCGAGTGAGATGATGCCGACCGTCGAACAGTCGAACAGCAGGTTGACCAGGTTGTTCGGCTGCAGGAATACCGGGTTCAGCGTCTGGAAGATCGCGCAGATCAGCACCAGCCCGACAACCACGGGCAGCGAACCGAGATCGCCGGACCGGACGCGGTCGAGAAAGCCCCTGATGGCGCCCTTCGCGCCGCTGCGGTCCTTCAGCCGCTCGTCGCTGCGGTCGAGCAGCGCGCCGGAATTGCGGTCGGAAGCCGTCGTCATGGCTGATCTCCTTGCGCCTTCTCGGCGGCACGCCTGCCGCGCCGCGAGACCGCGTTGTCGTCGGCGCCGGTTATCGCGGTCACCAGTTCCTGGTTGGATGCGCCGGGCAGGAAGATGCCGTTGTTGCGGCCGAGCCTCAGCACCACGATGCGGTCAGCGACGGCGCGCACATCCTCCATATTGTGGCTGATCATGACGACGCCGAGCCCGCGGTCGCGCACGCGCTCGATGAGGTTGAGCACCTCGGCGGTCTGCGCGACGCCGAGCGCGGCGGTCGGCTCGTCGAGGAGAATGACCCTCGGCTCCATCAGCAGCGAGCGGGCGATCGCAACCGTCTGCCGCTGGCCGCCCGACAGCGACGCCACCGGCTCGCGCACGCTGGGTATGCGCGCCGACAGCTCTTTGAGCAGCGTCCAGGCGCGGACCTCCATCGAGACTTCGTCCAGGCGGAGCGGATGGAGCTCGCGGCCGAGGAAGATGTTGGCCACGACATCCAGATTTTCGCAGAGCGCGAGATCCTGGAAAACGGTGGCAATGCCGAGTTTTAATGCCGCGGCCGGATTGGCCAATGTCACCGGCTGGCCGTCGAAGGTGATCGAGCCGGAGCTCGGCATGTGCGCACCGGCAAGGATCTTCACCAGCGTCGATTTGCCTGCGCCGTTGTCGCCGACCAGGGCGACGATCTCTCCGGCGTTGATGTCGAGATCGACATCGGTGAGCGCCGACACCGCGCCGAAATTCTTCGAGATGCCGCGCAGGCTGAGCACCGGCTGGCGGCTAGTCGTGGACGGCGTGTCGGGTATTGCCATGGCCTGTTTCTCTTCCCGCGTTTTGGTCGGTATGTCCGGCCGCCAGGAGGGTAGCGGCCGGACACGCCCGGCTGTGGCTTTGGCAACGTGCCGAGCATATCGCAGACGACGCGGTTTGTGCCGTGTCGCTTTAGAGGGACGATGCGCTTGAGCCGCATCGCTTCTGGAGACGACGCGGCCGCGCCGCGTCGCTCCTTATTCAATGCCGAGCTTCTTGCAGCCTTCGGCGTAGCGGTCGGTGCAGAGCTGGGCTGCGGTCTGGATCTTCTTGTCGATGATCTCGGCCTTGAGGTTCTCCTGCGTCACGACGGCCGGCACGAACAGCTGCGATGGCGTGTCGTAGAGCGTCGTCTCGGCTTTCGGAGCATCGCCCTTGAGGAGCTGCACCGCAACGTTCGCGGCTGCCGCGGCGACAATCTCGCTCGGCTTGGAGATAGTATTGTACTGGTCGCCGGCAATGATGAGCTGCAATGCGGCGATCGTGGCGTCGTTGCCCGTCACCGTCGGCACCGGATCGACGCCGGCGGCCTTGAACGCGGCGATAGCGCCGCCGCCCGTGCCGTCATTGGCGGCGACCACGCCGACGATCTTGTTGCCGAAGCGCGAGATCTGCCCCGCCGCCCATTGCTGGGCATTCGACGGCGCCCAGTTCGGCGTGTCGAACTCGGCGAGCGTCTTGTAGCTGCCGGTCTTGAGGCCTTCATGGATGCCGTCCTTGATCAGGCCCGCCGCGGCGTCGGTCGGCGAGCCGTTGATCTGCAGCACGCCGACATCGCCGTCGCTCGAAACGCCCTTGGCCTTGAGGTGCTCGACCAGCGAGGCGGCGATCGCCTTGCCGATGGCCTTGTTGTCGAACGACACGTAGAAATCGGCCTTGGCGTCCGGGATCGGACGGTCATAGGCGATGACCTTGACGCCTTGCGCCTGCGCGTTGTGCACCAGCGAGGCTGCCGCCGCGGAGTCGACCGGATCGAGTACGACCACCTTGGCGCCCTGGGTGATCACCGAATTGAACTGCTGCTGCTGCTTGGTGACGTCGGCGTCGGCGTTGAGGTAGAGCACCTTGCAGCTGTCGCAGAGCTTCTTCATCTCGGCGACGAAGCCGGGATGATCGTGCTCCTCGTAGCGGGTCGAGCCCTGGTCGGGCATCAGGAACGCGACCGTGGAACCGGCAATATCTTGCGCATTGGCAAAAGTCGCGCCGAGTGCGAGGCCCGAGACGGCCAATGCGGCCGCAGTCAATCTGGACATGTATCTGGACATAAGGTCTTCTCCATTCCCGTTGTTTGAAGTAATAGACCTCGACATCAGGCTGCGGATGTCTTGATTCCGCTGCCGGTCGGAAGTCTAGCGAACTCGTGCACCAACCTCACGGCGTCCTCCCGCTGGCATGACACGAGGAAATACTCATCCGTCGCTGGCTCGCATGCGCGACCCATCGCTTCGTCTTGGTTCTTAGCTAGGCTTGTTTTTCCTCCCGAGCTCCTTTCTATGCGGCGCGCGCGGCCGCGAAATTGTCCGCAACCAATCGCCTGAACTGCGAAGGCGGCATGCCCTTCTCCGCCAGGAACTGGCGGTTGAAGTTCGACAGATTGTTGAAGCCGACCTCGAAGCAGATGTCCGAAATCTGCGCTTGCTCGTCGCTCATCAGGATCTGGCAGGCGAGATTGATGCGCAGGCGCTTGATGTATTGCAGCAGCGACATGCCGGTGTGCTTGCGAAACGATCGCGAGAAGGCGCTCGGCGTCTGCCCGGCGATCGCGGCGAGATCGCCTTCGTTGAATTGCTGCGTCAGGTTCTCGCGGATATAGGCCAGCGCCTGGTTCATGCCCGCCGACATGTATCCCGACGGGTCCGGCAAATAATTTTCGCTGGCGAGCACGCGCGGCGCGCTCTCGCGGCTCAGCGCTTCCATGATCGACATGAACAGGCTGATCCGGTGCACGCCATAGGCGTGCGTGATCTCCGCCAGCAACGGCATGACCTGCCTGCTCACGCCCTTGCCGAACAGGACGCCGCGCCGCGCCAGGTCGAGCAGCGGAGAAACGGCGCCGAGCTCCGGAAAGGTGGTGATCGCGCCGCCGATGAATTCTTCGCTGAACTGGATCAGCCTGCAGCGCAGCGGAACCGACTCCGGAACCTCGCTGATCCAGTTGTGCGGCAGGTTCGGACCGGTGAGCACGAGATTGCCGATCTCGAACTCGCCGATGAAGTCGCCGACGAAATAGCGGCCTTTGGTCGCGACGATCTGGTGCAGCTCGTATTCCGGATGAAAGTGCCAACGGACCGTATGGTACGGATAGCCATGCCATTTCACCGCGAACGACTCGCCAGGCCTTATCTGTATGACTTCCAGATCGGGTCCCATTGCTTCCTCCCGGAGGCTGTCGGGTGTTTCAGCCTTCGAACCGCGGCCGTTGTTTTGGCTCATCTAGGGTCAGGATAACGGCGGCCAAGCATGTCCGCCACCTCGCCACGCCGCGCCGACTGATACGTTTTTGACCATTTTGGCCCAGCGAAAAACGTGTCTTCGAAAATTAGAGACCTCGAATATCCGGGATTGGCCAACAGCGCCTATGCGCAGGAAAGTTCGCTTCGGACCACGCTACCGCATTGCACAATTCCGGTCGGACTGCACAATAGGCGCATGTCCGCCGGTTCGTTGACCATCCTTGTTATCGACGAGAACCGCATCCGTGCCTCGATCATCGAGGCCGGATTGCGGGACGCCGGCCATCGGCATGTAACGGTGGTCCACGATGTCGCCGGCATCGCCCGGCGCATCGCCGAACTCGAGCCGGATGTCATCGTCATCGATCTCGAAAACCCCAACCGCGACATGCTGGAGAACATGTTCCAGCTTTCGCGCGCGGTGAAACGGCCGATCGCCATGTTCGTCGACCGCTCCGACCAGGCTTCGATCGAAGCGGCGGTCGATGCCGGCGTGTCTGCCTATGTCGTGGATGGGCTGAAGAAGGAGCGCATCAAGCCGATCCTCGACATGGCGATCAGCCGCTTCAACGCTTTCTCGCGTATGGCGCGCGAGTTGGAAGAGGCGCGCAGCGAGCTCGAGAACCGCAAGGTCATCGATCGGGCCAAGGGCATCTTGATGAAGTCGCGCGGCCTGAGCGAGGAGGCCGCCTACGCGCTTCTGCGCAAGACCGCCATGAACCAGAACCGCAAGATCGCCGACATCGCCCAGAGCCTGGTGACGGCGGCGGGATTGCTGGGTCCGCTGGAGGGCGAATGAGCATGACTGCTGCGCATCAGATCACCGCCGGCTTCATGCCGCTCTTCGACAGCGCCGTTCTGGTCGCGGCCAGCGAGATGGGCTTTGCCGCCCGTGAGGGCATCGAGCTCAAGCTGCAGCGCGAGACCTCCTGGGCCAATATCCGCGACCGCATCGCCATCGGCCATTTCGATGTCGCCCATATGCTGGGACCGATGCCGCTCGCCTGCAGCCTCGGCCTCACGCCGCTTGCCTCCGAGACCATCGTGCCCTTCTCGCTCGGACTCGGCGGCAACTGCGTCACGGTCTCCAATGCGATGTGGGAAGGCATGGCTGCGCATGGCGCCGCGCCCGATCTCGATCCGGCTCGTGCGGGGGCGTCACTTAACGCGCTGATCCGTGAGCGGGCGACAACCGGCCGCGAGCCGCTGCGCTTTGCGGTCGTGCACCCGCATTCCGGGCACAATTACGAGCTGCGCTACTGGCTCGCCGCCTGCGGCATCGATCCCGACCGCGATATCGAGATCGTCATCGTGCCGCCGCCCTTCATGGCCGACGCACTCGCCGCCGGCCGCATCGACGGCTATTGCGTCGGCGAGCCCTGGAACAGCGCCGCTGCTGCTGCCGGCACCGGCCGCATCGTCACCGTCAAGGCGCTGTTGTGGCGCAACAGCCCGGAAAAGGTGATCGGCGCGCGCCGGGCGTGGGCCGAGGAAAACCCGGAGGCGCTGGCGGCGCTGCTGAGGGCGCTGCATCATTCCGCCCGCTGGTGCCAGGACCCGACCAATCGCGACGAACTGGCAGCGCTGATGGCCCGGCCCGCCTTCCTCGGGCAGCCCGAGGCGATCCAGATGCCGATCCTCACCGGACTGCTTCAACTCGGCGGCGGCGTAGAGCGGCACGTCGAGGATTTCTTCCTTCCCTTCGACAAGGCGGCGAACTTTCCCTGGAAGAGCCACGCGCTCTGGTTCTATACGCAAATGGTACGCTGGGGGCAGTTGCCGCACACGCCGCAAAACCTCGCCATCGCCCGCGACTGCTACCGGCCCGACCTTTATCGCTCGGCGCTGAAGCCGCTTGGCGTGGCGCTCCCCGGCGCCAATGCCAAGGTCGAGGGCGCGCTGAAGGTCGCGACGCCGGTCGGTTCCGCGGGGGCAAGTCTTGTGCTTGGCCCAGACGGATTCTTCGACGGCCAGATCTTCGATCCGGACCAAGTCGACGCCTACATCGCAAGCCAAAAATCGGCCCGAGCATCGGCCTGATCATTTCCGCGCCATTCTTGTGCATTGCACAAAAATTGTGCCTGCAATTGCTCTAATGAACCATCTTTGGCCCGCTCGCCTTGCCGCCTTGTGTGGCTATGGCGGGCGTAGACCACTGATTTAATTTATATTTTTCTTCCAACACAAAAACTGGCACGCTTCGTGCTTTGGAATAGTCAATAGAACAGGCGTCCAATGGCGGGCGCCACAGGCAAAGCTGCCGCTCAGGTCAACACGCGATCCCGGATGGACGGACGCGAGAGGGCCTGGACGGCGGCTTTTTGTTTTTGGACCCGAACACGCAATCGACAGCGCCGATCGCAAGCGGCGCCCAACCGGAGACGACGATGACGAAACGGATCGCAACTGCCACAACGCTCAAGGGTTTCACCCGCCGCGATTTTCTGGCCAGCAGCGCCCTGACGGCGGGGCTGTTCGTCGCCGCGCGCACGCTGTTTCCCGTCGGCGCCCAGGCCGAAGGCAATGGTCCCGAAGTGACCGGCGCCAAGCTCGGCTTCATCGCGCTGACCGACGCTGCACCGCTGATGATCGCCAAGGAGAAGGGTCTGTTCGCCAAATACGGGATGCCCGATGTCGAGGTAATCAAGCAGGCTTCCTGGGGCGCGACGCGTGACAACCTCGTGCTCGGCGGCGAAGCCAACGGTATCGACGGCGCCCACATCCTGACGCCGATGCCTTACCTGATGCATACCGGCAAGGTGACGCAGAACAACCAGCCCTTGCCAATGGCGATCGTGGCGCGGCTGAACTACGACTGCCAGGGCATTTCGGTCGCTCAGGAATATGCCGCCACCGGCGTCGGTCTCGATGCCTCCAAGCTGAAGGAGGTCTTTGCCGCCAAGAAGGCCGCGGGCAACGAGGTCAAGGCCGCCATGACCTTCCCGGGCGGCACGCATGATCTGTGGCTGCGCTACTGGCTGGCCGCCGGCGGCATCGATCCAGACAAGGACGTCTCGACCATCGTCGTGCCGCCGCCGCAGATGGTCGCCAACATGAAGGTCGGCAACATGGACGTGTTCTGCGTCGGCGAGCCGTGGAACGAGCAGCTCGTCCACCAGGGCATCGGCTTCACGGCCGCCACCACCGGCGAGCTGTGGAAGGGCCATCCGGAAAAGGCGCTCGGCCTGCGTGCCGAATTCATCGAGAAGTATCCGAGAGCCGCCAAGGCGATCGTGATGGCCGTCATGGAAGCCCAACAATGGTGCGAGGCCATGGAGAACAAGGAGGAAATGGCCGCCATCATCGGCAAGCGGCAGTGGATGAACGTGCCCGTCGCCGACATCGTCGGCCGCCTCAAGGGCGACATCAATTACGGCAACGGCCGCGTCGCCAACGGCTCCGACCTCTACATGAAGTTCTGGAAGGGCGGCGTCTCCTATCCGTTCAAGAGCCACGACGCATGGTTCCTCACCGAGAACATCCGCTGGGGCAAGCTCGCGCCGACCACCGACGTCAAGGCGCTGGTCGACCAGGTCAATCGCGAGGATCTGTGGCGGGAGGCAGCCAAGGAGCTCGGCGTCGCCGCAGGCGACATCCCGGCCTCGTCCTCGCGCGGCGTCGAAACCTTCTTCGACGGCAAAACCTTCGATCCGGCCAACCCGTCGGCCTATCTCGACAGCCTGAAGATCAAGGCTTCGGCTTAGGCGCAAACGGCGCCAAGGACGCCGTTTGTCGCTCGCAACGCAAACGACGCCCCCCCAAGCGCAGCGGCACTTGTGCCGTTGTCGCTCAGAACCGACCACGAAGGTTTTCGAAGATATGTCCACCCAGACCATTGAAGGCACCAAGGTGAAGGCGTTTCCGGCCAAGCCCGCTGAAGTCATCGCCTTCACCGCCAAGGCGAGACGCCGTATCGATGTGCTCGCCATCGCCGGCAAACTGGCGACGGCGCTCACCCCGCCGGTCGTTGTCATCGCCATCCTGCTTATCGTCTGGCAGGTTGCATGCTCGTCGCCGACCGCCAGCCTGCCGCCGCCGAGCCAGGTGTGGAACGAGGCCTATGACCTGATTGCGCATCCCTTCTTCGACAACGGCCCGCAGGACATCGGCCTTGCCTGGCGGGTGCTGATCTCGCTGCAGCGCGTCGCCATCGGCTTCGGCATGGCGGCGGTGGTCGGCGTGGCGTTGGGCGCGCTGGTCGGGCAGTCGGTCTGGGCGATGCGCGGCCTCGATCCGGTCTTCCAGATCCTGCGCACCGTGCCGCCGCTGGCCTGGCTGCCGCTGTCGCTGGCGGCGTTCCGCGATTCGAACCCATCGGCGCTGTTCGTGATCTTCATCACCTCGATCTGGCCGGTGATCATCAACACCGCCGTTGGCGTGCGCAATATCCCCGAGGACTACCGCAACGTCGCCCGCATCCTCCGGCTCAACCAGCTCGAATTCTTCATCAAGATCATGGTGCCGGCTGCCGCGCCCTACATCTTCACCGGCCTCAGAATCGGCATCGGGCTCTCCTGGCTGGCCATCGTCGCCGCCGAGATGCTGACCGGCGGCGTCGGCATCGGTTTCTTCATCTGGGACGCTTGGAACTCGTCCAGACTGCCCGACATCATCGTCGCGCTCGCCTATATCGGCGTCACCGGCTTCTGCCTCGACCGCCTGGTCGCGGCGGTCGGCGCCTTCGTCACCCGCGGCACAACGGCAAAGTGAGGAGTGCAAGATGACGGCCTATCTCAAGCTCGACCATATCGACAAATCCTTCGCCCGCGGCGGCAAGGTCAGCGAAGTGCTGAAGGACGTCAAGCTGACCATCGACAAGGGCGAATTCGTCTCCATCATCGGCCATTCCGGCTGCGGCAAGTCGACCTTGCTCAACCTGATCGCCGGCCTGACCAAGGTTTGCTCGGGCGCCGTGCTGCTCGAGGACAAGGAAGTCGACAGCCCCGGACCCGAACGCGCCGTGGTGTTCCAGAACCACTCGCTGCTGCCGTGGCTCACCGTCTACGAGAACGTCAATCTTGCGGTGTCGAAAGTCTTCGGCCGCAGCAAGGGCAAGGCCGAGCGGCATGACTGGATCATCCGCAACCTCGACCTCGTGCAGATGGCGCATGCCAGGGACAAGCGCCCGGCCGAGATTTCCGGCGGCATGAAGCAGCGCGTCGGCATCGCGCGCGCGCTCGCCATGCAGCCGAAGATCCTGCTGCTCGACGAGCCGTTCGGCGCGCTCGACGCGTTGACACGAGCGCATCTGCAGGACGCGGTGATGGACATTCATTCGCGGCTGGGGTCGACGATGATCATGATCACCCACGACGTCGACGAGGCGGTGCTGCTCTCCAACCGCATCGTCATGATGACCAACGGCCCGGCGGCGACAATCGGCGAAGTGCTTACGGTGCCGTTGGCGCGCCCGCGCCGGCGCATCGAGCTGGCGTCGGACCGCACGTTCCTGCGCTGCCGCGAGGCGGTGTTGAAATTCCTCTACGAACGCCACCAGTTCGTCGAAGCCGCGGAGTAGTGTCATGACCCGGGAAACTCGTCATCATCGGCAACGGCATGGCCGTTGCCGGCCAAAAACGCGCCTGATCATTTGCGCGCCATTCTTGTGCATTGCACAAAATTTATGCGCGCTGCCTATGGTCATTGATTAACGTTTGATCGCGACCCCACTCGGCCGGGTCAGCACTCGATGTGCCTATCGCGCTGATTTTCCTTGAAATTCACCTTCTACGCAAAACTGGCACGCTTCGTGCTTTGAAATAGGCGAGCCCTTCGTGGGCAATAGAACAGGCGTCCAATGACGGGCGCCACAGGCAAAGCTGCCGCTCAGGTCAACACGCGATCCCGGATGTACGGACGCGAGACGCCTGAACGGCGGCTTTTTTGTTTTTGGACCCGAACGCAATCGACGGCGCCGATCCCAGGCGGCGCCACCCGGAGACGACGATGACGAAACGGATCGGACCTTCGCTCAAGGACTTCACCCGCCGCGACTTCCTGGCAAGCAGCGCGCTGACGGCAGCGCTGTTCATCGCTGCACTCCTGTTGTTTCCCATCAGTCACGAAACAGAGGGCAACGGTCCGCAAGTGACCGCGCAAGCCCCGGCCTCGTCGCGCTGACCGATGCCGTGCCTCTGATCAACCCAACACGCGGTGCCTCCCACGCCGCAAACCGGAGCTGACCATGACCTCAAACCTCCCAGCCGAGCCCAGCCAGGACAATGCTCCCCGGCAGGCGCTCGTCATGTCCACCATCGCCTTCACCGTCTGCTTCGCGGTGTGGACGATCTTTTCCATCATCGGCGTTCGCATAAAGCAGGAGCTTGGGCTGAACGAGACCGAGTTCGGCCTGCTCGTCGGCACACCGATCCTCACCGGCTCGCTCGTGCGCATGGTGCTCGGCGTCTGGACCGACCGCTATGGCGGCCGGCTGGTCTACACCGTGACCATGCTCGCCGCGGCGGTCGCGACCTTCCTGCTCGCCTTCGCGCACACCTATGAGCAGATGCTGGTCGCGGCCCTCGGCGTCGGGCTTGCCGGCGGTTCCTTCGCGGTCGGCGTCGCCTATGTTTCGCGCTTCTTCCCCGCCGGCAAACAAGGCACCGCGCTCGGCATCTTCGGCGTCGGCAATGTCGGCGCCGCGGTCACCAAGTTCCTGGCGCCGTTCGTGCTGCTTTCCTGGGGCTGGCAGTCGGTCGCGCTGATCTGGGCGGCGGCATTGGTCATCATGGCAGTCGTCTTCTGGTTCACGACCGGCGACGACCCGGTCATCCGCGAGCGCCGCGCCGGCAAGGCCGCACCCGTGAGAAGCTTCTGGCAGGAATTCGCGCCGCTGAAGAACCTGCAGGTCTGGCGCTTCGCCTTCTACTATTTCTTCTCCTTCGGGGCGTTCGTGGCGCTGTCGCTCTGGCTGCCGCGCTACCTGATCGGCGTCTACGGCTTCGGCATCGCCACCGCCGGCATGATCGGCGCCGCCTATTCGATTCCCGCGAGCGTCTTCCGCGCCTATGGCGGCGTGCTTTCCGACCGCGTCGGCGCCCGTACAGTGCTCTACTCGACCTTCAGCGTCTGTGCCGTCGCGACCCTCGTTCTGTCTCTCCCCTCGGCAGACTACGTCGTGCGCGGCATCAGCGGGCCGATCCCGTTCCATTTCGAGATCGGCCCGATCGCCTTCATCGGCGTCGCCTTCGTGCTCGGCTTCTTCATGAGCCTCGGCAAGGCCGCCGTCTACAAGCACATCCCCGTCTATTATCCGCAGAGCGTCGGCGCGGTCGGCGGCGTGGTCGGCATGATCGGCGGCCTCGGCGGCTTCATCCTGCCCATCGCTTTCGGCGCGCTGAACGACCTCACCGGCGTATGGTCGAGCTGCTTCATGCTGCTGTTCCTGATCGTCGTCTCCGGCCTGGTCTGGATGCATCTCGCCATCCGCCGGATGGAGCGCGCGGCCGGAGTCAAGACCTCAGCCCTCTCCTACGCCGCCGAATAGATCGGAGCAGACCGGATATGAGCGAAAAACTTGTCATCATCGGCAACGGCATGGCGCCGGGCAGGATGCTCGAGCACCTGCTGGAAGCGGCGCCCGACCGCTACGCCGTCACCATCTTCAACGCCGAGCCGCGCGTGAACTACGACCGCATCATGCTGTCGCCAGTGCTTTCCGGCGAGAAGGCGTTCGAGGAAATCGTCATCCACGGCGACGGCTGGTACATCAAGCACGGCATCACCCTCTACAAGGGCCACAGGATCGTCGCCATCGATCGGGAGGCAAAGACCGTCACCTCCGACCACGGCGTGACCGAGAGCTACGATCAACTCGTCATCGCCACCGGCTCGGTGCCTTTCATCATTCCGGTGCCCGGCAAGGATCTGCCCGGTGTGCTCACCTATCGCGATCTCGACGACGTCAACGCCATGCTGCTTGCCGCCCAGTCGCGCGCCAAGGCCATCGTCATCGGCGGTGGCCTGCTCGGCCTCGAGGCCGCCGCCGGCTTGAAGGAACGCGGCATGGACGTCACCGTGCTCCATGTCATGCCGACGCTGATGGAGCGTCAGCTCGATCCGGCCGCCGGCTACCTGCTGCAGAAGGCCGTCGAGGCGCGCGGCATCAAGGTCATGACCAAGGCCAACACCAAGACCATTTTCGGCAACGGCAAGGTCGAGGGCGTCGAGCTCATGGACGGCACGATCATCCCGGCAACGCTGGTGGTGATGGCGGTCGGCATCCGGCCAAGCAGCGCCCTGGCAAAGGAGGCCGGGCTGGAGGTCAATCGCGGCATCGTCGTCGACGACCGCATGCGAACCTCCGATCCGGCGATCATGGCGCTCGGCGAATGCGCCGAGGTCGGCGGCCATGTCTACGGGCTGGTCGCCCCTCTCTATGAGATGGCGCGGGTCGCGGCAGCCGGGCTCGCGGACGGCGAGGACAAGCGCTTCGTCCACTCCGACACGCCGACCAAGCTCAAGGTCACCGGCATCGACCTCTACTCGCTGGGCGACTTCGCCGACGGCGACGATCGCGAGGAGATCATCCTGCGCGATGCATCCGCCGGCATCTACAAGCGCGTCGTGCTGCAGGACAACCGCATCATCGGCACTGTTCTGTTCGGCGAGACGGCCGACGGCGCCTGGTTCAACGACCTGAAGAAGAAGGCGACCGATATCTCGGAGATGCGCGACACGCTGATCTTCGGCCAGGCGTTCCAGGGAGGCGCTTCCTCGGACCCTTTGGCGGCCGTTGCGGCACTGGCGGATGATGCGGAAATCTGCGGCTGCAACGGCGTCTGCAAGGGCAAGATCACCGGCGCGATCACGGCTAAGGGGCTGACCGGCCTTGACGACGTGCGCGCTCACACCAAGGCCTCGGCCTCGTGCGGCTCGTGTACGGGTCTCGTCGAGCAGCTGCTGAAACTCACGCTGGGCGACGCCTACAATCCGGCGGCGGTGCAGCCCATGTGCGGCTGCACCAGCCTCGGCCATGACGATGTGCGACGCCTGATCAAGGCGAAGGGCCTGAAGACTATCCCCGCCGTCATGCAGGAACTCGAATGGAAGACCTCCTGCGGCTGCGCCAAGTGCCGGCCGGCGCTCAACTACTATCTCGTCTGCGACTGGCCGGACCAATATGCCGACGACTACCAGTCGCGCTTCATCAACGAACGCGTGCACGCCAACATCCAGAAGAACGGCACCTATTCGGTGGTGCCGCGCATGTGGGGCGGGGTCACCAGCGCCAATGAATTGCGTGCCATCGCCGATGTGGTCGACAAATTCCGCATCCCGACGGTGAAGGTCACCGGCGGCCAGCGCATCGACATGCTGGGCATCCGCAAGGAGGACCTGCCGGCGGTGTGGGCCGATCTCGGCAAGGCCGGCTTCGTCTCCGGCCATGCCTATGCCAAGGGCCTGCGCACGGTGAAGACCTGCGTCGGCTCGGACTGGTGCCGTTTCGGCACCCAGGATTCGACCGGGCTGGGCATCCGCATCGAGAAGTTCATGTGGGGCTCCTGGACGCCGGCCAAGGTGAAGATGGCGGTGTCGGGATGCCCACGCAACTGTGCGGAAGCGACCTGCAAGGATGTCGGCGTGGTCTGCGTCGACAGCGGCTACGAGATCCATTTCGCGGGTGCTGCCGGCCTCGACATCAAGGGCACCGAAGTGCTCGGCCTGGTGAAGACCGAGGACGAGGCGCTGGAGGTGATCGTCGCGCTCGTCCAGATGTATCGCGAGCAGGCCCGCTACCTGGAGCGTATCTACAAATGGGCCAAGCGGATCGGCACCGCCGAGATCAAGCGGCAGATCCTGGACGATGCCGAGCGCCGCCGGAGCCTCTTCGACCGCTTCGTCTTTTCCCAGAAATTCGCGCAGGTCGATCCCTGGTCCGAGCGCGTCTCCGGCAAGGACAAGCACGAGTTCCGGCCGATGGCGTCGGTGGGTTTTGCCGAGGCGGCGGAGTGATGGAGATGCATCTCACTTTGGCGCCCAGTCGTACCGACCCCCTCTGGCCTGCCGGCCATCTCCCCCTCAAGGGGGGAGATTCGCGGTTTCGGCCTTGCCGCTCGTCCTGCAACCTTGGCGATTGGCGAAAGCGTAGCCGCGCGGGAATCTCCCCCCTCGAGGGGGAGATGGCCGTCAGGCTAGAGGGGGTCGGTACGACCGGGCTCGATTCACAACAAAAGGGTGTCGCCACATGAATTGGATCGCCATCGGCTCCATCACCGACATTCCGCTGCGCGGCGCGCGTTGTGTTGCGACTCCGCAAGGCAAGATCGCTGTCTTCCGCACCGCCGACGACCAGGTCTTCGCCATTGACGACCACTGCCCGCACAAGGGCGGCCCGCTCAGCCAGGGCATCGTCCATGGCGCGGCGGTGACCTGCCCGCTCCACAACTGGGTGATCTCGCTGGAGACCGGCAAGGCGCTGGGCGCGGATGAAGGCTCGGTCCGGACGATACCGGTCAAGGTCGAGGGCGAAAGGCTCTTCATCGCGCTTGAAGCATCTGCGGCGAAAGCGGCCTGAGGCATGGAAGAAGCACGCGAGGTGAGGACCACCTGCCCCTATTGCGGGGTAGGCTGCGGCGTGCTGGCCGAGATCGCCGCGGACGGCAAGACAACCGTCCGCGGCGATCCCGAGCATCCGGCCAATTTCGGCCGGCTCTGCTCGAAGGGGTCTGCCCTCGGCGAGACGCTTGGCCTTGAGGGCCGCCTGCTCCAGCCGGAAATCCAAGGCAGGCAGGCGAGTTGGGATGAAGCGCTCGATCTTGTCGCCGCGAAATTCTCGCAGGTGATTGCCGAGCATGGGCCGGACTCTGTCGCCTTCTACGTCTCTGGCCAGTTACTCACCGAGGACTATTATGTCGCCAACAAGCTGATGAAGGGCTTCATCGGCTCGGCCAACATCGACACCAATTCGCGGCTCTGCATGGCTTCGTCCGTCGCCGGCCATCGCCGCGCCTTCGGCGAGGACATCGTTCCCGGCGTCTACGAGGATTTCGAGCACGCCGATCTGATCGTGCTCACCGGCTCCAACACCGCATGGTGCCATCCCGTACTCCACCAGCGCATGCTTGCGACGCGGAGCGAACGTGGAACCAGGATCGTGGTCATTGATCCTCGCCGCACCGCGACCGCCGACGAGTGCGATCTGCATCTGGCGCTCGATCCCGGCACCGATGTGCTGTTGTTCAATGGGCTGCTCGCGCATCTGGTGCAAACCGGAAAGATCGATGCCGATTTCATCCGCGACAGCACGACCGGCTTCGACGCCGCAGCTGCGCTGGCCAGCGCCGATGCGCCGTCGATCGCACGCGTTGCGAAAGGCTGCGGGCTGGCGGCCGCCGATGTCCAGGCCTTCTACGACCTCTTCGCCGGCACCGAGCGGACCGTCACCGTCTATAGCCAGGGTGTCAACCAGTCCGCGCACGGCACCGACAAGGTCAACGCCATCATCAACTGCCACCTCGTCACCGGGCGCATCGGCAAGCCCGGCATGGGACCGTTCTCGGTCACCGGACAGCCAAACGCCATGGGCGGCCGCGAGGTCGGCGGTCTGGCCAACCAGCTTGCCGCGCATATGGACTTTGCAAATGAGGCCAACATCGACCGGGTCTCCCGCTTCTGGAAGGCGCCCAACATCGCGCGCCGCGGCGGCCTGAAGGCGGTAGACATGTTCCAGGCGGTCGCCGACGGCCGCATCAAGGCGCTGTGGGTCATGGGCACCAATCCCGCCGTCAGCATGCCGGATGCTTCGCGTGTGCGCGCCGCTATGTCCAAATGCGATTTCGTCGCCGTCTCGGATGTGACCCGCACCGACACCACGCGCTATGCCGACGTGCTGCTGCCGGCCGCCGCCTGGGGCGAGAAGGACGGCACGGTCACCAATTCGGAGCGGCGCGTCTCGCGTCAGCGGCCATTCCTGCCGCCGCCGGGCGAAGCGATGGCCGACTGGCGCATCATCTGCGAGGTCGCCGCGCGCATGGGCTTCGGCGATGCCTTCGCCTTCCAGACGCCGGCAGAAATCTTTCGCGAGCATGCCGCGCTTTCCGCCTTCGAGAACGATGGCGAGCGCCTCTTCGATCTCGGCGGCCTCGCCGATCTCAGTGACACGGACTACGCCGCCTTCCCTCCGCGCCATTGGCCTGCGCCTGAGCGGCGCGAGCGGCAGACAAGACTGTTTGCCGATGGTCGCTTCCCGACGCCCGACAGCCGCGCGCGTTTCGTGCCGGTGCGGCAAGAGGCGACGGCTTTCGCGGTCGATGCCGACTATCCGCTTGCCCTGAATACCGGCCGGTTGCGCGACCAGTGGCACACCATGACGCGCACCGGAAACGTGCCGCGCCTGATGGCGAACGCGCCAGAGCCCGCCGTCGACCTCAATCCGGCGGATGCGGCCGCGCACCATCTCAAGGACGGCGACCTGGCGCATCTTTCGACACGCTTCGGCTTCGTCCGCGCCAGAGTGCGCGTGGCCGACGCGCAGCGGCGCGGCCAGGCCTTCATGCCCATGCATTGGAGCGGCCAGTTCGCAGCCAAGGCCGCGGCCGGCCTGCTGTCCTCGCCGGTCACCGATCCGCATTCCGGCCAGCCGGAGCTCAAGCATGTCCCGGCGAGAATCGTGCGGGAAGACACCGGCTGGGCCGGCGTGCTGATCACACGACGCGATCTCAGGCCGACAGGTTTCGTCCATTGGAGCCGACATGCGGTCGAGGGTGGCTGGGTCTACGAACTCACCGGAACCGAGCCGCCGGACCAGGGCATTCTCCTGGCGCGCAAGCTGCTCGGCGTCCAGCGGCAGGATCAGCTCCTGGAATACACCGACCGCCGCGGACTCGCCTATCGGGCAGCGGCCATCGACGAAAGCGGCGCCATGGCCGAGGCCCTGCTGGTCGCCGCTCCCGACCAACTGCCGACGCAGGACTGGCTGGTGTCGCTTCTTGCCACCCGCCAACCGCTGTCGGCCGCCGACCGCCATGCGCTCCTGTCCGGACGCTCGCCAGTGCCCATGCCAGCGATCGGGCGGGTCGTGTGCTCGTGCTTCCATATCGGCGCCAACCAGCTCGCTTTGGCGGTCGCTTCGGGATGCGACAGTCTGGAAGCGATCGGCGCGACGCTGCGCGCCGGCACCAACTGCGGCTCATGCCGCTCCGAGATAAGGGCAATCATCGACGCCCGCCAGGTTCAGGCCGCCGAGTGAGCGGCCGCGGAATCGACGCCGCCCAAATAGGCGCCGATGACCGCATCGTTGCTCGCAAGATCGCTGCCTGAGCCCTCCAGCACGATGCGCCCGGCCTTCAGGACATAGCCGTAGTCGGCGAACTTCAGGGCGACCTTGCTGTTCTGCTCCACCAGCAGGATCGTCACGCCCTCGCGATTGAGGCGCTGCACGATATTCATGACCTCCTTGATCAATTGCGGCGCCAGCCCCATTGAAGGTTCATCGAGCAACAGCACTTTCGGGGCCGCCATGAGGGCCCTGCCGATCGCCAGCATCTGCTGCTCTCCGCCGGACAGGTTCCTTGCGTCGCCATTCTGCCTGCGCGCCAGGATCGGGAACAGCTCGAACACATGATCAAGCCGCCGGCGGCGCTTGACATCGTCGGCCAGCGTGAATGAACCCAGGTCGAGATTCTCCCTGATCGTCATGTCGCCGAAAATGCGCCGGCCCTCGGGAACATGAACGAGACCGCGGTGCGGCAGGCGATGGGCCGGGACCCTGGTTATGTCCTCGCCCAGGAAGCGGACACTCCCGGAGGAGGCCGCGACGAGACCGGACAGCGTGCGCAACGTCGTGCTCTTGCCGGCGCCGTTCGCGCCGAGCAGCGCCACGATCTGACCGCGCCTGACCGAAAGGCTGACGCCATGGAGCGCTTCGATGCCGCCATAGCGGGTGACGATCCGGTCGGCCGAAAGGACAATATCGGTGTCCATCAATCCTCCGTGCCGAGATAGGCTTCGATGACTTTTGGATCGGCGCGTACGGCCTCCGGCGGCCCATCGGCGATCTTCTGGCCGTAGTCGAACACCACGATCCTTTCCGACACCTGCATGACCAGGCCCATATCGTGCTCGATCAGCAGCACGGTGACGCCGGTCTCGTCGCGAATGCGGCGGATCAGATGCACCAGATCGAGCTTCTCACGCTCGTTCAGGCCGGCGGCGGGCTCATCCAGCAGGATGAGCTCCGGCGTCGAGGCCAGGGCTCTTGCAAGCTCGAGCCGTCGCTGGTCGCCGTAGGAGAGCCCGCCGGCAAGACGATGCGCGTGCTCCGCGATGCCTACGAAATCGAGCCAGCGCATTCCCGCCACGCGTATTCGCTCTTCCTCGCGCCGCTGCGACGGCAAATGCAGGATTGCCGAGACAAGGCCGTGACGGCTGCGGCAATGCTGGCCGGACATGGCATTCTCCAGCACCGACATTTCCTTGAACAGCCGGATGTTCTGGAATGTGCGGGCAAGGCCGAGCGCGGTGATGCGATGCGGCGGCAAGCCGGTGATCGGCCGGCCGCCCAGCCTGATCGAGCCGCCCTTCGGCTTGTAGAAGCCGGTGAGGCAGTTGAAGAGCGACGTCTTGCCGGCGCCATTGGGCCCGATGAGGCTGTTGATGGCGCCCTTCTCCACCGAGAAGGAAATGTCCTGGAGTACTTTCAACCCCCCGAAACTGAGACGCAGGTGGCGGACTTCGAGCAAGGCCATGGTCACACCCGCTTGTCCGGCCACAGGCCGTTCGGCCTGAACAGCATGATCGCCAGCAGCGCGACAGCCGTGACCAGCGGACGATAGGTGCCCGCGCCGCGCAGCACCTCCGGCAAAAGGGCCACGAGGACGGCGCCCAGCACGACGCCGGGAATGCGCCCCATGCCACCGAGGACGACGCCGAGCAGGATCAGCAGCGACTGGTTGAAGGTGAAGCTTTCAGGCGAGATGGCAGTCATCTTCGCGGCATAGAGGCACCCCGCCACCGAAGCGATCACCGCCCCCATCATATAGGCCTGCAGCTTTGCCGAGACGCGATTGATGCCGATACCGGCGGCGGCGTCCTCGTCATAGCGGACATAGAACCAGGCCCGCCCCATACGCGAGCGCTCGACGCTCAGGCAGACGAAGACGGTGAGCAGCGCGAGCGCCAGGAACGCGTAGTAGAAATGCTGCACCTGCATCAGCCGAAAACCGAAGATCTCCGGCCGCTCGATGCCGACGAGACCGCTGGCGCCGCCTGTGATATCGAGGTTGCGGGCGATGATGCGCACGATCTCGCCGAAGCCCAGCGTCACGATCGCCAGATAGTCGCTGCGCAGCCTCAAGGTCGGCGCGCCGATGATAATGCCGGCGACGCATGCCGCCGCCATGGCGACCGGAATGGTGAGCCAGAAGTTGAACCCGAATTCCGCGGTCAGAATGCCGGTCGTGTAGGCGCCGACCGCGAAGAAGGCGGCATAGCCGAGATCAAGCAGGCCGGCGTAGCCGACCACGATGTTGAGGCCGAGACAAAGCACGACGTAGAGCAGCGCCGTGGTCGCCACCTCCGTCACATAGGCATTGGCGAATTGCGGCAGAACCAGCGCGCAAGCGAGCGCGGCGAGACCCGGCAGCAGAAGAGACCAACGCAGCAATGGCGGCTGCGCGGCGGCGGGCAAGATCCTCACTCCGTCGCTCATCACACCCGCTCCACGACCGAGCGTCCGAGGATGCCGGTGGGCTTGAAGACCAGAAACAGGATCAGCGCGCCGAACACGAAGACGTCGCGCCATTCCGATCCGACGAAGGGCAAGGACGACCCGTAGGCCTCGAGCAGGCCGAGCAGCAGGCCGCCGAGCATGGCGCCGGGCACGCTGCCGATGCCGCCGATGACGGCCGCGGTGAAGGCCTTGAGCCCCATGATGAAGCCCATGAAGAAATGCACGCTGCCATAATAGGCGCCGGCCATGACGCCGCCGCCGGCCGCGAGCGTCGACCCCATGAAGAAGGTTAGCGCGATCACCTGGTCGACATCGATGCCCATCAGGCGGCTCGCCCCCATGTCGATCGAGACGGCGCGCATCGCCTTGCCGTACATGGTGCGCGAGACAAAGGCCTGCATGCCGGCCATCAGCAGGATCGAGGCGGCGACGAGCACGATTTGCGTGTAGGTGATGTGAACCGCCGAAACGTCGACGCCAGCAAAACCAAGGTCGGTGTTGAACGCGAAATGCCGCCCGCCGGTGAGCGCGAGCGCGGCGCCGTTCAGCACCATCGAGGCGCCGAGCGCCGTGATCAGGATCGAGAGGCGCGGCGCGGCGCGCATCGGCCGATAGGCGAAGCGCTCGATAACGACGCCGAGCAGGCCGACGGCCAGCATAGAGACCAGCAAAGCGCAGACGACGCCCAGCCAGCCATTGCCGACCCATATGCCGACGAAGGAAAACACGATGAGGCCGACGAAGGCGCCGCTCATATAGATATCGCCATGGGCGAAATTCAGCAGCTTGATGACGCCGAAGACCATGCTGTAGCCGAGCGCGATCAAGGCATAGAACGAGCCGACGATGAGGCCGTTCACCAGTTGCTGAATGACAAGGTCGAGCGTCATTGATGCTCCGGTTGCAGGTATTGAAAAAGTCGTGCCTGGGCAGCATCGATGCGCGCCAGACAACAGGCCCAGACAGCAGACAACGACGCCGCGGCTGGCGCGGAGCCGCCGCGGCGTCAGCCTGTTTCGCCGTTACTCGGCGGCGACCCATTTGCCGCCCTTGGCAACCACCGGGCGGAAGTTCGACGTCTGCAGCGTGTTCTTGTCGGTGAACTTGATCTCGCCGGCCAGGCCCTTGAAATCGCTGGCCTTGAGCGCTGTCACGATGGCCTTTTGATCCGTCGACTTGGCCCGCGCGATGGCATCGACGATCAGATCGCCGACATCATGCGAGAGAGCCGCATAGGCGCCGGCGTCGCGGCCATAGGCTTCCTTGTACTTGGCCTTGAAGTCGGCCGCGCCGGAGAGTAGGTCGACGGTCGGCGGGGACAGGAGATAGACGCCCTCGCCGGCCGAACCGGCGATCTCCAGATATTCCGGCGAATTGTTGCCGTCGCCGAGCACGATGCCGCCCTGGAACCCGGCCTGGCGGAGCTGCTTGGTAAGCAGCGCGCCGCCGGCATGGTAGGCGGTCCAGAAGACCGCGTCCGCGCCGCTTGATTTCACCTTGGTGACGACCGCCGAATAGTCCTGCTCGCCGGCGGTGGTGGTTTCCCTGGCGGCGATCTCGCCGCCCGCGTTCTTGAAGGCTTCGGCGGTCAGTTTCGCGAGGTCAGACGAATAGGCGTCGCCTTCGTCTATGACGGCGATTTTCTTGTAGCCGTTCTTCTTGAAGAGCTCGACGGCCGTCGTCGCCTGCATGTCGCCGGTCGAGTTGGCAAGGAAGGCGTTGCCCTGATTGGCGGCGACCAGCTTGGTCGAATTCGCCCCGATGATGACGAAGGGAACGCCGGCGTCGCCATAGATCTTCAACGTCGGAAGGACCGCGCCCGAGCAGTAGCCGCCGACGATCGCCGTCACCCCTTCCGAGACGAGCTTGCTGCCGGCGGTGACGGCCTGCTGCGGATCGCAGGCGTCATCCGCGGTGGTCGTGGTGATCTTGTCGCCATTGACGCCGCCCTTCGCATTGGCGGCATCGATCGCCATCTTCACCGCGTTCTCCATGTCCTGTCCTTCGCTGGCCAACTGGCCGGTCATCGGCGCGACGATGCCGATCTTGATGTCGGCAGCAGCCGCCGTCGTGGTCATGGCCAGCCCGGCAAGGGCGGTGGCGCAGGCAAGCCTCTTGAAGGAAACAACCATCATTCTCTCCATTTTCCCCTGTTGGCGCATCCGGGTCACTCCCCGGAATGCATTCTGCTTAGTTGCCGCCAGACCGCCCGAGAGCGGTCTGGGCTGGTTACGCTCCCCTTGGACGCGGAGTGCTTGAAAGCGATCGCTCAGCAGGACCGACCATGCAGATCAATGGCTGCCGGCCGAGGCCTGGGCATAGGCTCCCCGGTAACGGTTCTCCCTGATGCTTTGCATGATGTTGGCCTCGCGGGCTTCCTGCGCCTTGACGGCGGCCAGCAAGGCCGCGGCCCCGTCGAGCGGAAACGCCACCACGCCGTCCTCGTCGCCGACGACGATGTCGCCGGGACCGACGACCATGCCGCCCACCGAGACCGGAACGTTGATGGCTCCGGGACCGTCCTTGTAGGGGCCGAGATGGATGGCCGACCGCGCGAAACAGGGAAATGCGTTACGGCCGATGGCGCCAACATCGCGGATGGCGCCGTCGATGACAATGCCCGTGGCGCCGCGCGAGGCCGCAACGCTCGTCATGATCTCGCCGACCAGCGCCCGCCCCTCGTAGCCGCCCCCGTCGACGACAATGACGTCGCCGGGCTGCACCAGGTCGAGCGCGCGATGGATGAACTGATTGTCGCCGGGGCGCGTCCTGACCGTCAGCGCCCTCCCCGCCATGACGCCACTCACCTTGTGGAACGGCCGCAGCCCGACCGCGCCGGGCACGCGGCCAAGGTTGTCGCTGATCAGCGGCGTGGCAAAGGCGCGGAACGCGTCGATCAGTTCGCTTTCGCGAGCCCCACCTGCCATCTTCCGTCCTCCAGCGGCTCGATTTGTGAATATATTATCCAATCATCATTCGATTGGAAAAGTCAACCGGCTTGCGGCAGGCCTGCCGGAAAAAGCAAAAACCTTGAGAATTAGGCGATATGCCGTCCCGCCGGGCCGCTTCGCAGCTCCTTGTCCGGGCTTGCAATGGATCGGAAAGTCGCGATAAGTTGGATAACATATCCATAAATAGCGCGATCGTGAAAAGGATTCCTCGTGAAGCATGCAGGCAAAGTCGTGATCATAACCGGGGCGGCGCAAGGCCTGGGCCTTGCCTGCGCCGAGCGCTTTCATGCGGACGGAGCCAATGTCGTGCTTGTGGATGTGAAAGCCGATCGTGGCCGCGAGCTTGCCGAGCGTTTTGGCGAGCGCGCCGTCTGGCTCACAGCGGACCTCTCCGAATGCACGGCGGACATGGCTGCCGGCATCATTGCCGAGGCCACGGAGGCTTTCGGCGGCGTCGACGTCCTGATCAACAATGCCGGCGTCATTCATCTCGACGATTTCGTCGACTTCCCCGAAGAGGCCTTCGACTGGGTCCAGCGCGTCAATCTCAAGGCGCCCTTCCTTCTCGGCCAGGCGGCGGCGCGGGCCATGATCGCTCAGGGGCGCGGTGGCTCGATCATCAACATGTCGTCGATCAACGCCATCCTGGCCATTCCCAACTCCGTCGCCTACGCAGTGTCCAAGGGCGGCATCAAGCAGCTGACCGCGGTGATGGCGGTCGGGCTCATCCCGCACAATATCCGCGTCAACGCCATCGGCCCCGGCACCATCCTGACCGACATGGTCAAGAGCTCGGTGATGGCCAGCGAGGCGCAGCGCCAGACCATCCTGTCGCGCACGCCGAGCGGACGCTGCGGCGAACCGTCGGAGATCGCCAGCGTCGCCTCCTTCCTCGCCAGCGACGACGCCTCCTACATCGTCGGCCAGACCATTTATCCCGACGGCGGCCGCCTGATCCTGAATTATACGGTGCCGGTAAAGGACTGACGTCCATGGCCGTCGCTCGAGCGCCGCGCATCAGCCTTGCGGGATCAGGCGCGCTGCTTCTCGATGGCGCGCAGGCAAGCTTCGACGAAGCCACCCAGGAACTGATCTGGGCTGTGGCCAACGCGGCACGGACCCTCGAAGGCGTGCGCGAGACTGTCCCCGGCATGAACAACCTGCTGGTGCTGTTCGACCCGCTCGCCACGGACGCGCTGAGCATCGGCGAGCAGCTGAAATCGCTCTGGGCCGACACCGACGCCCAGGCGGTTGCCGGCACGCTGCATAAAATCCCCGTCTGCTATGGCGGCTCGCGCGGCGAGGATCTCGCCGGCTGGGCCACGCATTGCGGTTTGTCCCAGGAGGAAATCGTCAGCCGCCACGCAGCCGCCACCTACACCGTCGCCGCGATCGGCGCCATGCCGGGCTTTCCCTATCTCTCGGGTCTCGATCCGCAACTCGCCTGGCCCCGGCGCGGCAGCCCTCGCCTGAAAGTGGCCGAAGGCGCCGTCATCATCGGCGGCGCGCAGGCAGGCATCATGCCGATGACCGCGCCATCCGGATGGCACATCATCGGCCACACGGATGCCAGGCTCTTCGACGTCGAGGCGCAATCGCCGGTGCTGCTGAGGCCCGGAGACAAGATTCGGTTCCAGATCGTTGGGATCGAGAGATGATCGAAATCCTCACCACCGGCCTTCCGAACACGGTCCAGGACCTCGGCCGGCCCGGCTATCTGGCGCTGGGGATCAGCCATGGCGGCGCCATGGACGGCCAAGCGCTGGCGATCGCCAACCTGATGCTGGGCAACGCTGCATCGGCCGCGGGAATCGAGGTCGCGCTTTATCCTTTTCGGTTGAAAGCACATGTCGACATTTCTCTCGCCATCACCGGCGCCGACTGCCCGATCAGCATCGGCGGCCGGCGCTGTCCATCCTGGTGGGCAACCACCGTCCATGCCGGCGAGACGCTTCTCCTCGAAGCGCCGCGGGCGGGCGCGCGGTCCTATGTCGCCGTCGCCGGCGGGCTCGACCTGCCGCCCGTCTTGGGTTCGCGCGCGACGGATGTGAAGGGCGGTTTCGGCGGGCTCGCCGGGCGCGGCCTTTCCCGCGGCGACCGGCTCCGGCTCAACGCCGCGGAGTGCCCTCTGCCCGCGGGCGGCCTTGGCGCGGCACTGGAAGAGCGGCAGGCCACGAGCAACGGCGCCGCCTCCCCGATCGAGCTCAGGGTGCTCCCGGCCGCCGAGTTCCATGCCTTCACACCGGAGGCGCATGCGGCCTTCACCGGCAGCGACTGGAGTATCACCAGCGACGCCAACCGCATGGGCTATCGCCTGTCCGGAGAAACGCTCTCGCTCGTCTCGCCCTTGGAATTGCTCTCGCATGGCATCGTGCCGGGTACGGTTCAGGTGCCGCCGTCCGGCCAGCCGATCATCCAGCTTGCCGATGCCAACACCTGCGGCGGCTACCCGAAGATCGCGACCGTGATCGACGCGGATCTATGGCGGCTGGCGCAGGCGCCGGTCGGCGCACGCCTGCTTTTTGTGCCGGTCTCGATCGAAACGGCGACCGAAGCGCTGCAGGTGGCCCGACAACAGCTTGACGCGTTTGCCGCCACGCGGAACATCAGGGCTGGCCGCCTCCGAACAGGGTGACGGCCGGCGCGGCCACGGAGCCGCAACGATACCCACGTCCGGCTTGGAGCAATTCCAGGAAAAGTGTGAGACGGTTTTCCGTCCGGAATTGCGTCCCAACAAAGAGGTAGAGCGGTTCGGCGTTTCCGTGAAACGGTGAACAGCTCTACGTTCAACTCATATCGGCGAGCGAACATGTCCACGGATATCCGCCCCTTCACGATCCAGATTCCCCAGGCCGAAATCGACGACCTGAAGCGGCGCATCTCGACTTGGCGCGAGCCGGACCAATTGCCGGGCATAGGCTGGGCCCAGGGAACGGAGCAGGAGGAGCTGAGACGATTTGTGCAGCGCTGGCGCACGGGCTTCGACTGGCGCGAGCAGGAGGCCGCCTGGAACGCCCTTCCGCACTATCAGACGGACATCGGCGGCCAGACCATCCACTTCATCCATGTCCGCGCCGCTGTTCCGACCGCCAGGACGGTCATACTCACCCATGGCTGGCCGGGCAGTTTTTGCGAATTCATCAAGCTAATTCCGCTGCTCGCCGATCCGGTTCCCCATGGCGGGGAACAAGAGGACGCCTTCAACGTCGTCATCCCGTCGATCCCTGGATACGGCTTCTCGAGCCGACCGAGCACGCCCGGTCTCAACCTGTTTGCCGTCGCCGACCTCTGGTCCGAATTGATGAGCCGCCTCGGCTACGAGCGCTACCTGGCTCAGGGCGGTGATCTGGGCGCCAGCGTGGCGACAATTCTGGCGCACGCCCATCCAGATCATCTCGCCGGGGTGCATCTGAATTTCATCCCCGGCTCATACTCGCCCCCACATGACGCAGGCCCCGCTGGCGACCTCACGGCGGAAGAACGCGCCTTCCTTGCGAGGAAAGCCATGTGGGCGGACCTTCATGGCGCCTACGGCCATGTTCAGGGAACACGCCCCCAGACGCTTGCCTACGGGCTGACCGATTCGCCGGTCGGACTGGCGGCGTGGATGATCGAGAAATTCCGCGACTGGAGCGATTGCGACGGCGACCTGGACAATGCCGCGTTCTCGCGCGACGACATCCTCGCCAACATATCGCTTTATTGGTTCACTCGAACGGTCGCCTCGTCCATGCGTCTCTATTGGGAAACGCGCGCTCGGCCGCTGGCATTCCCACCTGGCGCGAAGATCGACGTTCCGCTTGCGGTGGCGCTTTTCCCGAAGGAGCTGCCGATGCCCCCGAGGAGCTGGGTCGAGCGGGTTTTTCGCGACGTTCGCCGGTGGACAACGATGCCACGCGGTGGGCATTTTGCAGCCTTCGAGCAACCCGGCCTGCTCGCGCAGGATCTGAGAGCCTTCGCGAGCGAGCTGAAATTTTCTTGACGCTGCGGAGACTCGCCCCCGCAGCCAGATCGCGAAGGCCGCAAATGAGCGACACCATTATCCTCACCATCGATGCCCTCCATCAGCGCGTCGAGGCGATTTTCAGCAAAGCGGGGCTGAACTCCGTCCAGGCCGCCGCCATCACGCGGGTGGTCGTCGCGGGGGAACGCGATGCCTGCAAGTCGCACGGGATCTATCGTATCGAAGGCGCATTGCGGACCATCAAGGCCGGAAAAGCCGACCCAAAGGCGGTGCCCGAATTGCTGCCGCAGGATGCTCCGGCGATCGTCAAAGTGGATGCGAAAGGCGGCTTCGCCAATCCGGCCTTCGAATTGGGCCTGCCCGTGCTGGTCGAGCGGGCGCGCTCGAGCGGCATAGCGGCGCTGGCGATCAACAATGCCGTCCATTTTTCGGCCCTTTGGGTCGAGGTCGAGGCGTTGGCCCGCGCCGGCCTTGCCGGCCTGGCCATGTGCCCGAGCTACGCGACGGTGGCGCCGACCGGAGGCTCCAGACCGCTGCTCGGCACCAATCCCTTCGCCTTTGGCTGGCCGCGCCAGGACCAACCGCCCTATGTCTTCGACTTCGCGACCTCGGTCGCGGCGCGGGGCGAAATCGAGCTCCATCGCCGTGCCGGCAAACAATTGCCGGAAGGCTGGGCCATAGATTCGCACGGCAAGCCGACGACCGATCCCGAAGCGGCGCTTGCCGGCGCCATGCTTTCCTTCGGCGGGCACAAGGGCTCCGCCATCGGCACCATGATCGAGCTGCTCGCAGGCGCCATGCTCGGCGATCTGACGAGCCGCGAGGCCCTCGATCAGCTCGGCACCACCACGCTGTATCCGAAGCACGGAGAGCTGATCATCGCCCTGCCGCCGGAAGCCTTCGCGGCGGGCCGCCCTAGAAGTCCGTTCTCTCGTGCCGAAACGTTGTTCGAGGCGATCATCGGCCAGGGGGCACGCCTGCCCTCGCAGAGGCGGTTCCTCGCCCGCGCCCAATCGGAGCGGGACGGCATCAGCCTCTCGCGCCAGGAGATGGAGCAGCTCGATCGTTTCCTCGAACAGGGGCTCGACGCCGTCTGAGCTGCCCCATTCCCGCCATCGCTCAATCTCTGAAGGCGTTCAGACCATCGCGGCGAACGCCTTCACGCTGACGCCGCTCTCTTCCAGCCGCGCCCGCACGCGGGCGGCAATGGCGACTGCCGCCGGCGTGTCGCTATGGACGCAGATCGAGTCGATCGGCGTCTTCAGCAATTGTCCAGAGATCGTCTCAATGGCCCCTTGCCTGACCATGCGGACGACCCGCTCCGCCGCCTGCTCCGCGTCATGGATGACAGCGCCCGCCAGCGTGCGCGGGACCAAGAGCCCCTCTTCCGTATAGGCGCGATCGGCGAAGATCTCGGACTTGACCGTCAGGCCCGCATCGCGCGCGATCCTGTCCTGGGAACCAAGCGCGATCACCAGGCAGATCAGGCCGGGATCGACGGCCTTGACCGCGCGCGTCACGGCTTCGGCGACAGCGCGATCGGTCTGGGTCAGGTTGCCCAATGCGCCATGCGCCTTCACATAGCGGATCGGATGCCCCGCATAGGCGGAAAGCGCCTGCGCCGCGCCGATCTGGTATGCGACCGACCTTTCGATCTCGTCCGCCGAATGCGGAATGGTGCGGCGTCCGAACCCCCAGAGATCAGCGAAGCTCGGATGCGCGCCGACGGCGACGCCTTTCGCCCGCGCCATCGAGAAGGTGGCCGCCATGATCTCCGGGTCGCCGGCGTGAAAGCCGCAGGCGACATTGGCCGAGCTCACGATATCGAGGATCGCCGCGTCGTCGCCGAGCCTGTAGGCGCCAAAACCTTCGCCCATGTCCGAATTGATATCGATTTCCAGTCCCCGGTCCGCCATGGCGTCTTCCTCAAAGTCTCAGCGATCGCATCTTGTCGTCACAGCAACTCGTAGAGCGGCGTGCCGTAACCGACGACCACGCCGTCCTCGACCAGCGCCTGGCCCAGCACCCCGTGAGCGGGGGTGACAACGGCCTTCAGGCACGGCCCGATCTGCAGGACGCCGACCGTCTCGCCCTTCCGCACCGGCTGGCCTGGCTCCACGACCGGATGGCCGGTCGTCGGGTGAGCGAGACGGAACACCCCGACGCCCGGCGCACGCACGCCCTTGAAGGCTGCCTCGGCCTTCGGCGCTTCGGCCACGGTCGCGCCTGGCTCGGCATTGCCGGCTTGAATGCGCAGGCGAAGCGAGAAGCCGGTCTCCGCCAGCTCGATCTCACTGACGCCCGCGGCCGCGCACCAGGCGGCCAATCTCTCGATCTCTTCGGCCGTCATCGCTGCCCTCGCCCTTCGAGCAGGCCGCCTTCGATCAGGCGCTCGAGATGGTGGATATCGAAGCCTCCCGCCGCGAAGCCAGGCTCCTCCATCAGCATGCGGTGCAGCGGCGCGTTGGTGGCGATACCGGCCGTTTCCATCTCGGCCAGCGCCCCGCTCATGCGCCGGATCGCCTCAGCCCGCGTCGCGCCATGCGCGAGCAGCTTGGCGACCAGGGAATCGTAGTGTGGCGGCACGCTGTAGCCGGAATAGAGATGCGACTCGACCCGGATCCCCGGACCGCCCGGCGGCGTCCAGCGTTCGACCCGCCCCGGATGCGGCCGAAAGCTGTAAGGGTCCTCGGCGTTGATGCGGCATTCGACAGCGTGGCCCTCGAGGCGGATGTCTTCCTGCTTGAAGGACAGATGCTCGCCCTGGGCGATCCGGATCTGCTCGCGCACGATGTCGATGCCGGTCACCAGTTCGGTGACCGGATGCTCCACCTGCACGCGGGTGTTCATCTCGATGAAATAGAAGCGCCCGTCCTCGTAGAGGAACTCGAACGTGCCGGCGCCGGTGTAGCCGATCGCCAGGCAGGCGCGGGCGCAGAGGTCGCCGACCTCGGCGATCGCCTCGCGGGCGATGCCCAGTGCCGGCGCCTCCTCGATGATCTTCTGGTGGCGACGCTGCATGGAGCAGTCGCGCTCTCCGAGCCAGATGGCATTGCCATGCCGATCGGCGAGAATCTGGATCTCGACGTGGCGGGGGTGCTCGAGGAATTTTTCCAGATAGACCTGCGGGTTGCCGAAAGCCCGCCCGGCTTCCTCGCGCGCCAGCGCCACGGCTTCCGCCAGCGCGCCTTCCGCCCGCACGATGCGCATGCCGCGCCCGCCGCCGCCGCCCGCCGCCTTGACGATGACCGGATAGCCGATGGCTTCAGCGATGGTACGCACCGATTGCTCGCCCTGCGGCAGCGCACCTTCCGAGCCCGGAACGCAGGGAACGCTGGCAGCCATCATCGCCCGCTTGGCCGCAACCTTGTCGCCCATGGTGCGGATCGCTGCCGCGGATGGCCCAATGAAGGCGAGGCCGGCATTTTCCACCGCCTCGGCGAAAGCGGCATTCTCCGACAGGAAGCCGTAGCCGGGATGGATCGCGCCCGCGCCGGTGAGCTGCGCTGCCGTGATGATCTCGGCAATGTTGAGATAGCTGTCGGCCGAGGCCGCCGGCCCGATGCAGATCGCCTTGTCGGCCAGTGCGACATGGCGAAGGCTCGCATCGGCTTCCGAATGGGCAGCCACCGTCTTCAATCCGAGGTCGCGGCAGGCGCGCAGGATGCGCAGCGCGATCTCACCCCGGTTGGCGATAAGCACGGTGTCGAACATCGCGCTCAGCCCGCCTCTTCCAGGACGAACAGCACGTCGCCGGACTGCACGGCTGCGTGGTCACCGAAAGCGATCTCGACGATCCTTCCAGCGCGATCGGCTTCCACGACGTTGAATGTCTTCATGGCTTCGAGGACGCCGATCTTCCGCCCCTCCTCCACCACGTCGCCCACAGAGACGAGCGGCGGTTCGCCCTCGCCGGCGGAGCGATAGAACACACCTGTGAGCGGCGCGCGGATCGAATGCCGTGGAGTGGTCGAGCTCGCACCCGGAGGGACGGCCGCGCTGGAAGCCGACACAGGTTGCGGCGACGATCCGGTCTGCAATGCGGGTGACGACACCTGCTTGGCAATGCGGACGCGAAGTCCATCGCGCTCGATCTGCAATTCGCCGATGGGCGAACGCGAGACGATATCGATCAGCGTCCGGACAAAGTTCAGGTCCATCGCTTCACCGCAGCGCCTGGACTGCCTCGGCGATGCGCCCGATCGCTTTCTCGATCAAGTCCATCGACGTGGCTATGGAGATGCGGAAATGCGGCGACAGGCCATAAGCCGAACCCTGCACCACCGCCACGCGCGCCCGATCGAGCAAATAGAGCGAGAGATCGTCGTCGCTGCCGACAACGGAACCGTCAGGGCGCTGGCGGCCGATCAGGGCCGAACAGTTTGGATAGAGATAAAAAGCCCCTTCCGGCGTCCGGCAGGTAAGGCCGGGGATTGCCCGCAGCAGTTCCAATGCGCGATCGCGTCTGGCCTGGAACTCGAGCGCCCGCGGGCGCAGGAAATCCTGCGGGCCGCAGAGTGCTGCTATGGTCGCGGCCTGCGAGATCGATGACGGGTTCGACGTGCTCTGGCTCTGCACGGTCGCCATGGCGCGGATCAGCGGTTCCGGCCCGCCGGCATAGCCGATCCGCCAGCCTGTCATGGCATAGGCCTTCGACACGCCGTTGACCGTCAGCGTGCGTTCCTTCAGCCGCGGCTCGACGCCGGCGATCGTGTGGAAGCCGCGCCCGTCGAACAGGATGTGCTCATAGATGTCGTCGGTGAGCACATGAACATGCGGATGGTCGAGCAGCACCGCAGCCAGCGCAGCGAGCTCGTCGCGGCTGTAGACGGCGCCTGTCGGGTTGGAGGGTGTGTTCAGGAGCAGCCATTTCGTGCGCCCGGTGATGGCTCCTCGCAAAGCTTGCGGCGAAAGTTTGAAGCCAAGCTCCTCTCCACAGGGCACGACCACGGGCCTGCCTTCGCCCAGAAGCACGATATCGGTGTAGGAAACCCAATAGGGCGCGGGGACGATCACCTCGTCGCCAGGCGCGAGCGTTGCCAGCAAGGCGTTGTAGATGATCTGCTTCGCCCCGCCCGCGACGCTTACTTCGGACGGCCCATAGTCGAGGCCGTTCTCGCGCCGGAACTTGTCGGCCACCGCCTTCTTCAGCGCCGCCGTGCCGTCCACCGCCGTGTAACGCGTCTCTCCCCTGCGCATCGCTTCATAGGCCGCCTCGACGACATGCGGGGGCGTCGGGAAATCCGGCTCGCCGGCGCTCAGGCTGATAACGTCGATGCCGGCCGCCCGCATTTCGATCGCGCGAGCGGTGACCGCCATGCTCGGGCTTGGCTTGATGACATCGAGACGGGGAGCGATGAGGCCCACGGAACATTCCTCGGGATGACTGCGCGGCCATGCCGGCAAGCGATACGCAAAATTGGATAATGTATTCTGTTTTTCGCGTCAAACCCCTTTTTCTCGCGAGAATGCTGGAGTATGTCTCCTGAAAGAGGTGGATCGATGGAGAAAAGTATCCAATTTCCACAGGAAGCACGAGATTTTTGAGACAGGGAACGCGACTTGAAATGAGCGCAAATTACGATGTGGTGATCGTCGGCGGAGGCGTCGTCGGCAGCGCGATCGCCTATTTTCTGTCCGCCAATCCGGATTTCGATGGCAGCATCGCCGTGATCGAACGCGACCCCTATTACACGGCTTCCTCGTCCTCATTGTCGACCAGCGCCATACGCCAGCAGTTCGGCACTCCGCCGAACATCGCCATGTCGAAGTTCAGCCTCGACTTCCTGCGCGAGGTGGGCACGCGGCTCGCCGTCGGCGACGAGCCGGCGGACATCGGACTGCACGAGCCCGGTTACCTTGTGCTGGCGACGCCCGAACGGGCCGAGGCGCAGCGTGCCAAGAACCGCGTTCAGCGCGACATGGGTGTCGATATCGAGCTGATCGAGCGGGCCGACCTGGCGCGACGCTTCCCCTGGCTCAACACGGACGACCTGGCGCTCGGCTCATTCGGCCACGGCTGCGAAGGCTGGTTCGACGGCCCGGGACTGATGCAGGCGTTCCGCCGAAAGGCGCGCGTCCAGAAGGTCGACTACCGTGCCGCGACCGTGACCGGACTGACCATGGCTTCCCGCGACAAGGTCGGCGAAGTCGTGCTGGACAATGGCGAGAAGCTTTCCGCCGGCACGGTGATCAACGCGGCCGGACCGTGGAGCGCGGGCATTGCCCGGATGGCCGGCGCCGACCTGCCGGTCGTCCCCAGCAAGCGATGCGTGTTCGTTTTCGAAAGCCCGGCGCGGATCGACAATTGTCCCTTCGTCTTCGACAGCAGCGGCTTCTGGCTGCGGCCGGAGGGTCAGCTCTTCCTGTGCGGCATCCCGCCGGTCCGGGAGAACGATCCGGACGATTTTGGTCTCGATGTCGACTACGACCTGTTCGACGAATTGATCTGGCCGGCGCTGGCGCATCGCGTGCCCGGCTTCGAACAATTGCGCATGCTGCGCGCCTGGGCGGGGCTCTATGAGTACAACACCTTCGACCGCAGCGGCATCATAGGGCGTCACCCAGAGATTTCGAACTTCGTGCTGGCCACCGGCTTCAGCGGCCATGGCATGATGCACGCGGCGGCAACCGGCTCGGGCGTCAGCGACTTGATTGCCTATGGCGAATACCGCTCCATCGACCTCTCGGCCTTCCGCTATGAGCGTATCGCCGGCAACCAACCCATCGAGGAACATGTCTACTGAAGCGGAGACGATGGGCATGGCATCGGAGTGACAACAACCTGCGAGCGATGCTATGCGTCGGTTTCTTCAATCAAAATGGCGCCGCAAGCAAGATAAAGGCGCCGTCGCCCTAGGCTGATCCATGCTCGTACAGAAGAAAACCATATCGGCCCAGGTCGCCGACGCCATCAGGCAGAAGATCCTGGTCGGCGAATACGAGGCCAACGCTCAGCTGCGGCAGGAGCATCTGGCGACCGAGTTCGGCGTCAGCCGGATACCGGTGCGCGAGGCATTGCACCAGCTTCATTCGGAAGGCTTCGTCACGCTGGTCTCCCACAAGGGCGCCGTCGTCTCCTCGATTTCGCTCGACGAAATTCTCGAGCTTTATGAATTGCGCGCCCGCATCGAGACGTGGCTGCTTGCCCTCGCCATCCCGAGAATGACCGACGACGATCTTGCGCTTGCCCGGGAACGGGCAAAGCAGCATCAGGAACAGGGCAAGACCGGCGAATACTCCAACCAGCTCAATTGGAACTTCCACGCCGCCCTCTACGCGCCGTCCGGCCGCAAGGCGACGATCGAGCTGGTGGGACGCATCTACCAGCAGCTGGAGCGCTATACCCGCATGATGGTGTCGCTCACCGAAATCCAGGTGAAGTCCGATCGCGACCACTGGCAGCTCATCGAGCTGTGCGAGGCCAAGGATACGCTGCGCGCCGTCAGCCTGCTGGAAATGCACATCATCACCAGCGGCAGATTCCTGGTCGACAGGCTCCAGGAATTGCGCGGCGACTGACGCATGTCGCCCAAAAGTGCGCAGCGGTTTTGGGAGAACGACATGCATCAAAACAAAGACTAGGCCGCATCAGTCTGCCCACGCGGCGCTTCATATCCTCGGTGGATCATTTGCCCGGCAAATTGGTCGCCCGGGTCAACAGGATCACGCCCGCCTTGTCGGCGGTGTCGTAATAGGTGAAGCCGGTGCGATTTTCCCGGCGCCCACGCATCAGCACGGAAAGGCCGTCGCCCTCGGCCTTGGTTTCGGCTGCGTCCGCGTCACGGACTTCAAAGCCGATGTGGAAGACGCCCTCGCCTTTGGTGTCCAGGTGGATCCGCTGCGGTGAAGGATCGTGGCTCGGCTGGCAGAGCTGCATCTGGACATTCGGCAAATTGCAGATCCGGTATTGCATCGTCATGAAGCCCTTTGGGCTCGGCACCTGCAGCTCCTCATATTCGGCCAGCGGCGGATAGGCTTCCCATGGGCCGATACCGATGGAGTCGTAATAGGCCTGCGCCTTGTCGATATCGTGCACGACGATGCAGATGTGATGCAGCTTGTCGAAATTGCCCATTACCTTGTTTCCCATTCTCACTCCTTGACCGGGACCGTGTAGTTGAGCACGCGGCGTCCGCCGTCGGGGTAGATCGTCTCGCCGGTGATGTAGGATGCGTCGTCGCTGGCGAGGAACGCGACGACGGAGGCGATCTCGGCTGCCGTGCCGAGACGCCCGAGCGGCGTGCGCGAAAGGATCGCGCGCCGCATTTCCTCGGAATCGATGAACGTGCCGTCCATCACCATCTCCGTGGCGATGGTGCCCGGCCCGACCCCGACCACGCGGATGCCGTAAGGTGCGAAGGCGACGGCGGCGGTGCCGGTGACCTGGTTCATGCCGCCCTTGGAGATCGCGTAAGTGGCGACGCGCGGGTTGGCGAGCCTCGAATTGATCGACGACATGTTTATGATGACGCCGCCTTCGCCCTGGGCGATCATCTGGCGGGCCGCCGCCTGGGTGCCCATGAAGGCGCCCTTGAGATTGACGGCGAGAACCCGGTCGTAGTCGGCCTCGCTGATGTCGAGAAAGTCTTGGACCGGAGCAATGCCGGCATTGTTGACCATGATGTCGACACGGCCGAACTCGGTGACCGCCGCCGCGACCAGCGCGTCGACCTGATCCTTCCGGCTGACATCCGTGACCACGGCCAGCACGGTCTCCGGCGTGCCGATTTGAGCAGCACACTTCCTCAGCTCCCCGGCATCGATATCACCGAGCACGACCTTCGCGCCCTCTGCCAGGAAACGTTCCGCGCATGCGCGCCCGATGCCGCGTGCCGCGCCGGTGACGACAGCCACCTTACCTGCCTGTCTCATGTCCAGTTCCCTCGTCGTTTTGAAATGGGCCATTGCCTTCAGGCCCCTTTCTTAGCTTAGCGGATCACGAAGGGATTTGCGGTTTTGCCGGCCGTGTCTATCCACACCGTCTTGGTCTGCAGATAGGCGTTTATCGCCTCTTGCCCGCTCTCGCGGCCGATGCCGCTTCGCTTGTAGCCGCCGAAGGGCGCCATGTAGGAGACCGCGCGGTATGAATTGATCCAGACCATGCCCGCTTCCATCGCCGCCGCGCCGCGCAGCGCCCGGCCCATATCGCCAGTCCACAGCCCTGCCGCCAGCCCGTAGGGACTGTCATTGGCAATCGCGAAGGCTTCTTCCTCGTCGTCGAAGGGAATAACCGACAGGATCGGCCCGAACACTTCTTCGCGCGCGATGCGCATTGCGTTGTTCACGCCGGTGAAGATGGTGGGCTCGACGAACCACCCTTCCGCCAGCTTGTCCGAGGCAGGCTTGCCGCCGCCCAGCACGCACAACGCGCCTTCGCGGCGCGCGATGCCAAGATAGGAAAGCACCTTCTCGCGCTGCGCCTGCGTGGTGATCGGCCCGACTTGCGTCTCCGGCAGCGCCGGATTGCCCATTCGGGCGCCGGCGGCAAGCGTGATCACATCCTCCACGAACTGGTCGTGGATCTTGCGCTGGACCAGCAGCCGCGAGCCTGCGATGCAAGTCTGGCCGCTGGCGGCGAAGATGCCAGAGATCGCGCCGTTGACCGCGCTGTCGAGATCGGCGTCGTCGAAGACGATGTTGGCCGACTTGCCGCCGAGCTCCAGGGTGACCGTCTTCAACCCTTCGGCGGCGGCGCGGTAGACCGCGAGCCCGCCCGGCTCGCCGCCCGTGAAGGCGATCTTGGCGACATCGGGATGGGCGACGAGCGGCACGCCGACGTCCTGCGGCATGCCGGTGACGGTGTTGACAACGCCCGGCGGAAAGCCCGCCTGCGCGAACAGCTTGACGAATTCCAGCGTCGAGGCCGAAGCGTGTTCCGAGGGCTTGATGACGACGGTGTTGCCTGCCGCCAGCAGCGGCGCGAGCTTCCAGGTCAGGAGCAGCAGCGGCGAGTTCCAGGGCACGATCGCCGCGATGACGCCGAGCGGCTCATGGCGGGTGAAGGCGAACATGCCCGCCTTGTCGATCGGCAACACCGACCCTTCGATCTTGTCCGCAAGGCCGCCGAAATAGCGGAACCACTCCGGGATGTAGCGCAGCTGCGCCGTCATCTCGGTGATCAGCTTGCCGTTGTCGCGCGTCTCGATCGCGGCGATGCGCTCGGCACTCTCGGCGATCAGCTCGGCCACCCGCACCAGCAGCTTGCCGCGCGCGGTGGGCGTGATGCCGGCCCAGTCCTTCGACCGGAATGCCGCTTTGGCGGAGGCCACGGCCGCATCCACTTCGGCCCTGCCGCAGCGTGGGATCAGAGCCCATGGCCTGCCGGTGAACGGATCGTAGCTCTCGAACGTGTCGGCGCCCGATTGCAGCCGACCGCCGACCGTGTTCTGGAAGCTGACCAGCGGCATGTCGGTCCTCAACAGGTGGCAAAGCCCAGATGGGCGCGAAAGCGGTTCTTGACCGCGACGGCGTCGCGCGGCGGCAGCGAGCGCGGCAGGTTCTCGGCGGCGATCTTCAGCACGAACAGGCGCGGGCCCTCGGCGGGGCGGCGCAGCCTTTCGCACAGCGCGTCGACCTCCTCCGGCGAGCGCAGCTCGGCGACCTCGGCGAAACCGCAGGCGGCGGCGACCTTGTCGAAGCCGATGCCGCGGCCGGTATGGCTGGACTGCATGCCGGTCTCGCCGAAATGCTGGTTGTCGAGCACGATCAGGTCGAGGTTTTTCGGCCGCGCCACCGAGATCGTCGCTAATGAGCCGAAAGCCATGAGCTGTTCGCCGTCCCCGGTGATGACCATCACCCTCCTCTCGGGCTGCGCCTGGGCAAGCCCGAGACCGACCAGCGCCGCGCCGCCCATCGCGCCCCAGAGATAGTAGTTGCCGTCGTGGTCGCCCGCGGCATGCACGTCGTAGCTCGGCGAGCCGAGCCCGGTCACCACCAATGCGCCGTCGCGGGCATCGAGCAATCTCTTCACCGCCTCACGGCGGTCCATTGTCGGCAAGCTCATGTCGTTCACCACTTCTTCTTGCCGAGCAGGCGCTGCCCGATCAGCACGGCGATCTGCTGATCGGCGTCGAAGGCCATCGCGGCCGCTTGCGCCACAGTCTCCACCAGATCCGGACCGGTCTCGGCCCGCAGCACCCTGAGGCCGATCGCCTTCAGCGAGGCCTCCGTCGCCTGTCCCATCGGCACTTGCCATGGGTTGAACTCGGCCCATTCGCCGCGCATCGTCACCAGGACGAGCAAGGGAAAGCGCGCCTGCACCGGCAGCGACAGCATGTTGATGCAGTTGCCGACACCTGAGGACTGCATGAGCACGACGCTGCGCTTGCCGCCGAGCCAGGAGCCGGCCGCAATGGCGATGCCCTCTTCCTCGGTGGTGAGCACATTGGTGACGACCTCGGGATCGGCGCTGAAGCGGCGGATCAGCGTGGTGTGGCCGGCGTCGGGGACATAGGACATCTGGCTGATGCCCGCGACTTTGAGTACGTCATAGACCTGATCAGGCCACTGTGTTTCAGATGCCGCCGGAAGAGCTGCTGGAGCAGCGGTTTCCGGATGTTTCGCCTGTAGGCTGCTCGCCGTCACTTTGGACCCCCGAGGGTTGGATATGGCAGCAGACTACCCCGGTTCTCCGATCCAATCTTCGTCTCTTTCTTGTGATCAGATATAATGATATTCGATAGCTTATGGAGCTATCGCAGCTGCGCACCCTGATCCATGTCGCCGAACTCGGCAGCCTCAGCAAGGCTGCCGACCGGCTGCACATCGCGCAGCCGGCGCTGAGCCGCCAGGTGCGCATGCTGGAGGAGGAACTGGGCTTTGCCCTGTTCCTGCGCCACGGGCGCGGCATGGTGCTGTCCGAGCAGGGCAATCAGGTGCTGGCGCATGCCATCCGCGTCCTTGCCGAGATCGACGAGATCCGCGCCACCGCCACGCCGGCCGACGCGCCGCTGACCGGCGAGGTGGCGATCGGCCTGCCGCCTACGGTCGCCGACATCATCTCGCTGCCGCTGGCGGCTGCCTTCGGCAAGGCACATCCCAAGGCAAAGCTCAGGCTGGTCAGCGCCTATACCGGTTATTTGCTGGACTGGCTGCATCGGGGCGAAATAGACGTCGCGGTTCTCTATGATCCACGCATGGCGCGGTCGCTCCGCTCCCGGCCACTGCTTCTGGAAAACCTCTTCCTCATCGGCCCGCCCGACGCCGGCTTCTCGACCGTGCGCGCGGTGCCGTTCGCCTCGCTCGCCGGCAAGCGGCTGCTGCTGCCCAGCATAAAGCACGGACTGCGCATCATCGTCGAACGCTGCGCCGCCGAGACCGGCATCTCGCTCGATGTCGGCATCGAGGCCGACACCTACTATGTGCTGAAGGACCTCGTCCGCAATGGTCATGGCTGGACGATCCTGCCGCTCGCTCCCATCCATGCCCATGTCGCCGCCGGCCTGCTCACCGCCGCGCCGTTGATCGATCCTGTGCCCGTGCGCCGCCTCATCCTTGCCTATCCGGCGGACCGGCCGGCTTCGCGGCTGGCGCGGTTTGCCGGCGAGGCGATCGAGGATACCGCGCGGGATCTTGTCGAGCGGGCCGTATGGGTCGGGCAGCTTCTCGGCCCGGCGCCATGAGGATTTTAATTCCGGCATAGCTGATCACGCCAGACTTGCATTGCTGCCAAGGCGTGCCCGCGTGATAATGCACGCCGGAGCGAGACGAAAGGCCGGGCAACCTTCATGGAACTCTATCAGGACATTCGGGACGCCGTCGCAAAGCTCTGCGCGCGCTTTCCCGGCGAATACTGGCGGGCGCTCGACCGGGATATGGCCTATCCTCGCGAATTTGTCGAAGCGCTGACGGAGGCGGGCTGGCTCTCGATCCTGATCCCCGAGGAGTATGGCGGCTCCGGCCTGCCGCTTTCGGCCGCGGCGGCCGTGCTGGAGGAGATCCAGCGCGCCGGCTGCAATGGCGGCGCCTGTCATGCGCAGATGTACACGATGGGCACACTGCTTCGCCACGGCTCGCAAGCGCAGAAGCAGCGCTATCTGCCGAAGATCGCCACAGGCGAATTGCGCCTGCAGGCTTTCGGCGTCACCGAGCCGACCAGCGGCACCGATACCGGCGCGCTCAAGACCACCGCCCGGCTCGACGGCGACCATTACGTGGTCAAGGGTCAGAAGATCTGGACCAGCCGCGCCGAGCACTCCGATCTGATGCTGCTTCTGGCGCGCACCACGCCGCTGAAGGACGGCATGAAGAAGACAGACGGTCTTTCCGTCCTTGTGGTCGACATGCGCGAAGCCCTCGGCAACGGCCTGACCACCCGGCCGATCCGCACCATGATGAACCACGCCACCACCGAGGTCTTCTTCGATGACTTGCGCGTGCCCGCCGAAAACCTCATCGGCGAGGAAGGAAAGGGTTTCCGCTACATCCTCTCCGGCATGAACGCCGAGCGCATCCTGATTGCCTCCGAATGCGTCGGCGATGCCAAATGGTTCATCGAAAAGGCGAGCGGCTACGCGAAGGAACGCCATGTGTTCGGCCGGGCGATCGGCCAGAACCAGGGCATCCAGTTTCCGATCGCCAGGGCCTACGCCAACATGCGCGCGGCCGAGTTGATGGTGCGTGAGGCGCTGACCCTCTACGAAGCCGGCAAGAACCCCGGCGCCGAAGCGAACATGGCCAAGATGCTGGCGGCGGACGCCTCGAACGAAGCCGCCAATGTCTGCATCCAGACGCATGGCGGCTTCGGTTTCGCCGAAGAATATGACGTCGAGCGCAAGTTCCGCGAGACGCGCCTCTATCAGGTCGCGCCGATCTCCACCAACCTCATCCTATCGTTCCTGGCCGAGCATGTGCTTGGCCTGCCGCGTTCCTACTAGCAGGGGTCTTCGTGAACATCCTCATCGTCTATGCGCACCCGGAACCAAAATCCTTCAACGGGGCCATGCGGGATCTCGCCGTCGAGACCTTGGCGGGCGCGGGCCATGAAGTCGTGGTCAGCGACCTCTACGCCATGGGTTTCAACCCGGTCGCCGGCCCGGGCGACATGACCGGCGGGCGCAACGATCCGGATTTCTTCAGCCTGCAGCGCGAGCAGACCGCCGCCTATGAGGCAGGCCGGCTGTCGGCCGACATCAATGCCGAGATCGAAAAAGTGAGATGGGCGGCCTTCGTGCTCTTCCAGTTTCCGGTCTGGTGGTTCGGCATGCCGGCGATGCTCAAGGGTTGGGCCGATCGCGTCTTCGCGCGCGGCTTCGCTTATCTGCCGGGCCGCAAATACGACACCGGCATGTTCAAGGGAAAGCTTGCCATGGTGGCCGCCACCACCGGCACCTCGTCCGACACCTACGCGCCCGACGGCATCGACGGCGACATCCTCACGGTGCTGTGGCCCGTCCACAACGGCCTGTTGCGCTATGCCGGCTTCGACGTGCTGCCGCCCTTCGTCGCCTACATGCCCGGCCGTGTCGGCGAGGAAGGCCGCAAGGCCTACCTGGAAGCCTACCGCAAGCGGCTCGAGGAAATCGACGACACCCCGCGGCTGTTTTTCCATCCGGCCGAAGACTACGGCGGCAACGAGCGGCTGAAGCCGGGCGTACTCGCCCGTTCCGGGGTGCAGCGCAATGTCTGACACCGCCCGTCCGCTGGAAGGCTTGCTTGTCGTTTCCATCGAGCAGGCGGTCGCCGCGCCCTTGTGCACGGTCCGCCTCGCCGACGCCGGCGCGCGTGTCGTGAAGATCGAGCGCCCCGAAGGCGAGACCGCGCGCCACTACGATAGCGCCGTGGAAGGCATGTCGGCCTATTTCGTCTGGCTGAACCGCGGCAAGGAAAGCGTGGCGCTCGACCTGAAGGCCGACGAGGACCTTGCGCTGTTGCACCGCATGGTGGCGCGGGCGGATGTGCTGGTGCAGAACCTCGCGCCCGGCGCGATTGATCGGCTCGGCCTCTCCGCCGAAATGATTGCAGAGAAATTTCCCCGGCTGATCGCCGTCAACATTGTCGGCTATGGGCAGGACACGCCCTACGCGTCAATGCGCGCCTACGACATGCTGGTGCAGGCCGAAAGCGGCATCTGCGCGGTGACCGGCACTGCCGAGACGCCGTGCAAGATCGGTGTTTCCGCCGCCGACATCGCGACCGGGATGAACGCCCATGCGGCGATCCTCGAGGCGCTTCTGGCGCGCGGCAAGACCGGGCGCGGCCGCATAGTCGAGATCGCTATGTTCGACGGTATGGCCGACTGGATGGCGGTGCCGCTGCTACATTACGAATATGCCGGACGCGAAACCGGCCGCTACGGCTTGGCGCATGCCTCGATCTATCCCTACCGGCCCTATGCCTGCCGCGACGGCGCCGTGGTGGTCTCGATCCAGCAGAACAGCGAGTGGAAGCGCTTCTGCGCCATCGTGCTGCAAAGACAGGATCTGTTCGCCGACGAGCGCTTCGCCACCAATGCCTGGCGGGTGGCCAATCGCACCGCGCTCGACGCCGAGATCGAGCCGGTTTTCGCGGCGATCGATTGCGAGGAAGCCATTCGCCGTCTTGGCGAGGCGCAGATCGCCTGGGGTCGCGTCAGTGAGATGCACGACCTTCCGCGCCACAAGGCATTGCGCCGGACGGAGATCGAGTTGCCGGACGGCAAGCGCATCGCCCTGCCGATGCCTGCGGGGCGGCCGGAAGGCTTCGATAAAATCCCCACGGTTCCTGCCCTTGGCGCCGATACGGATCGGATCCGGTCCGAATTCGCGGCCTGAGGAGGACGTCACATGAGCCTGGATTCGGGCGCGACGCTGCAGAAATGGATCGGACGCACCCGCGAGGTCGAAGACATCGTGACCCCTCGCCTGCTCGCCAGCTTGGAGGCCACGCTCGGCCCTCACGCGATGCGCCGCGACGAGACCCCGCCCGGCCTGCATTGGTGCCTGGCGCCCGACATCGCCGATGCAAGCGAACTGGGTCCGGACGGACATGCCGCCAAGGGCGGGTTCCTGCCGCCGGTGCCGCTTCCGCGCCGCATGTGGGCGGGCAGCGACGTGCGTTTTCTGGCGTCCATCCGCAGCGGCGACACGATCCGCCGCCGCTCGAGGATAAGCGCCGTCGAAGACAAGCACGGCCGCACCGGACCGCTCACTTTCGTCACCGTCCGTCACGAATTCGCCAATGCCGCCGGCCCGGTGGTCGAGGAGGACCAGATCATCGTCTACCGAGCGCCGGAAGTCGGCGCTGCACCCCCGACGCAGCCGGCCGGTCCTAAGCCGACCGCCTCGCACGAGCGCATCGTCGACGTCGATCCGGTGCTGCTCTTTCGTTACTCCGCGCTGACCTTCAACGGGCATCGCATCCACTACGACGCGCCCTATGCAACGGGCGTCGAGCACTATACCGGGCTCGTCATCCATGGGCCGCTCCAGGCGACGCTGCTCATGAACTTCGCCGCCGTCATTGCCGGGCAGGCGCCGCGCCGTTTCTCCTTTCGCGGGGTGCGTCCGGCGATCGGCCCGCAGACCCTGCTTCTGAGCGCAACGGCCCGCGGAAAGGACGAGATGGAAATGGAAGCGCGGGCGTCCGACGGGCGTGTGACGGTGAAGGCCACGGCGCAATGGTAAGCTTCGTCACGCCCGTCGTACCGCTTTTGGTGCCGGGCTTGCGGCCGGAGAGGTTTGCAAAGGCCGACGCCAGCGGTGCGGACGCGGTCATTCTCGACCTCGAGGATGCCGTCGCGCCGACCGACAAGGACCAGGCCAGGGAAGCTGTCGCTGCGCGCGCCGGCGCGCTGAAATCTCCTGTGATGGTGCGCGTCAACGCCGCCGGCACACCCTGGCATGCCGCCGATATCGACGCCGTGCGAGGCCTCGACGGCATCGCCGTCATGCTGCCCAAGGCCGAGCGCCCCGAAGACATCGCCGGCATGACCAGGCGCATCGGGCGCGACGTCAATGTCATCGCCCTGGTCGAGAGCGCCGCCGGACTGGCAAATCTGTCGGACATCCTGGCCTCGCACGGCGTCGTTGCCGTTGCCTTCGGTTCGCTCGACTTCGCGCTCGATCTCGGTTGCGCGCACGACCGGTTGACACTGCTCGCGGCGCGCAGCGAAATCGTCTGGCGCTCGCGCGCGGCAAACCGCTCCGCCCCGATCGATGGCATAACCGCCGATCTCGGCAGTCCCGAAGTCGCGGAAGACGACGCGCGCCATGCGATGAAGATGGGTTTCGGCGGCAAGATGGCGATCCACCCGAAGCAGGTCGAGCCGATCGGACGCGCCTTTCGTCCGAGCGGGAAGGAAATTACCTGGGCTCGCGGCATCGTCGAGGCCACCTCTTCCGTCGGGGCCGTCCAGGTGAACGGCGAAATGGTCGACAGGCCGGTCATCGAACGGGCAAGGCGCATACTTCGTCTTGCCGCCGCGGCTTAAGGGAGAAAAAGCAGATGGCGACGGAGAGAAATGATTGGCCGACCGCCAGACTTTGCGCCTTCGTCGCCGAGCTCGACTTCGAGCAAATTCCGCCGCGCGTCGTTCAGTTTGCAAAGGGACTGATGATCGACTGGCTGGGCTCTGCCCTCGCAGGTAAGGGCGCCCCGCAGGTCGAGATCATCGAAGGTTTCGCTTGTGCGATGGGGCCGGCCGACGGCCCGAGCACCGTTATCCCGACCAGGCGGCGCACCAGCCCCTATTTCGCGGCGATGGTCAACGCCGCCGCCTCGCATGTCGTGGAGCAGGACGACGTCCACAACGGCTCCGTCTTCCATCCGGCGGCCGTGATTTTTCCAGCCGTTCTGGCCGTTGCCGAGGCGGAGGGAAAGACCGGGCGCGAGATGCTGACGGCCTGCGTCGCGGGCTATGAGGTGGGCATCCGCGTCGGCGAGTTTCTGGGCCGCTCGCATTACGAGATTTTCCACACGACGGGCACGGCCGGCACGGTGGCCGCGGCAGCGGCCGTCGGAAAGCTGATCGGGCTGGATGCTGCGCATCTCAACCATGCGCTCGGCTCCGCCGGCACCCAGGCCGCGGGCCTCTGGGAATTCCTGCGCGATGCCGCCGACTCCAAGCAACTCCATACAGCGCGCGCCGCCGCCAACGGCCTGACCGCAGCCTATCTGGCGCGCGATGGTTTCAAGGGCGCCGCGAGAATCCTCGAAGGGAAAAAGGGCATGGCGGCCGGCATGTCGAGCGATGCCGATCCGGCGCGGCTGACGGATGGTCTCGGCAGCCGCTGGGCAACGGAAGAGACGTCTTTCAAATGGCATGCCTCCTGCCGGCACACCCATCCCGCCGCCGATGCCCTTCAGTCTCTCATGCGCCGCGAAGGGCTTGGCGCCGGCGACATCGCGGAGGTGGTGACCCATGTCCATCAGGGAGCGATCGATGTCCTTGGCGCGGTGGACATTCCGCAGACTGTCCATCAGGCGAAGTTTTCCATGGGCACGGTGCTGGGCCTGATCGCCATGCACGGCGTCGCCGATCTCGACGCCTTCGAACGCCACGCGCTTGCCGACAATGGGGTTGCGGCTTTCCGCTCGAAGGTGCGCATGGAATTCGACCGAGAGGTCGACACGCTCTATCCGAAGCAATGGGTCGGGAAGGTAAGCGTCACGACCGTTGACGGTCGCAAGTTTTCCGCCCGCATCGACGAACCCAAGGGCGATCCGGGCAATACGCTCGCCAGGCAGGAGCTGGAAGCCAAGGCTATAAGGCTTGCGGAATTTCGGGGCGGCGCCACCGCCGACGAGATGCGCGCCGCAATAGCGCGCATCTGGGCTCTGGACCATCCCGAAAGCACGGCGGATATCGTCGCGCGCCTCCCGGCTTGAGCCGATCGACAGCCGGGATCCGCTGGAGCCGCTCAGATAACCGCTTCTTCGAGGAACGGTTCGTTGCGCTGGATGCGCTCGTAGCAGAACGGCGACAGGTCGAGCGTCTGGAAGGCGCCGTGGACGATCAGCTCCGACACGGCCCGGCCGACCGCAGGCGACTGCTGCAGGCCGTGCCCGGAAAAACCATTGGCGAACATGAAGTTCTTCACCTCGGGGTGGAAGCCGACGATGCCGTTGTGGTCGAGCATGTTGTATTCGTAATGGCCGGTCCAACTGGTCTGGACCTTCAAGGCGTCGAAGGCCGGGATGCGGTGCCACAGCGCCGGCCAGATATACTCGTCGAACTCCTCGAAATGCATTTCGAAGTCGTCGTAATCGGCCGGCCCGTCACCTTGCGGCGTGTTGCCGGTGAGGAAAAGCTCGCCCTCGGGGCGCACGAACGTGCCTGAAAGATCGATGACATTGGGCATTCGCCCGGGGATCGGATTGGCGCTGGCGAAGACGAAACTGTAGCGCTTGTAGGGCGCGACCGGGATCGAGAGTCCGGCCATGGCCGCGACCTGCTGCGCCCGCGGGCCAGCGGCGTTGACCAGTGTACCGCACGCTACCGTCTCGCCGGTCGCGAGGCGGGCCGAGACGACGCGCCCATCTGCGAGATCAAGTCCAGTCACGGCGTTGTCGATATATTCCACGCCGCTGGCGCGCGCCGCGCGGCGGAAGCCGTTCATCATGCCCATGGAATCGAACCAGCCCTCTTCGCGGGAACCCCACGAACCGCCGCCGAGATCGTCCACATTGAGCCACGGGAAGCGTTCCTTCAGCGCGCCCGGGTCGAGGAAGACGGTGTGCGCGCCGAGGCTGCGCTGCAGTTCGACCCGCTCCTTGGCCGCTTCCACGCCCTCGGGCGAGCAGCAATAGAGATATCCGTGCTCCTTGAAGCCGAGATCGGGCGCCGGCTCGTCCTTGTAGAAAGGCGCCATCCGCTCCTGGAAGCCGCGGATGATCTCTATGCCGAACTGGCTGATCTTCACATTGATCGGATTGGAATATTGCTGACGAATGGCGCTGGTGGAAAGCGCCGTCGAGGAAAACTCGTAGCTGCTGTCGCGCTCGACGACGAGGATCGACGCGCCGCTGCCCAATGCCTGGCTTAGCCAGTAGGCCGTCGACGAACCGATGACCGCACCGCCGACGATGACGATGTCGTACGCGCTGTGCGAAGGGGCCTTGTAAGGAGGGATCGCCATGACTTTTCCTACTGATTGAACGAGGCGATCAGGGCATCCGAGCCCCGTGCCAACAGGCCGAGGTCCGATCCGACGGCCACCATGGTGAAGCCGTCGGCGAGATAGCGGTCGGCGTCGGCCTTTACAGGCGCCAGGATGCCGCTGGCCTTGCCTGCCTCCGCCGCGGCCTTGCGAACGGATGCGATCGCCTCCTGCACATGCGTCGCGCCGGGGTTGCCCATCGCGCCCATGTTGGTGGAGAGGTCGCCCGGGCCGACGAAGAGAACATCGACGCCGTCAACCGACGCGATCGCCGCCGCGTTGGCGACGCCGGTTTCATCCTCGATCTGCACGGCCAGCAATTGCTGCTCGCGCGCCTTGGCATGATAGCCGGCGATGCGGCCGAAGGCGTTGGCGCGATGGCCGACCGAGAAGCCACGGAAACCGCCCGGCGCATAGGTCATCGCCGCGACGATGCTGCGTGCCTGATCCGCAGTCCGCACATTCGGGATCATCAGGCTGCGGGCGCCTACGTCCAGCGCCTGCTTCATCAGATTCGCGTCGTCCGACGGCAGACGCACCACGGCTTCGCAAGGAAACGCCGCCGCGACCTGAAGCTGCGCCATGATGCTGCGCAGATCGTTCGGACTATGCTCGCCGTCGATCAGCAGCCAGCCCGTTCCGGAGCCGGCGACGACCTCGGTGGTGAGCGCTGAAGCCAGCGAACACCAGATGCCGATATGAGCCTGGCCAGCCGTCACGGCTGCCTTCAGCGAATTGACGCGCTCCTGCATTTTGCGATCGGCCTCCAGTCGGAAAGAAGATGCATTGAAATTTGTATGATGTCCTATATCATACGCCTTACTTGAGCTGCAAGGCGCTCTGATGCCGAACGGGAGTTGCGCATGAAAATTGGCTTCATCGGGCTTGGTGTCATGGGTGCGCCGATGGCGCGGCATCTAGCCGACGCTGGGCACGAGATCGTCACGGTCCTTAATCGCTCTCCTCTGCCGAAGGATCTCAGAGCATCGGTCGCCGCCTCCCCCGCCGAGGTGGCAAGGACGTCCGAAATCGTCATCACCATGCTGCCGGACACACCCGACGTCGAGCGCGTCCTGCTCGGCTCGAGCGGCGTGCTCGAAGGCATTTCGGCCGGCAAGCTGGTCATCGACATGAGCTCGATCAGCCCGATCGCCACGGCCGAATTCGCGGCGAAGTTTAGGGAAGCCGGAGCAGGCTATCTCGATGCGCCGGTTTCCGGCGGCGAGGTCGGCGCCAAGGCCGCGAGCCTCACCATCATGGCCGGCGGGCCGGCCGCCGCGTTCGAACGCGCGTTGCCGATTTTTGAGAAGCTCGGCAAGAACATCACCCTGATCGGCGAACAGAACGGCGCCGGCCAGACCTGCAAGATCGCCAACCAGATCATCGTCGCGCTCAACATCGAGGCCGTCGCCGAAGCGCTCGTCTTCGCCAGCAAGGCCGGCTGCGACCCAGCGAAGGTGCGCGCCGCGCTGATGGGCGGCTTCGCCTCGTCGCGCGTGCTCGAAGTGCATGGCGAGCGCATGATTGCTCGTACCTTTGCGCCAGGCTTCCGCATCAAGCTGCACCAGAAGGATCTCAATCTCGCGCTCGAAAGCGGCCGCGCGCTCGGCGTCTCGCTGCCGAACACGGCGACGGCGCAGCAACTGATGAACGCCTGCTCGGCTCGAGCAGGTGGCGCGGACGCCGACCATTCGTCCCTCGTTCGGGCTCTCGAGGTGCTGAGCGATCATGAACTGTCAAAGGAAAAGGAGTGAACCGATGCGCGGAACCGGTAAGGCCGAAATCTTCGTGATGCTGGCCCATCCAGTCGGGCATGCCAAGAGCCCCGGAATCTTCAACGAAATCTTCGAGCAGAAGGGGCTCGACAGCCTGATGGTGCCGCTGAGCTGCCGTCCGGAAGATTTCGACACTTTTTGGGCTGGCATCACCGCGGCGGAGAACATCCGGGGCGTGATCATCTCGGTGCCTTACAAGACGGCGGTCTTTCATAAATGCGCCGCCGCCCATGACCGCGCCGCGCGCGTCCAGAGCGCCAACTCGGTGCGCAGGCAGGCGGACGGGACCTGGTATGCCGACAATTTCGACGGCGTCGGCTTCATCGACGGGCTGAAGGCGGGCGGACATCAGATCGCCGGCAAGCGCATCCTCCAGGTCGGCGCCGGCGGCGCCGGTTCATCGCTGACCTATTGCCTGGCCGAAGAAGGCGCGGCGGAAATCCGCCTGGCCGACATTGACAGAGACCGCGCCGCTCAGCTTGCCTCGCTGGTCAACAAGTCGTTCCCCAATTGCCGCATCGAGGTCGGAGAACCCGACCCGTCCGGAATGGACATGGCGATCAACGCCACGCCGTCAGGGCTGAAAGCCAGCGACCCGCTGCCGATGGACGTGAGCAAGCTGGCGCCTGAGATGACGGTGGTCGACATCATCATGGAGCCGGCCGAGACGGCGCTGCTCGAGGCGGCGAAGAAGATCGGCTGTCGCATCCAGCCCGGGCGCCCGATGATGGATTTCCAGGTCGAGGCCATGTCCGAATTCTTCGACATCGAGCGGAAGGATCGCGGCCATGGCTGATGCAACAACCGCCGTCGTCATCGGCGGCACGTCCGGCATCGGCCGCGCGATCGCGCTGCGCTTCGCCGAGGATGGCTACCAGGTGGTCGTCGCAGGCCGGGATGCGGTTCGAGGCAAGGAGGCGGCCGGCGCTTGCGAAAGTACCGGCGCCCCGCGCGCCCTCTTCATCCAGACCGACGTCGCCGATCCCGCCTCCGTCGAGGCGCTGGCGCAAGCTGCGGGCGATGCGTTCGGTACGCCCCACGTAGTGGTCAACTGCGCCGGCATCCTGCAGAGCGGCAAGCACGTGCTCGATCAGGATCTCGACGAGGACGAGAAGATGTGGCGGATCAACTATCGCGGCACGCTGCTTGGCTGCCAGGTGTTCGGCCGGCTGATGTCGGCCGCCGGGCGCGGCGCCATCCTGAATGTCGGGTCCCTCGCCTCCTTCGCGCCGCTTTCGCTGCCGGCCTACACGCCAGGCAAGCACGCGGTCCTGGCCCTGACGCAGATGTTGGCGGCCGAGCTCGGCCCGCATGGGGTTCGGGTCAACGCCGTGGCGCCGGGCTACACGCTCTCCGACGGGCTGAAAGCGAAGATCGCCAAGGGCGAACGCAACCCGGAAGCCATACAGGCCACCACCGCATTGCGCCGTTTCGTCGAGCCGCGCGATGTCGCCGAGGCGGCCTTGTTCCTCTGCTCCGACCGTGCCGCGTCGATCACCGGCGTCACCCTGCCCGTCGATGCCGGCTGGCTCGTCCAGGCGCCTTACGCGCAGTACCTGCAGGGCAACCCCATCCGGCAGACGCCGGCAATCTGACAAGGAAAATCCAGTGAGCGATATCCAGCGCTTCGACTTCGACACCCGCATCCATCACGGCGTCATCCACAACGGCACGCTCTACCTCACCGGCCAGGTCGCGAGACCCGGCCAGTCCGCGACCGACCAGATGCGCGAGGTGCTCGGCAAGATCGACGCGCTGCTCGCCAAGGCCGGCACCGACAAGACCCGCATCCTTCACGTCCAGATGTGGCTGGACGACGTACGGGATTTCGACGAGGTCAACACGGTCTGGGACGCCTGGATGCCGAAGGAGCACGCACCGGCGCGCTCTTCCGGCGAGGGTCGGATGGCCAAGCCTGGAATGCTGGTTGAATTGATCGTCACCGCGGCGGTTTGAATGGTCTTGCCGGTTCGGGCATCATCCCGAATCTCAACTTGAACGGCCCGAATCTGGACTTGAACGGAAGGACCTAAATGACGAAGCGCAAGCCGCTTTCCACCGTCGTGGCGGAGAGCCTGGCCGAAAAGATCCGCTCCGGACAGTTGCAGCCCGGCGCGCAACTGCCGACCGAGGCGGAGCTCTGCGCCGAATATGATGTCAGCCGCACCGTCGTGCGCGAAGCGGTGGCGCGGCTGCGCTCGGAGGGCATGGTGGTGCCGCAGCAGGGCCGCGGCATGTTCGTCAGCGAAACGCCCGTGCCGCGCAATTTTTCGATTCCGGACGAGGCTTTGAGGACGCTGCCGGAAACCATCGCTTTGCTCGAACTCAGGTTGAGCGTGGAGGTGGAGTCCGCCGGGCTCTGCGCCGAACGGCGCACCGACAAGGAAGCGCGCGATATCCGCGCCATGATGGAACAGGTTGACGCCCAGCAGGCGGATCCTGCCGTCGTCCAGATCCACTACGACTACGACTTCCACCTCGCGATCGCCAAGGCCGCGCGCAACGAGTTCATCCACGGCTTCCTGAGCTATCTCGGGCCGATGATCGTGCCGCGTTTCCAGCTCGGCTACGTGGTCGAACCTGCGCTCAAGGACAGCTATTACGCGCGCATCCACAGCGAGCACAAAGCCATCGTCGATGCCATTGAAAGGCAGGACGGTGGCAAGGCTCGCCAGGCCATGCGCAAGCACCTGCACAACAGCCTGGGGCGCGTACGCGCCCTGGCCCGGGCTTCAGGCGTAGAGGCGACGGATGTCGATCAGAAAGCGGCCGCGGCCTCTCTTTTCAAAGGCATGAAGAGGCCTGCCTCGACAGGTGCGTAAGGGGCTCCACGTTCGGGGACTTTTTGCGTGATCGGCTTCGCGGCCTACCAAGCATTGCGAAAGCCATGTTTTTGCTCCGCTTGCCGGCAGCGACCGTTGCATCGCGGCTGAGCCCGTCGCTTTCCCGCCGTTTCTTGGGATTTGCGGCTTTTCTCAATCGCGCTGCCAGCTCGAAAAATTCCGAACGCAGGAACCAATTACGAAAGTTTATCTTTCCTTTTTGCTGGTTTTCTTGGTTTCGCGGCATCGGCCAAGGCCGCAAACTGACGCCAGGCAATTGGGGAAGCCCACATGACGACAGCCTTCATCACAGGAGCGACGAGCGGCATAGGGCGAGCCATCGCCATCGCGCTGAGCGATGCGGGCTATGACGTCTATGCCGTCGGCCGCAGCCAGGCGGCGCTGAAAGAGCTGCAGGCCGAGCGTCCAGGCATCGTCCCGATTGCCGTCGACGTCACCGACCGCGAGGCGCTGGAAGCGGTGGTGGCGGATCTCACCATCGACGTGCTGATCAACAACGCCGGCATCATGCCGCCGCTCGGCAACTTCGCCGACATGAAGATCGCCGACATCGACACCGCGCTGGAGATCAACCTCAGCGCCGCGATCCTGCTCACCCGGCTCGTCGTGCCGCAGATGCGCGAGCGGCAGTCGGGGCACATCCTGTTCACCGGCTCTTCCGCCGCCCACGCGGCCTTCCCCAATGTCGCCGTCTATTCGGCGACGAAGGCGGCCATCGCCGGCTTTGCCGCCGCGTTGCGCGCCGATCTCTCGCAATACGGCATTCGCGTCACCGAGATCGTACCCGGCCGCGTCGAGACGCAGCTCTACAAAGACATACTCGACGCCGAGGCGCGCGCGGCGATGTACGCCGGCAATGTCGCCGTGCAGCCGGACGACGTGGCCAAGATGGTCGTTGCCCTGCTCGGCCTGCCCGCATGGGCCGACGTAACCCGTTTCGACATCATGCCGACCCGGCCGACCAGCCCAAGCGGCAGCAAGCAAGGAAAATAGGATGAAAGACCTTTCCGTTCTGATCGTTGGTGGCGGCGCCGGCCTCGGCGCCCTTCTCGCCCGCATGGCCGTCGAGGCCGGCGCGGCCAAGATCGGCATCATCGACATCAACCAGGAAGCCGCCGAGAGCGCGCTCGAACCGGCAAGGGCCAAGGGGCTGCCGACCGCCGCCGCGGCTTGCGACATCCAGGTCGGCCCGCAGTGCCATGCGGCCTTCGACGCCATCGCCTCGAAGCTCGGGCGCGTCGACACGCTGATCAACTGCGCCGCGATCTACCCCCGCCGACCCCTCCTCGAGATCACCGACGCCGAGTGGGACGCCTCCAACGGCATCAACATCAAGGGCACCTACCACATGATGGTGGCGGCCGTTCGCCACATGCAGGCGCAGGAGCCGAAAGCCCATGTGCGCGGGCGCATCGTCAACCTGACCTCGGTCGACGCCTTCAAGGCGCACCCGCAGAACGCTCATTACGCGGCGACCAAGGCCGCCGTCGTCAGCCTGACCCGCTCCTTCGCCCACCATGTCGCCAAGGACGGCATCCTGGTGAACTCGGTGGCGCCGGCCGGCATGGCCACGGAGAAGGCAAAGGCCCTCGGCTTCCTTGAGGAGCTGGCCAAGGCGAGCCCGCTCGGCCGCGGCGCCGAGCCGACCGAGATCGCCGAATGGGTGCTGATGACCGGCGGCCCGAAGAACACCTACATGACCGGCGAAAACGTAATTGTCTCAGGCGGTTACATTTACGCGTGAATCAATCTTCAGAAGCCGGCGGCGACTGAAATACGGCAGTGCATGATCAACGGAGTCGCGAACGAAAGGAGGCGGACTTCACCATGACCGGCAAGCTTCGCCTTCCTTCGCTGAATGCGCTTCGGGTCTTCCACGCCGTCGCGCAGCACAAGAGCTTCCGGCAGGCGGCCGACGAGCTTCTGGTCACGCCCCAGGCCGTCGGACAGCAGATCAAGCTCCTGGAAGACACGCTTCAGGTGACGCTGTTCGAGCGCAAGGGCCGGTCGATCGAACTGACGGAGTCGGCGATCCTTCTGTCGCACTACGTGAAAGCCGGTTTCGACGAATTCTCCGAAGGCGTTCGCCGTGTCACCAAGTCGAACTACCGCGACCGCATCAACCTGAATGCCAGCCCCTACTTCGCCACGCACTATCTGCTGCCCAGGCTTTCGCTGTTCCGCGAGATCCTGCCGGGCGCCGACCTGCGCCTGACGACGATGGTCGACCTCCCCGATTTCGGGCGTGACGACATCGATATGACGGTGCAGTGGGGCTACGGCAACTGGCCGGACTACGAGACCACGCTGCTGGTGCCGGACCCGAAGATCATCTGCTGCACGCCGGCGATCGGCGAGAAGATCAAGTCGGCGCAGGACCTGACGCGGTTCACCCTGCTCGACACCGTCAAGTCCAAGCGGCTGTGGCCCGACATATTGCGCCACCTCGCCGTCGAGAAGACTGAGGGCGACCGCAGCATCGGCTTCGACGACGCCGCGACCATGCGCCGGGCGACCCTGCAAGGCATCGGCATCGGACTGGTCTCGGTCATCGATGCCGAGGAGGACTTCAGGTCCGGCGCGTTGGTGGCGCCGCTTGGCCGTGATGCCCTCTCGGACATGAAGCCCGAGGAAGTCCCAGGCTTCTACCTGATCGTCCCGCGCGGGCATCTGCGCGTGAAGGCGGTGGCCGCCCTGCACCGATGGCTCGTCCAGCAGGACTGGGGAAGCGACCTGAAGATTTCCTCCGTGCCGAAACCGACCCCGCTCTCCGACTAGGAGCGGCTTCGCGACCGAGGTCCGAAAGCCTTCTTTCGGAACTCCAAAAACAAGAACCAAACAACCTCAACAGTGGAGACAACAACATGAACATGATGAAATGGGGGGCCGCGGCCATGGCCCTGGGCCTGGTGCATTTCGCGGCGCCTGCGGAAGCCGCGGGCGGCAAGACGCTGGAGGCCGTGAAGGCGCGCGGCGTGCTCAACTGCACCGGCCATGACGGCTCCTATCTCGGCTTCGCCGAGGTGGACGACAAGGGCAACTGGAAAGGCATGGACATCGACCTTTGCAAGGCGGTGGCGACCGCCGTGTTCGGCGATCCGGCGAAGCTCAAGATCGTGCCGATCAGTTGGGCGCAGCGTTGGCCGTCGCTGCAGTCGGGCGACGTCGACATCATCATCAAGGCCTCGGGCGGCACGCTCAGCCGCGACACCGAGCTCGGCCTGCAATTCTCCATGTCCTATTACCTCGGCACGACCAAGGTAATGGGGCACAAGGAGCTCAACCTGAAGTCCCTCAAGGATGCCAATGGCGGCACGATCTGCATCCCGGCAGGCACAACCATCGAACAGCAGGTCGCGGCCTACAGCCAGAAGATTGGAATCAAGCTCGAGCCGGTCGTCATCGAAAAGACCGAAGAGCTCGAACAGGCTTACTTCTCCGGCCGTTGTGACCTCTATGCGCAATGGGGTCCCGTCCTCGCCATCGCGCGCGTGGCCAAGGGCAAGGTCGAAGACCACGTGATCCTGCCTGACGTGATCGCCGTCGAGCCGGAGGTCATGATCGTGCGGCAGGGTGACGACAATTGGGTCGACGTCGCCAACTGGACGCTCAGCGCCCTGCTCTTCGCGGAACAGGAAGGCATCACCTCCAAGAATGTCGACGAGATCAAGGCCAAGCCGACGTCGCCGGCGGTGGCGAAATTCCTCGGCGCCACGCCGGGCATGGGCAAAGGTCTCGGCCTTGCCGACGACTGGGCCTACAACGTGATCAAGAAGGTCGGCAATTACAGCGAGATCTTCGATCGCGATCTCGGCAAGGAGTCGCCATACAAGATGGATCGCGAGCTGACCAACCTCTGGAACAACGGCGGCGTCCTGTTCCCGCTGGTGATCGACTGATCCGCCTAAGCGTTTGTTTTTACGCAATTCCGGGCGGAAAGCCGCTGCACACTTTTCCGGAATTGCTTAACGCACCCCGCTTTGAGCTCCGCCCGGCGCCTGCCGGGTGGGGCCGGCGACAATTCGGGAAAGATCCTGATGATCAGCCTGCTGAGAAATCAGAGGGTCCGCAACGCGCTGTTGCAGGTCCTTTACGTCGGCTCGCTTGCCGGGATGGTTCTTGCCTGCGTGATGATCGCCAGGCGGAACCTGGCGGAGCAAGGCATCACCTCCGGATTCGACTTCCTCTTCAAGTCGACCGGCTGGGACGTGAACTTCTCGCTCCTGCCCGCCACGGCCAATGATCCCTACTGGTGGTATTTCCTGATCGGCATCATCAACACGCTGTTTCTGGGAAGCACCGGGCTGATCCTGGCGACGATCGTCGGCACGATCGTCGGCCTGGCGCGAACCTCATCGAACGAGTTGGCGCGGCTGCTTGGCCGGACCTATGTGGACATCTTCCGCAACATCCCGCTGATCCTCCAGGTCTTCTTCTGGTACGCCGTCATCACACACCTGCCGACGCCGCGCGCCGCCCATGAGGCATTTGGCGTGTTGCTGACCAGCCGCGGCCTCTACGTGCCGATCCCCAATGTCGGCGGCGTTGCGTTTGCGGCGGCGGCAATCGCCTTGATCGCGGCAATCGCACTTCCGGCTTGGCTCGGACGGACATCGCGCCTCAATCAACCGGTCGGCGAGCGTCTCGGCATCCAGCTGACCGGCGCGGCGGCGGCGCTGGCCTGCGCCGCCGTGATCCTGACGGTCGGTAGGTTGCCAAACCTGCCGCTGCTCGACTTTCCTGCTTTGCAGGGCCTCAACCTCAAGGGCGGCCTGCGCATTCCACCCGAGTTTTCCGCACTGGCGGTCGCCATCGCCATCTATGGCGGCTCCTACATCGCCGAGATCGTGCGCGGCGGCTTCAAGGCTGTCGGCAAGGGCCAGGTGGAGGCGGCACTTTCGCTGGGGCTCAGCCCTTGGCGAGTCTTCACGCTGGTGCGTCTGCCGCTGGCGCTGCGCGCCATGCTGCCGATCCTCGCCAACCAGTATGTCTGGCTGATGAAGGCGACGACCATGGGCATCGCGGTGGGCTTCACCGACTTCTTCATGATCGTGGCGTTGACGATCAACCATTCCGGCCAGACCCTCGAGGCGATCGGCATCCTGATGGCGGGCTTCCTCGCCATCAATCTCAGCCTGGCCGCGATCTTCAACCGCATCAACAAAGCCATTGCCCTCAAGGGCAATCAATTGAGGGGGTGAGAGATGGAGATGGTCGTTGTCGCTCCTCCTGCTCCGGGAAAGATCGAGGATCTGAAGCGGCGCTTCTTCGCGACGCCGCTTCAGGCGCTGTTGTCGCTGATATCCCTGGTGATCATGGTTTTCGTCGTCTGGAAGCTGCTCAACTGGGCGATCTTCTCGGCCGTGTTCACGACGAGCGGCGGGCCCGAGGCCTGCCAGGCCGCGGCCGGAGCCTGCTGGTCGGTCATCGCTGCCCGGTGGCGCATCATCCTCTTCGGCCTCTACCCCTTCGAGGAGCAATGGCGCTCGGCGCTGGCCTGCCTTGCCGTGGTGGTGATGACGGTGCTGAGCTGCATCCCGGCCTTCTGGACGGGACGGCGCATTGCGCTGGTCTGGGGGGCCGGGACAGGCCTCTATTACGTGCTGATGAAAGGTGGCGTGCTTGGTCTTCCCTATGTCGGTGAGGAAGCATGGGGCGGGCTGGCGCTGACCCTCTTCATCTTCGTCACCACCTGCCTGATCGGCTTCCCCCTGGCGATCTGCCTGGCATTGTTGCGAAGATCTGACCTCCCTTGGATATCGAGGACCACCGGCCTGATCATCGACGGAGTGCGCTCGCTGCCGCTGATCTCGATCCTGTTCACCTTCGCCATCGTCCTGCCCTTCGCGCTGCCGCAATGGCTGGTGGGCGACAAGCTCTACCGCGTGATCCTGGGCTCCGCCCTGTTCTTCTCGGCCTATCAGGCGGAGATCGTCCGGGGCGGCATGCAGGGTGTTCCCGGCGGGCAGGAAGAGGCCGCCATGGCCCTCGGCATGGGCTACTGGCAGCGCATCGGCCGCATCCTTCTGCCTCAGGCCATGCGCAACGCGTTGCCGGCGACGATCAACCAGTTCGTGGTCGCGTTCAAGGAGACTTCGCTGGTGGTGATCGTCGGCTTCTTCGAGATTCTGGCCTCGGGCAACGCCGCCTACGGCACCGGCGAATGGCGCTTCGCCTATGTCGAGGTCTATGCCTTCATCGCCATGATCTATTTCGTCTTCGTCTTCAGCCTGTCCCGCTACGGCGCCTTCCTCGAGCGGCGCATGTCGGTCGGCGAACGATAGGGAGGTCCGCCAAGTGAATTCGACGCAGTCACCCGGGCCCGCGGTTCGTATCGAGAACCTCGACAAATACTACGGCTCGTTCCACGCGCTGCGGAAGATAAACCTGTCCGTGGATCGCGGCGAAAAGATCGTCGTCTGCGGTCCGTCCGGCTCCGGCAAGTCCACCATGATCCGCTGCATCAACCGGCTCGAGCAGCACAATGGCGGCCGCATCACCGTGCTCGGTACCGAGCTCAACGACGATGTCGGCAACATCGACGGGATCAGGCGCGAAGTCGGCATGGTGTTCCAGCACTTCAACCTGTTTCCGCACATGAACGTGCTGGAGAACTGCATGATCGCGCCGATGATCGTGCGCAAAAAGCCGCGCGCGGAAGCCGAGGCGACGGCCCGGCGCTATCTTGAGAAGGTCCGCATCCCCGAGCAGGCGATGAAGTTTCCCGGGCAGCTCTCTGGCGGCCAGCAGCAACGGGTGGCGATCGCGCGCGCCCTTTGCATGCAGCCGCAGATCATGCTGTTCGACGAGCCGACCTCGGCGCTCGATCCGGAAATGATCGCCGAGGTACTGGACGTCATGGTCACGCTTGCCTCGGAAGGCATGACGATGATCTGCGTCACCCACGAGATGGGCTTCGCGCGCCGCGTCGCCGACCGGGTGGTTTTCATGGACGGAGGCGAGATCGTCGAAGAAGCGCCGCCGGAGGAATTCTTCACCTCTTGCCGGAACGTGCGCACGCGGCAATTCCTGTCGCAGGTCCTGGGTCATTGAGCCGGGCGCCGCTACTGTCTATACGCGGCGTGCCACACATTGCAGGTATCCCGATGACCGATCCCGTCACCACTCTGAGTGAGAGTCTCGGACCGAAAGGCTGGCTTTCGGGCACCGATGCCGAGCCCTACCAGCGCGACTGGCTGAACCGATATGGTGTCGCCCCGCTGGGCGTTGCCAGGCCCGCGAACACCGCTGAAGTAGCGGCAGTCGTCAAGGCATGCCGGGAGGCGAGCGTGGCGGTGATCCCGCAAGGCGGCAACACGGGCCTGTGCGGCGGCGCCGTCGCCGATCGGCCGAACGCTGTGATCGTCTCGCTTTCGCGCATGACGGCGATCGGCGAACCGGATCCGGAGAGCGGGTCGATCCTCGTCGACGCGGGCGTCGTGCTTGCCGCGCTGCACGACGCGGTTGAGCCGCATGGCCTGATGTTCCCGATGCATCTCGGCGCCGAAGGCAGCGCCAGGATCGGCGGCCTGATCGGCACCAATGCCGGCGGCAGCCAGGCTTTCCGATACGGGATGATGCAAGACCTTGTGCTTGGCCTCGAGGTCGTGACGCCGGACGGTACGGTGTGGGACGGGCTGCGCGCGGTGCAGAAGGACAATGCCGGCTACCAGTTGCGCAAGCTTTACTGCGGCGCCGAAGGCACGCTGGGTGTCGTGACGCGCGCGGTGTTGCGGCTCTATCCCACGCCAAAGCAGCAGGCGAGCGCGCTGCTGGTCATGTCCGACTTCGCCGCCGCCGTGTCGTTCGGCGCCTACCTGCGCGGCGAGGCGGGCGAGTTCCTCGCCGGCCTCGAATTCTTCTCCGATGTCGGCCTTGCGCTGGCGCTCAAGCACCTGCCCGACCTCGCCTATCAATTGGAGACGCGGGGCGACGTCTATCTGCTCGTCGAAATGGCATCGGGCTCGACGCGCGTTCCCCTCGACGAGATCCTGGCTTCGGCGCTGGAGTGGGGCATGGAGCAAGGCCTGGTCGCGGACGGAGCCTTAGCCAATTCAGGCGCGCAGCGGGCGCAGTTCTGGCGCCTGCGCGAGGAACAGCCCGAGGGCCAGCGGCTGGAAGGCGAGCAGCTCAAGCACGACATCTCCGTGCCGCCGGGCGCGATCGCCCGCTTCATCGAGGCCGGTGCAAAGATCTGTGACGACATCCTGCCCGGCGTGCGGATCAACCCGTTCGGGCATCTCGGCGACGGCAACATCCACTACAATCTGTCGCCGCCGGAAGGCCGCACCGATTTCGACGGCAAGGCAGGACAGTTCGCCGAGGCGCTGGCTGCACTTGCCACGGAGATGGGCGGCAGTTTTGCGGCCGAGCATGGGCTCGGGCGGGCCAAGATCGCCATAGCGGAGCGAAACCGCAGCATCGTGGAGCGGGAACTGATGGCAAGGTTGAAGCGTGCGTTCGATCCATCGGGCACGATGAATCCCGGCGTTCTGGTGCGCCCCAAGGCGTGTTGAGATTCAGGTCAGGCCGAGACGAAATTGACGGTTACCGAGAACCGGAGCGGAGCGTACTCAAAGTACGTGAGCACCGGAAGCGCAGGAAAGCGGCATTTGCAGGCCGGCCTCACCTGAATATCAGCACGCCTGCTCAGTAAAGAAAAACTTTCGATTAGACCGCATTTCTTGATTTCGTCGCGGTCCGCCAGCGTGCAGGTATAGATCGAAGGGCAGGCTCAGTCCGCTTGCCGACACAGCGGGGTGTTCGAAGCATGATGCGCAATGGCGGTCGCCTTCTTGTCGAGTGCCTGATCGCGCTCGGCGCGACCAAGAGCTTCGGCGTTCCCGGCGAAAGCTATCTGGCCGTTCTCGACGCGCTGCACGACACCCACGGCAAACTGGATTATGTGCTCTGCCGCAACGAGGGCGGCGCGTCATTCATGGCGTCGGCCTATGGCAAGCTGACCGGCACACCGGGCATTTGCTTCGTCACCCGTGGGCCGGGCGTCACCAACGCCAGCATCGGCGTGCATACCGCGATGCAGGACAGTTCGCCGATGATCCTGTTCGTCGGCCAGGTCGGCACCGACATGAAGGGCCGTGAGGCCTTCCAGGAAATCGACTACCGCGCGGTATACGGTACGGTCGCCAAATGGGCGGTTGAGATCGATGACGTCGAGCGTCTTCCCGAGATCGTGGCGCGGGCCTGGACCACCGCCTTGACCGGACGGCCCGGCCCCGTCGTGGTCGCGCTGCCGGAAGACATGCTGACGACCGCGACCGAAGCCGCTCCGCTCAGCGGGCCGGCAGCCATTTTCGAAGCCGCGCCGGCGCAGGATGCGATTGCCGCGACCCTCGGTATGCTGGCGTCGGCCGAGAGGCCGGTCCTGCTGATGGGCGGCGCTAATTGGACGGCCAAAGGACGCACCGCGCTCCAGGCCTTCGCCGAGGCTTCGGACATCCCGGTCGTGGCGGCCTTCCGCTACCAGGACCAGTTCGACAACCACTCGCCGGTCTTCGTCGGCGAGGCCGGCGTCGGCATGGTGCCGCATGTCAAGAACCTGATCCGCGACGCCGACGTGATCCTGGCCGTCAATGTTCGCTTCGGCGAGATGACGACGGACGGCTACACGCTGCTCTCCGTGCCCGTGCCGCATCAGAAGCTGATCCATGTCCACGGTTCCGATCGCGAGATCGGCAAGATCTATGTGCCCGCGATCGGCATCCATGCCGGCCCGAATGCCTTCGCCGGGGCGCTGACACCCGTCAAGGGCGGCTGGGCCGACTGGCGCGCGGCGGCGCGCAAGGCCTATGAAGGGACCTTCGCGGCCCCCGTCCAGCCCGGCCCGGTCGACATGGTCGCCGTCAGCGCCTGGCTGCGCGAGACCTTGCCGGCCGACGTCATCCTCACCAATGGCGCCGGCAATTTCACGGTATGGCCGAATAAGTTCTTCAAGTTCGGGCCGGACGCGCGGCTGCTTGCCCCGCAATCCGGCGCCATGGGCTACGGCTTGCCGGCCGCGGTCGCCGCCAAGGTCGCCCACCCGAAGCGAACGGTCGTCTGCTTTGCCGGCGACGGTGACTTCCAAATGAATTGCCAGGAACTCGGAACTGCCATGCAAGCGGGCGCGCAGCCGATCGTGCTGATCATCAACAACGGCATCTACGGCACGATCCGCGCGCATCAGGAGCGCAACTATCCGGCCCGCGTCTCTGGAACCTCACTCGAAAATCCGGATTTCGTAACGCTGGCAAAGGCCTACGGTTTCCACGCCGAGCGGGTCGAAGCCACGCAGGATTTCGCGGCTGCGTTCGAGCGGGCACTGAAGTCCGAAACAGGCGCCGTCCTCGACATCGCCGTCTCGCCCGAAGCGCTGACGCCCCGGCAGACCCTCTCCCAGATGCGCGACGCCGCGCTCGCTTCCCAGAAGGCCAAGGCATGACCTCCAGAACTGACGACATCCGCCTCGGCGCGGACATCGGCGGCACCTTCACCGACATCGCCCTCGACGTCAGGGGAACGATGTTTTCGACCAAGGTGCTCACCAACTATTCGGCGCCCGAACAGGCGATCCTCGACGGCATCGCCATTGTCATCCGCGATGCCGGGATCTCGCCCGCCGAAATCGGCATCATCATCCACGGCACGACGCTCGCCACCAACGCGCTCATCGAGCGCCGCGGCGCCAGGACCGCGCTGGTCACGACGGAAGGGTTCCGCGATGTCATCGAGATGCGCACGGAAAACCGCTTCGAGCAATATGACCTCAACTTGCAACTGCCGACGCCGCTGATCCCGCGAGAGGATCGCTTCACGGTCAAGGGCCGTATCGGCGCCGAAGGGCAGGAGCTGCAGCCGCTCGACGAAGCCGCCCTGGAGGAAATAGCCGAACGGATCGCCACCGGCGGCTTCGGCTCGGTGGCGATCGGCTTCATCCATGCCTACGCCAATCCCGACCACGAGCGCCGGGCGCGCGAGATCCTTGCACGAAAACTCAGCATCCCGATTTCGATCAGCGCCGAAGTCTCGCCGCAGATGCGCGAGTTCGAGCGCTTCAATACGGTCTGCGCCAACGCCTATGTGCGGCCGCAGATGGCCGACTATCTCGCCCGCCTGCAGACGCGCCTGAAGGACATGGGCGCCGACTGCCCGGTCTTCATGATCCATTCCGGCGGCGGCCTGATTTCGGTGGAAACCGCGTCTGAGTTTCCGGTGCGGCTGGTCGAATCCGGCCCGGCCGGCGGCGCCATCTTTGCGGCCGACATCGCCAGGCGCTTCGGTCTGGAAAAGGTCGTCTCCTATGACATGGGCGGAACCACCGCCAAGATCTGCCTGATCGAGGATTACGCGCCGCGCACTGCGAGAACCTTCGAGGTGGCGCGCACCTATCGCTTCTCGAAAGGCTCCGGCATGCCGATCTCGATACCAGTGATCGAGATGATCGAGATCGGCGCCGGCGGCGGCTCCATCGCCTGGGTCGACGCCATGGGCCGCATCCAGACCGGACCCGAAAGCGCCGGCTCGGAACCCGGCCCTGCTTGCTACGGCCGCGGCGGCAAGCGTCCGGCCATCACCGACGCCGACCTGGTGCTCGGCAAGCTTGATCCCGACAATTTCGCCGGCGGCGCGATCAGGCTCGACACGTCCGCTTCCGAACAGGCCATCCTGCGCGATGTCGGCGAGCGGCTTTCGTTGAATGCCATGTCGACGGCCTTCGGCATCTGCGAGGTGGTGGACGAGAACATGGCCAACGCCGCCCGCGTCCATGCCGTCGAGAACGGCAAGAACATTTCCGACAATCTGATGATCGCCTTCGGCGGCGCGGCCCCGCTCCACGCCGCAAGGCTCTGTGAAAAACTCGGCATCGACCAATGCATCGTCCCGAAGGGCGCCGGCGTCGGATCGGCGATCGGCTTCCTCAAGGCGCCGTTCGGTTACGAAGCGCTGGCCTCGAAGCTGACGCGCCTGTCGCGGTTCCAGCCGGCCGAGGTCAACGCGCTGCTCGCCGACCTCAAGGCCTCCGCCGAGGGCTTTGTGCGCACCGGCGCCAGCGGCAGGATCGTCTGCGAGATCACCGCCTTCATGCGCTATGCCGGCCAGGGCTGGGAAATCCCCGTGCCGCTGGCGGATGAGCCGTTCGGCGACTATGCCGTCGCCAAGCTCAAGGATCTGTTCGAGGAGAACTACCAGCGCTTTTTCGGCCGCGCCATCGAAGGGCTCGACGGGCTGGAAATCGAGATCGTCACCTGGTCGGTCAAGGCAACCGATGTTCGTCCCGCCGTCGTCAGGCACGAACTCGCCGCCGGCAAGAAATCGAATGAACCCACAGCGACGCGAGAGGTCTTCGATCCGGTCAGCGGCGCGCCGCGCAGCTACGGCATCGTCGAGCGCGACACACTTTGCGCCGGCGATCGCGTCGCGGGTCCGGCAGTCATCGTCGAACGCGAGACGTCCACCGTCGTCACCACCAGCTTCGACGCCGTCATCCAGAGCGACGGCGCCATCCTCCTGATTCGCAAAGGCAGCCAGGCATGAGCGATATTGGCGAAATCCGCATGCAGGTCATGTGGAACCGGTTGATCTCGGTGGTCGAGGAACAGGCGCTCACCTTGCTGCGCACGGCCTTCTCGACCTCGGTGCGCGAATCCGGCGACCTGTCGGCCGGCGTGTTCGACCCGCGCGGCCAGATGCTGGCGCAGGCGGTGACCGGCACGCCCGGCCACGTCAACACCATGGCCGAGGCCGTGCTGCATTTCATGAACGAGATCCCGCGCGAGAACATGTTCGAGGGCGACACTTACGTCACCAACGATCCCTGGCAGGGCACGGGCCATCTGCACGACATCACCATGGTGTCACCGTCCTTCCTGAACGGCGAGCTCGTGGCCTTCTTCGCCTGCACGGCGCATGTCGTCGATGTCGGCGGTCGCGGCTTCGGCGCCGACGGCAAGTCGGTCTACGAGGAAGGCATCCAGATCCCGATCATGAAGTTCGCGGAAAAGGGCAAGGTCAATCTCGACTTGGTCAGGATCCTGCGCGCCAATGTCCGCGAGCCCAATCAGGTGGTCGGCGACTTCTATTCGCTCGCCGCCTGCAACGAGGTCGGCCATCGACGCCTCGTCGACATGATGAAGGAGATCGGCCTGACCTCGCTCGACGGGCTCGGCGAGTTCATCTTCTCGCGCACCCGCGACGCCATGCTCGAACGCATCGAGGCGCTGCCGAAGGGAAGCTGGTCGAACGAGCTGGTGACCGACGGCTACGACGAGCCGGTCAAACTCGCGGCCACGGTTTCGGTGCGCGACGACCATGTCGAGGTCGATTTCACCGGCACCGACCCGATGAGCCGCTGGGGCATCAACTGCCCGATCATCTACAGCAAGGCCTATGCCTGCTATGCGCTGAAATGCATGGTGGCGCCCGACATCCCGAACAATGCCGCCTCGCTCGCCTTCTTCACCGTGTCGTCGCCGGTCAACATCCTGAACGCCGTGCGGCCGGCGCCGGTGGCGCTGAGGCACATTTTCGGCCACATGGTTCCCGATCTGGTGCTGGGGGCGTTTTCCAAGGCGCTACCCGGCAAGATTCTCGCCGAAGGCGCGGGCGCGCTGTGGAACATTCACATTTCGGCGCGGCCTGTCGCCGGCGCATCCGGCCGCCGCGCCGAAGTGCTGATGTTCAACTCCGGCGGCATGGGCGCCCGCCCCGAACTCGACGGCTTGTCGGCGACGGCTTTTCCGTCCGGCGTGCACACGATGCCGATCGAGGCGACGGAGCACACCGGGCCGATCGTCATCTGGCGCAAGGAGCTGCGCCCGGACTCGGGCGGCGACGGCGAATTCCGCGGCGGCCTGGGTCAAATCATCGAAATCGCCGCGACCGAGGGCCATGAGTTCGATTTCTCCGCCATGTTCGATCGCGTCAACCACCCGCCGCGCGGGCGCAATGGCGGCAAGCCCGGCGTCGCCGGCGTGGTCAAGCTCGATGACGGCACCAAGATGCGACCGAAGGGCTGGCAGCACGTTCCTGCAGGGCGTCGGCTGATCCTGGAGCTGCCGGGCGGTGGCGGCTATGGCGATCCGGCCAGGCGCAGCGCCGAAGCGAGAGCCAACGACCGGTCCAAGGGCTATATTTCGGAGAACGACTGATGAGCTATGTTGCCTCGCGTCTGTCGGTGGTGAAGCCTTCGGCTTCGATGGCGGCTTCGCAAGCCGCCAAGGCGCTGCGCGCCAAGGGCGTCGACGTGATCGACCTCGGGCTCGGCGAGCCGGATTTCCCGACGCCCCTCCACATCATCGATGCCGCCCATTTCGCGGCGAAAGCAGGACAAACCCTCTACACCGCCGCTGCCGGCACGGCCGAGGTGCGCGAGGCGGTGGCCGGCAAATTCCGCCGCGAGAACGGACTCGACTATACGGCCGACGATATTGTCGTGGCCAACGGCGCCAAGCAGATCATCTTCAACGCGCTGATGGCGACGCTGGAGACCGGCGACGAGGCGATCCTGCCGGCGCCCTATTTCGTCTCCTATCCCGAGATGGTGAAGCTGCTCGGCGGCACGCCCGTCGTCGTCGAATGCCCGGAGACCACGGGGTTCCGGCTGACGCCGGCCCTGCTGGAAAAGGCAATCACGCCAAGGACAAAGTGGCTTTTCCTCAACATGCCCGGCAACCCGTCCGGCGCGGTCTACTCGCAATCCGATCTCACGGCGCTGGGCGCGGTGCTGGCAAAGCACCCGCAGGTGCTTATCCTCTCCGACGAGATCTACGAGCACATCCTGTTCGACGGGCGCGAATTCGTTTCTTTCGGCAAGGCGTGTCCCGAACTCAAGGAGCGCACGCTGATCGTCAACGGCGTATCGAAGTCCTATGCGATGACCGGTTGGCGCGTCGGCTATGCGGCGGGACCCGCGCCGCTCGTCAAGGCGATGTCGACGATCCAGAGCCAGTCCTGCACCTCGGTGTGCTCGATCGCGCAGGCCGCAACCGTCGCCGCGCTCAACGGCCCGCAGGACGAGGTCGCGCGCTTTCGGCAGGCTTTCGAGGCGCGCCGCAATCTGGTCGTGGACGGCATCAGGAAGATCAATGGATTGACGCTGTCGCCGCCTGAAGGCGCCTTCTACGCCTATATCGGCTGCGCCAGCCTGATCGGCCGCAAGACACCCAAAGGTGTTACGCTGGAGGACGATGCGGCTGTGGCAAACTATCTTCTGAACGAAGGACGCGTGGCCTCGGTGCCGGGCGTCGCCTATGGACTATCACCCTATTTCCGCATCTCGACGGCGACCAGCGAAGAGGTGCTGACCGAAGCGATCGCGCGGATCAACGCCGCCGTCGCGCAAGTGGAGTAAAGAATGCCGCACTACGAACGAATCCTCATCACCGGCGCCGCCGGCCGGCTTGGCTCGGAACTGCGCAAAGGGCTTGTGCCGCTGGCAAAGACGATCCGCCTGGCGGGGCGTCACCCGTTCGGCGATCTTGCGCCTCACGAGGAGGAAGCGGTCTTCGACCTCGCCGACATGGAGGCGACGATCGCCGCCACCAAGGATTGCGACGCGATCGTGCATTTCGGCGGCGCGCCGCTCGAATGCGAGTGGCAGACCATCCTCGATTCCAGCATCCGCGGCTCCTACCACATCTACGAAGGCGCCCGGAAACACGGCGTGAAGCGTGTCATCTACGCCTCCTCTGTGCATGCCATCGGCTATCACGAGATCGAGGCGCATATCGGCGTCGACGCGCCGGTGCGCCCCGACAGCCTGTACGGCGTTTCGAAGAATTTCGTCGAAAGCCTCAGCCGGCTCTATTGGGACAAGTTCGGCATTGAGACCGTGTGCCTGCGCATCTTCTCGTCCTTCCCGGAACCCGCAGACCGCCGCATGCTGTGGTCCTATCTCTCCTTCGCCGACTGCGTGCGCCTGGTCGAGGCGTCGCTCACCGCCCCGCGCGTCGGCCACACGATCTCGTTCGGCCTCTCCAACAATAAGCTGAAGATGGTCGACAACAGCGGCGCCGACCACCTCGGCTTCATTCCGCAGGACAGCGCCGAACCGTTCCGCGCCGCCGTCGAGGCGAAGACGCCCGTCCCCGACCCGACGAAGCCGTCGGTGAAATATCTCGGCGGCTGGTTCTGCGAGCTTGGCCACCCGGACGACAAGCCTGCGTGACCTTTCTTTCCGGCTGCCGCAATTCCAGGAAAAGTGTGGAGCGGTTGGGCTCGGCGCCTTCGCCCTAGCCTTCCGTCCGGAATTGCGTGAAAACAAAGAGATAGAGCGGTTCGGCGTTTCCGTGAAACGGTGAACCGCTCTGTCAGTTTGGCATTGCCGACCTGACCTTGCTGGGCGGCACGCCGAACGTCTCGCGAAACGCCCTGGAGAAATGCGAGGCGTTCTCGAAGCCGACTTCGATGGCGATCTCGACCATCGGAACGCTGGTCTCGAGCAGCAGCTGCTTCGCCCTCTCGAGGCGCACTCTCTTGTAGACGAGTGCCGGGGAGCTCTTCGTTTGCTCCATGAACAAACGCTCGAGTTGCCTTCGCGATAAGCCGACCGATGCCGCCAGTTGGGGAATGGAGATCGTGTTCTCGATATGGCTCTCCATCATGATGAGCGCCGCCTGGAGCCGCGGATCGTCGCATTCGATGGCAAGCGGCCTGCGCGGCTGGATGTGCAAGGCCGAGCGCGCCTTGTCGATCTGCAGCACTTCGAGCGCATTCCGCTCCGCCCGCTCGCTGATGTGGCGTCTCACGATCGATGCCGCCATGTCGGCCGCGCTGCTGCCGCCGGCGCATGATCCCCTGGTCCGATCGAGGTTGAAAATGCGGTCGGCCCGGACCTCGTGATCGGGGAAACGCTGGCGGAACGCCTGATAATGCAGCCAGCTGACGCAGGTCCGGTGGTACTTCATCAGGCCGGCGTCCGCCAGGATGAAGGTACCCGTACAAACTCCGATCAATGGAACCTTGGCTGCCGCGGCTTTCTTGAGGTAGCGGACGGTTTCGTCGTCGACCGGGAATTCATTGTTCAGCAGTCCGCCGACCACGACGATGTAGTCGAACAGGCCGGGATCGACGAAATCCGATGTCGGCGCGACCTGCACGCCGCAGCTGGCAGTGATCAGGTGTCTGGTGCTCGCCAGAACCTGCCAGTCGGCAAAGACCCTGCCGGATCTGTCCGCTTCGTCGCTGGCCAGGCGCAGCGTGTCGACGAACAGAGCAAACGCTGAAAGCGTGAACGAACGGGCGAGAATGAAACCGATTTTCAGCCGGCTGGTCTCCGGAACCGCTAATTTCATACTTGCCTCGCTCCTGTTGGCGGACAATGCGCGCACTCTGAAGCGCTATTTCCAAACCGGCGCTGATCTCGCCGTCAACACCTTTTCACGCATGGTAAGATGCCAGCCGCTGGCGCCCTCGGATAGTCCATCAACGACTTGGCCGTCTCGGAAGGAGACGCGCCGTCGGGCCCGGATCGTCCCGCCAGCCGGATCGCAGCGCCGGCTGACGCGAAGCGTGGCGTCTCAGCCCTGCGGCCGGACCTGTGGCAGGGCGGCGTCGAGCGCCCGCTCGAACGCATCGACCAAAGCGTCGACCTGGGCCTCGGTGATGATCAGCGGCGGACAGAAGGCGATGGCGTCGCCCATGTTGCGCGAGATGACGCCGTTCTGCTGCAGCAGGCCGTTGACCAGCGCGCCGAGCGCGGCGGGCTTGCCCCACGGCGCCTTGCTCGCCTTGTCGGCGACAAGCTCGACGGCGGCGATGAGGCCGACGCCGCGCACTTCGCCCACTAGCGGATGCGAGGCGAGCTTGTTGAGCCGCGCCTGCAAATGCGCGCCGACCTTGCGCGCATTGCCGACGAGGTCGCGTTCCTCGATCAGCTTGATGTTTTCCAAAGCGACGGCCGCGGCGACAGGATGGCCGCCGCCGGTGAAGCCGTGGCCGAACGTGCCGATGCGGTCGCTCTCGTCGGCGATCGGCTCGAACACCTTGTCGTTGATGATAAGCGCCGAGATCGGCAGGTAGGAGGATGAGATCTGCTTGGACAGCACCATGATGTCGGGCTTGATGCCGAAGGTCTGCGAGCCGAACATCTCGCCGGTGCGGCCGAAGCCGCAGATCACCTCGTCGGCCACCAAGAGGATGTCGTATTTCGACAGCACCGCCTGGATCTTCTTCCAGTAGCCGGCAGGCGGAACGACGACGCCGCCGGCGCCCATGATCGGCTCGCCGATGAAGGCGGCGATGGTCTCCGGCCCTTCGGCGAGGATGAGCTTCTCGAGGTCGTCGGCCAACCGGCTGGAAAACTGTTCCTCGCTTTCGCCGGGCTCGGCCTCGCGCCAGTGATGCGGCGTCGACGTGTGCAAGATATTGGCGATCGGCAAGTCGAAGGACAGATGATTGTTCGGCAGCCCGGTCAGGCTGGCGGCGGCGATGGTGACGCCATGGTAGCCGCGCTTGCGGCTGATGATCTTCTTGCGCGCCGGCTGGCCGAGCGCGTTCGACCGGTACCAGATCATCTTGATCGCCGTGTCGTTGGCCTCGGAGCCCGAATTGGTGAAATAGGCCTTGCTCATCGGCACCGGCGCCATCTGCACCAGCTTCTCCGCCAGGTCGATCAGCGGCGAATGCGCCTTCGAGCCGAAGTCGTGATAGAAAGGCAGCTTCGACATCTGCCGCGTCGCCGCCTCGACCAGCCGCTTTTCCGAGAAGCCGACGGCGACGCTCCACAGGCCCGCCATCGCTTCGATGTAACGGTTGCCGGCAATATCCTTGACATAGACGCCGTCGCCCTTCTCGATGACCAGCGGTCCGGTCTCCTGATGCTTGCGGGCATTGGTGTAGGCATGCAGATGGTAGCGGATGTCGCGGGCTTCAGGGGAATTCGGTCTGGCGTCCATGATGGCTCCTGTCTGCAGGCTCGAAGCGAAAATAGGACTGCCTCCCTTAAAGAGAAGTCCGGACAATCCGCCTCGCGTCTGTACTGCTGATGCATCATGGCGCGATGCCGCCGCAAGAGCCGCTGTGTCACAATCGATAGCGCCATGAGGTTTTCGAGGTGGACAGAGACTGTATGGTTGCGGAGCTTTGGCGCAGCGCATGCGCAACCGGAGGGAACGTGGCATGGAACAGGTCGACTGCGTGGTTGCCGGCGCCGGCATCATCGGACTTGCGGTTGCGCGCAGCCTTGCGGCGAAGGGCCTCGATACGCTGATCCTCGAAGCGGCGGATGCCATAGGCACCGGAACGAGCTCGCGCAACTCGGAAGTCATCCATGCCGGCATCTACTATCCCGAGGGCTCGCTTAAGGCTCGCCTTTGCGTCGCCGGCCGCGACATGCTCTACCGCTACTGCGCGGAGCGCTCGATCCCGCACAGGCGCTGCGGCAAGCTGATCGTCGCGACCAACGAGGCACAGGAGCCAGTGCTTGCAACCATCCGCGCCAATGCCGCCGCTTGCGGCGTCGGCGATCTGCGTTTTCTTTGCGCTGCCGAGACGCAGGCACTGGAGCCGGCGCTGCATTGCACGAAGGCGCTATTCTCGCCCTCAACCGGTATCATCGACAGCCACGCCTTGATGCTGGCATTGCGCGGCGACGCCGAGAACAGAGGCACGATGCTGTCATTCAACACGCACGTTGCTTCGGGGCACATCGAGGCCGCCCGCATCGTTCTGCAGACAACCGACACGGCAACCGGCGAAGGTTTCGAGATCGCGACAACGCATCTTGTAAATGCAGCGGGCCTCGGCGCTGTCGCCCTTGCCGGCTCGCTTGCAGGATTTGACCGGCAATTCCTGCCCACGCTTCGTTACGCCAAGGGCAACTATTTTTCGGTAGCCGGACGCGCGCCCTTCTCGCGGCTTGTCTATCCCGTGCCAGAACCCGGCGGCCTGGGCGTCCACCTGACGCTCGACCTCGGCGGGACAGCGCGTTTCGGGCCTGATGTCGAATGGACTGATGCACTGGACTACCGCGTCGATCCGGCGCGCGGCGAGCGCTTCTATGATGCGATCCGCAAATACTGGCCGGAGCTGGCCGACGGCAGCCTGCAGCCGGCCTACAGCGGGATCCGGCCGAAACTCTCCGGGCCAGGCGAAGACAACAGCGACTTCGTGATCCAGGATGCGGCGACCCACGGAGTCGAGGGCCTGGTCAATCTGTTCGGCATCGAAAGTCCCGGGCTGACCTCGAGCCTGGCGATCGCCCAGCATGTGACGCGCATTCTCACGCCGGAGCGGCGCTGATGGACGGCTCGATCCGCAGTTGCCCGCTATAGATACGGGAGCCGGCATGATGGTGCATGACGCGCGGCAAGGGCGAGGTGCTGATCGCCGGGACATGCGAATGGATCATGGGCCTCAAGCGCGGCGACCGCTTCACCGAGCAGATCACCCGCAACGTCCCCGGCCGTTTCACGAACCCGCGAAGGCTCCGGGCGCCTCCGCGGTGTCTTGCATGCCGCAATCTGGAGAACCGAATGGCAGTCCGCTCGACCGCTGTAATCGACTTCTCCAAATCGCTTCCCGCAGCGCCGATTGGAACGTCAGCTCGAAATGTAGGACCGATCAAATCCAGCTGTTTCGATCAGTCCCGCATGGTCATGCAACTCGACCACGCCGTTGCGGAATGACGCCAGCCCGGTCTCCCGCAATGCCTTCAATACGCGGCTGACATGCACGGCCGAAAGCCCGAGCGCGTCGCCCAGTTCCGCCTGGGTCAGCGGGCATGCAAAGCGGTCCGGATAACTCGTTGCCGATCGATGCACGCGGCAGGCCAGCTCGAGAAGAAGATGGGCCGTGCGCTCCACGGCCCCCCTTCTGCTGGCCCCGGCCAGATGTTCCGCGAGCCTTGAGTATCGGCTTGCCTGAGCCACCAGGATAGCCTCGCAAATCGACTGCGGGTAGCGCGAAAAACAAGCATGGACAGGACCGGCCAGCTCGATCGCGGCCACGTCCGATAGAGCCGTTACCGTCTCGCCGGCTTCTCCAGCAAATTCGATCATGGCAATTTCGCGAGGAAGCGCAAAATCGACGATGAGACGCGAACCGTCCGGCAACGTTTTGGCGAAAGCCGCCCACCCGGCAGTCATGATCAGTACACAGGATCTGGCCTGATACTCGCCTGCAATTGTCGTGTTGGCCGGATAGGTGCGGCGTATAGCTCCCGGCAGTAAAGATATACCCCGTTCCCAACTTGCCTCAGCAAGCGTAGGTCCCCGCGCCAATCCAAGAGCCCGCTTTGATAAGCTCATTTTGTTCTGAGCACCCCAACGCGTTGACCACCCCCTGATCAACCTCAAGCTGCAACCATCAACTACACAAAAGGTTCCATCTGCCATTTCATCCGAATTGCGACCCAGTCTACCACCTTTAGGCATAGGCTTACTACCCGGGGTGATTGGACCTTCCACCTTGGATGGCTACCGTGGCTCCCGGGACAACACGACAATGCAGCGGCTGGCATTGGGCAAACGTCGCGGCAAACCGACACGACATGCGTCGGGCCAGACATCGATCTTCGTCCGCGCGGCGCCTTCGCTCGGGCGGCAGAGGCCGCGTGGTCATCGGTAAGTTTCTTGGGAAACCAGCTGTCTTGTCGGCGCAGCACTGCTGCCCGCGCCAGCTTCCGCATCGGGATGAAAGTCGTATCAAAATGCCGGCCGTCCCGGCCATGATCGATGGCTGCTCTTACAATCCCGCCTACTGGACCGGCGTCGGCAGGTTTCCCGTGGGCTCTGCAGCAAACCGATGGTTCCCACGGCCGAACCTATCCTTAGGGTTGCGGTCCGACGACGTGCTTGCGGCTACTTCAACCGGCTCGAACCACCACCGGCATAATTGTTCAACCCGATCGCAACCCTTCTTTGACGTTCTTCGAAAGCGGATCGCGTTCTGCCGGTCGAGTTGATGCCGGAAGCGCGGAGTCCAATCGGGCGTCGAGCGCTTGTAGCTCTTGCCAAAGCGGACCGGGGATCGACTGCCCCTCTCTTCCGGGCCTCTCCGCCGCGCTGACCGAAGCGGTTTGCTCCATTGTTGCGGCCGGCCGCTTCCTGCGCGACTGAAACCGCGAGACCGTGGGATGCTTGGCGCTGTAGGTCTGCCGTCTTTCCTCGGCAACTTCCAGGTCGCCGAGCGTCGACATGACCGATGCGAGGCGATCTTCGATTTGCTTCAAACGCCTCCGGGTGGAAAGCAGGGCAACTGAAACCAGCAAACTGTAGGCGAGAAAGACGATGACTGCTCCGGCCGGATTATCGATGCCGAAAGAGATCAATGTGACAGCCCCAACAAGCACGGCAAGGGCGCCATAGCCCAGCAGCCGGCCCTTCTGCAAAAGGAGCATCAACGGCAAGGCTGCTGACAACATTAGAATAGCTTCCGGCCTGTTGGTGATCCAATCCGCAAATTTCACAACGATTTCGCTGTAAGTGTCCATATCAACCTCGGACTCGCCATCAGCCTCAGACCCGCCGGAGGCCAACCGCTTTTTCTTGTCGTCCAGGGCACAGGGTTATCCTGCGAGACGCTACACGTCAGCAGTGTTGTGGACCTCTCGGAAGAGCGGTAGGCAAGGTATCCAGGCACGTTCCAAAGCTCTGAAAGGCCTGCCGGGTAGACCAGATCGACCTTTAGCCGATTTACTACTCAATAATGGTAATGGCGAGGATGTCCGCGAAGCTGATATGTTTCGGACTGACCGGTGACGCGATCGGTCAGGTGGGTGGAACAGCGATTTGGACATGCCGGCGGGGCACAAAGGCCCGCGCGATGAATTTGAGCGCGCCTAACAGCTAACTACCCGAACCTTTTGGAAAGAAAGCCATTTCAGCCGACGCTGAAGGGGTGGGCGTTGTGCTGTTGAACGCAAGGATTCGGAGATGGCAAGTCCAACTGACAATCCGACGATGATCCGGGAGTTTTTGCCGCTCGACGTCAGGGAAGTTGCTGATTTCTTTCTCCGGCGATGGAAGCTTGTATGCAGTATTGCAGCACTCACCTTTTGCCTATTTGTGGCTGCCGCCTATCTTCTCCCCGCATCGTACACGGGCGTGTCGCAAATCTTACTTGACGCCCCGATCGACTATATGACTCCGCAAGACTATTCCAATTCTGATTTTTCCGACAACCCAACATTCATCGAAAGTCAGATTGCAGTCCTGAGGTCTGCCTCACTTCTTCAGCAGGTCGTCGACAGCCAGAAGCTGACGGAAGACCCCAAGATCGGGCCGGCGGCATTGATATGGCTCCAGAACGCGCTGGGAGTCTCGCGCGTCGGGCTTGGCAACGTCATTGAGCTTGATGTCAGCATGTACGATCCAGAAAAAGCGGCATCGCTCGCCAATGCAATTGCCCAGGCCTATGTCGCCGATCGCATAAAGTCCCGTTACGAAGGGGTCCAAAAAGCCTCCACATGGCTTAGCGACCGGGCCTCGTATTTGCGGGCGGAGCTCAGCCGTTCGGAACAGGCTGTCCAGAAATTCCGGATCGATCACAATCTGCTGGCGACGCCGGCGGGCAGCTTGACCGACCAGCAGATGTCCGAATTGAACGTCGCTTTGATCAACGCGCGCGCCGAACTATCGGAGAAACGGGCGCAATATCAACAAGTCGACAAACTGCAGGCTGCCGGAGGCGACATCCAGTCGATGCCCGACGTCTTGCAATCCGTTGTGGTCACCGCACTTCGATCACAACTGTCCCTGGTGAGCCGGAAGGAAGCAGATCTTAGGTTGAAATATGGCGAACGGCATCCCGAGGTCATGGCGGCCCAGGCCGAGCGCCACGACATCGAGGGGCAGATTGCCGCTGAGGTGCAGCGTCTTATCGGCAATCTGAAGAATGAAGTCGACTCGGCTGAAGCCCGCGAGGCTTCCCTGGCTCGGGCCTTGGGTTCGGTATCCAACCAATCCGAGATCGAGGGTCAGGTTGGCGTCCAGCTGCGCGACCTGGAGAGGATTGCCGCCGCGAACAAGGAACTCTTCGAGACGTTCCTGTCACGTGCCAAGCTCACCGAGGAAAAATCCACCCTTCTCAACAGCGGTGTGCATGTGATCACCGCTGCCGTTGTTCCGATCTCACCGAGCTTTCCGAACAGGACTCTGTTCGCGGCTCTGGGTTTGGTCTTCGGCATATTCTTTGGCGGCGCCGGCGCCGTTCTTCGCGAACTTTTCGCTTCCGGCTTCATGGCAAAGAAGCAGATCGAGGACGAACTGGCCGTTCCGGTCCTTGCGTCCATGCCAAGGATGTCGGGCTGGTCGAAAGACGCCCAGTCCCAGGCGCAGCCGGTGGCCTATCTCGAGCGCAAACCACTATCCAGATACAGCGAAGCGGTGCGGCGGCTCCGCCTCGGCCTGGAGGCGACGCCGGAATGGGACCGTTCGCCGCGCGTCATGCTCGTGACGTCGGCGATGCCCGGCGAAGGAAAGACAACTCTGGTGTTGAGCCTGGCCTGCTCCGCCGTGGCCGACGGCAAACGGGTTCTGGTCATCGATGCGGATTTGCGGCTGTCCGCTACCACTTCCTTCTTCGGCATGGCGGACAAGGTCGGATTGGTCGACCTTCTCACTTTGCCGGTGAAGGCTGCAAACGCAATTCACCTGGACGAACGCTCGGGGATTTCCCTTCTGCCTGCCGGCGCAAGGACCCGCAACCCGCCCGCCCTTCTCGCTTCGGCGCGAATGCGCTCCATTCTCGATGAGCTTCGCGGAAAATTCGACACGGTGATCATTGACGCGCCGCCCGTTGGACCCGCGGCCGATGCCACGATCCTGTCGAGGCATGTCGACAAGGTCGTGTTTGTCGTGAAGTGGCGCGAGACCTCGCGCGAGGCCGTTGCCGAAGGAATTCGACATCTCGGCGGTCGGTCCAGGATTGCCGGTATCGCCTTGACAATGGTGGACGAACCAAAACTGCCGAGATACGGCCGTTACACGTCGCTCGAAAGCAGTGTCTCGGACAGTTACTATCTCAATTAGGAAAGAGACAATATTTCGCCATGCTGAACGGTGACTTATACCACAATCGGCCCCTGGAGCCGGCAGGACAAAGTCACGACGGCGAACCTGCCCGCTGGTGTGTGGTCCAGACGCATCAGCATTCCGAAAGCCTCGCCGAAAGGCACCTGCTGTCGCAAAGCTTCCGAACCTATCTGCCCAAGCGAAGGCGAACTGTCCGGCACGCGCGCAGTGTCAAAACCGTCTCCAGTGCATATTTCGACTGCTATCTGTTCGTCTCGCTGGCCGTTCATCAGCAGAGCTGGTACCCGATCAACTCGACCGTTGGCGTCCGAAAGCTGGTCATGAGCAAAGGAATGCCGATACCAGCGCCCTATGGTGTGGTCGAGTCTCTGATATCGGCAACCGACGACGACGGAATTTTGCATCCGGACATACTGTTGAGGCCAGGTCAAAGAATCAGGATCATAGACGGACCGTTTTCGGACCAGCTGGGGATTCTTGACCATGTCGGAAGCGCTGGGGCGGTCAGGATTCTTCTTGATATTATGAACCGTTCAATTCCGATCACTATCGGCAGAGATAAACTATCGGTAATCTCTTAATACTTATTGCGAACTTTGATTTGCTGTTTGCTGGTGGGAAAATAGCCGAACCCACTCGACGGAATTGGCACCCAATTCACCCTGGGTGCGGCAGCTTGCAAAAGACAACATCCGAACTTGCAGGCCCGGCATTGAGAATGCTTGATGCCGCAACGCTGCAGCGAAGTCAGCCGCCAAAGATTGGACATGCCTCACGTCATCCGACGACGTCGAGCGAATGACGCCAGCCGCGACGAATTGCGGGAACTCCCTTGCAGCCTTCACCCAAATCCAAATCAGGAAGCTACCGCCCCGACGGGCCCGGGGAGCTTCACGATGGCCTGCGGCCGCATCAGTATCGTCGCTGGTCCCCGAACGCCAAGGCAAGGATGGTGACGGAAGCGTTGGCGCCGGGAGCGAATGTCTCGGCGCCAGCCCCTTCGCTTGGCCTGGGCCCGTCGGGCAGCCAAGCAGATGCGAGGCCATCTCAGGCTGACGGAAGCGGTTTGCGGCCCCGCGAAACGGCACCGGTGCTGCCGATTGCCGTCGAACTGTTTGGAGCGTTCAATAAAGCCGGCCTGAAATACGGAATAATTCAGGATCTGGCATCTCTACATGACGGCCTGTCCGGCCGGGACGATCTGGATGTCCTCTTGGACAAGCACGACTACCCGGCCTTCTGCTCGATCGTAAGTCAGCTGCACGGCCGTCGCAGCGTCAGCCTGTCGTGTTACGACAATGTCTGCGCCGGACGGGAAGACTGGTTCCTGCCTGATTTTTCGCGTGGCCGCTATCTCCATCTCGACATGCATATCGGCGGCCGCGTCGGCAGGGAATTTCGCAAGCGCTATCCGGTATTCGATTATCCGGCGATTACGGGCTGGGGGTCAATCAGCATCGACGGCGTGTCGATTCCGGTGGTCTCACCTGAAGACGAGCTTCGAATAACGATAGCCCGTTTCGCCTTCCGGGCCGGGGCGCCGCCGTGGAGGCAATGGATCGCCGTCGGCGATGGTTGGAAGGACCAAATTGCACGCCTGCCGTTTCTGTCCAGCGAATCCGGATTGCGCGTCGTGGAATGCGAATTGGGCGGCGGGAGAACGGTGAACTGCAGGTTCCTGCAAAGCGGCGACGTTTTGGCCGCCCACCGCGGGGATCTCGCCAGGCTGCGGCGTTCGATCCGGGAAATGTCCGGTTTCACGGGACGCTATGCAGTGGCCGATGCCGCGGTCCATCTGACCCGCAAGACCTCATATCTCGCCCTGAGGCTCCTTCAGCGCTGGATGCCAGGCAGCTTTCCACCAAAGAGACGGCCCGCGGCCGGTGGATTCGTGGTGGCGCTGATAGGTCCCGACGGCATGGGCAAGAGCACCCAGGCTGATCGGCTGACACAGATTTTCCGATGGAAATTCGGCTGCGCGCAAGCCTATGTCGGAACCGGCGATGGCGATGGATGGTGGCTTCGCAAGGCGCTGCAGGCCCTGGTGTTCCCCCATAGACGCCGCCTCAAGTCCCTGGCCCGCCACGATGGCCAGGATCCTCTCGGCAGCAGCGGGGCGAAGGAAGGCCTTGCCGCCGCCGCATTGGCATTGTGGGCGGTCTTGATCGCGTTTGAACGGTACGCTGTCGTGAAACGCGCGCATCGATGGGCGACGCGCGGCCTGATCGTCATTTGCGACAGGTGGCCGCAGGCGCTCCGAAGGGGATATCTGGACGGGCCGACCATTCCACCGCACCTGTTCTCCGTCCCAGGCCTGTCAACCCTCGCCCGGCTCGAGCAGCGGCTCTACCAGAAGATGGCGGAGTGCCGGCCGCATCTCACTTTGCACCTCGTCTCAGATTTTGCCGTCTCCGAGCAGCGAAAGCCGGGAGACATCAAGAAGGAAGCGTTCGATGCGCGGCTGTCACTGATGGCGGAGCTGCGAGCCGGGGACAAGAACATCCGAACCGTTGACGCCAGCACGGACGTGGAGGCCGTCGGCCGGGAACTGTTCAGGCACATTTGGCTGTCTTTGTAAGAGGCAGAACGCGCGGCTCTCGGCCGGGTACCCATCCCCACAATAAACGCGGACAGCAGCTTTTCGCGATCGCGGCAGGCGACCCCAGCCATACGCGCGAGCCGCCAAGCACCCCACTCGATGCACTCGATCCTTCACCCGAGCCCGGATTTCACATCCCGCTGAGGTATAGGCAAATGAAGATCGTTCATGTGCTCACCCGCCTGCTTCGGGCAGGCTCCGAAGAGAACACATTGGCTTGTTGCCTCGCTCAGGCGCGGCACGGCCACGAAGTGCTGCTGGTTCACGGCGAGGAATACGACCCGAGTCTACGGTTGTCCGTCGCCGGAGCGCTTCGAGTGGTGACGCTCGGAAAACTCATCAACTCGATTTCGCCGTCCCGCGACGTTTCCGCGTTCGGGCAACTGACGCGCCTTATGCGCGATTGGCAGCCCGACATCGTGCACACACATCAAAGCAAAGCCGGTATCGTCGGTCGTCTCGCCGCCAGGGAAGCCCATATCCCAGGCATCATACATGGCGTGCACATTTTGCCTTTCGTGCATGTGGGCAACGCGCAGAAGCTGATATTCCTGGCCGCCGAACGCCTGGCCGCGAGGTTCACGCGCGCTTACATCGATGTCAGCCAGGCCATGCGCGACATTTGCATCGCCAATCATCTGGGCCGCCCCGATCAGCATCATGTCGTCCACTCCGGCTTCGATCTGGCACGTTTCGCGAACGCGAAATGGCCGCAAGAACCGCATCTGCTCTTGGGGACGGCGGCCGGGGAGCCAAAGCCGCCGGTGGTCCTTATGTTGGCCGCGCTGGAACCGAGGAAACGCCACGTCGAGTTCATTGAAGCATTCGGGCAGGTCGTTGACCGGATTCCGAACGTGCGACTGCTCGTGGCCGGTGAAGGCTCGGCGCGAGCCGCAGTTGAATCGGCGGTCGAACGATCCCCGTTCGCGAACAACGTTCGCATGATCGGCCATCATCGCGAGCCGGAACGGCTGATCAGCCTGGCGGACGTGTGCGTGCTGACGTCCATGCGAGAAGGGTTGCCCCGCGTCATGATGCAGTATCTGGCGGGGGGTCGAGCGAGTGTGATCTCTCACCTGCCCGGAGTGGAAGAGGTTGTGAAGCATGGTGTGAATGGAATTGTGACGCCGGCGGAAGACGTGGGCGCCGCCGCGGCGGCGGTCGCCGATCTTCTCGAGAACCAGCACTATCGCGCTCGACTGGCTGACGGCGCGAAACTCACCGATCTTTCGTCCTGGGGACTGGATTCCATGTGCGAAAGGGTCGAGCTGATCTATCAATCCGTCCTGGAGTCCGCCCCTGCAGCCGCAGGGCCAAACGAGAGGCGAATTCGCGACGGCCTGGCCAAGCAAACCATAGGGCTGCCCGGATTTTGATCGCCCTTTCGCTCCTTCGAACGAGCGGAGCTGCAAGCTTATTTTCTCCAACCGAGCGAATTCCCTGCTGTCGCGTTCCAGTCGACCAATGTCGACCGGTCGTGACGGCAGCTATCAAGGCAAGCGGAGTACAGACGATGTGTTTGCGTGCTGACCAGCAATTTCCATCCCGGCCTTTGCGAAACGGGCGCCGACGGCTCTTTACCGGATTCGAACCCGCGGCCGGCCGCGCGTTCGCAATGATCGCCGGTCTCGCAATGGCCTTTGTCCTGCTCACCGCGCATGCATCCCGCGCCGATGGCTATGCTTTCGACACCGGCGACGTCTTGCGGATATCCGTGATCGGCGAGGCATCCTATCCGCTGGATGCGGTGGTCGATGAGCGGGGCTCGATATCGCTGCCTATGGTGGGCGATATCCAAGCACGTGGTCTCACCACCGTTGCTCTCGCGCAGGCCATTGGACAGGCATTTCGGCAGCAAAAGCTCATCCTCGAGCCCTTCGTCAAGGTGGAGATCGGTCAATACCGGCCGTTCTTCATTTCCGGCACTGTAGCTCACCCCGGATCGTACCCGTTTCAACCGGGAATAACGGTTCGCCACGCGCTCGCCATAGCGGGCGGCTTTAGGGCTAGCGCAGTTGGAAACACGGAGCCGGCCCTGCAAATAGCCGATCTGCGCAGCACTCGCGCAAATCTGGCGATCGAGGAATATCGCCTCAAGGTTCGGCTCGCCCGGCTCCAGGCGGAAAGCCGCGAAGACAAAACCTTCGTTGCGCCGCCGGATCCGCCGGTCGAGTTCGGCGGAAGCCTGATTGCCGACATCATCGCGTCCGAACAGGCACAGTTGAACGCGCGGCTTGCCGCGTATCAGGATGACATCTCCTTCCTAGAGGCCTCGCTGGATAGGGCGAAGAAGGAAGCTAAGATGGTCGCCGCCAGCAGAGACGAACGGGAAAAGACCGCGAATCTCCAACTTGAAGAATTGCAGTCTGCTCGCTCGCTGCGGGAAAAGGGCCTGATAACGAACACGAATGTCATTACGGCGGAAAGAGCCCAAACCAGCTATCGGGCTGAACTGGCGCAGACGGAACTGCAGCAGGAGCAGATACGACAGGAGATGCTGAACTCGGAGAGCGAGCTGCGCAAAAAGCACCAAAGTCATGAAATGGACTTGATCGCGCAGACCCAGGACACGCAGGTCGAGCTTGGAAAAACACAAAGTCAAATCAGATATGTCGCCGACAAGCTTCTGTTTATCTTTACGTACGGCGAACAGAGGACGTTCGACGATCTGCAAGGCTCGGTGAAGATTTCGATTTTCAGGCGCGACCAGAAGATCGCCCACGACCTCCTCGCCGACGAAAATACGGAAGTGAAAGCCGGCGACGTCATCGAGGTCTCGCTTGTCGCCAACAAGGGGTTCTACGCTCCGGACTCCGGAACAATGGCGCCTCCCAAGACGGACGGTGCGGCCGCCCAGCCCGGCATCATTGGCCAATAACAGGAGCACATGGCTCGCTTTCTCAAGCAGGGCAGTTTCCGGCCCGCTGTCGCCGTTCCGCAAGACTCTCGGTTCGTTGCGCTTGGCGGGGCGGAAATCGGGCCGGCCATCGCACCTTAGGGGTCAGGACCTCATCTCAGGAACTTTGATTGTGATACTTGGGGCAGCACTGACGGCCTTGGGGGGCCGACTCCACCGGGCGAATTCCCGCGCCGAAACGGAGCAGAGGCCGCTCAGCCTCCTCCGTGCGACGGCGCGCCGCAAAACGTCGCGCCCCGCCCCGCGCCGCCGCCTCATCGTCCGATCGCGCATTCCCGGGGCAATCCTCCTCGTCCTTGCGCTGGCGGGAGCCGATCTCCTGTCGCGCTTCATCGATTTCGGCAGAATCTCGCCGGCGCGGCCCTGGGGCGACCTCGGGGCCGGCTGGCGCTATTTTTCCGATCCGCTGGCTTTGCTGGCCGGTCCGGACGCGCTCCCGATTTGGCTGGCTATCGCAACCCTGGCCCTGCTCGTGGCGGTCGCGCGCTACGCAAGGCGGAAACGGAGGGGCAACTTGCCAGGCGCGTTCGCGAACGCCGGCGCCCAGTCCTCGCTCGCGGAGCCGGCGCCCGGTTCGGAACTCGCCGATGCATTGCGCTCCTGCAAGGCAGCGTTCGCGGGCGTCGCGCTCTTCAGCGGCGTGAGCAATATCCTCATGCTGACCGGCGCGATGTTCATGTTGCAGGTCTACGACCGCGTGCTGCCGAGCCGCAGCGTCCCGACCCTGATAGCCATGGCGATGTTGGCCGGCATTCTGTTTGTCGGGCAGGCCCTCATCGACCTTGCGCGCGGCCGCGTCATGACCCGGATCGGCGCCGAGCTGGACGACGCGGTTGGCGGACGTGTCTTCACCGCTGTTTCAAGGCTGCCTCTCTACATCGGCCAGCAGGGCGATGGGTTGCAGCCGCAACGCGATCTCGACAACATCCGCACATTTCTGTCGAGCGCGGGGCCTGGCACGCTTTTCGACCTTCCATGGCTTCCTTTTTATCTGGCGATCATCTGGTGCCTTCATCCGACCCTTGGGATCACCGCCATGTGCGGCGCGATCCTGTTGGTGACGCTGACGCTTGCAACCGAGGTCTTCACGCGCAAGCCGATAAGCGCCGCGGCCGCGACTGGCGTGCGGCGCAACAGCCTCGCCGAGGCCAGCCGCCGCAACGCGGAGGTGCTTGCGGCGATGGGCATGGGCAAGCGGCTGCACGACCACTGGCGGGAGGCGAGCCTTGAACATCTGGCGCAGCAGCAGCGTGTCAGCGATATCGTGGGTGGCTTTGGCAGCTTCGCCCGCGCGTTGCGGCTGATGCTCCAGTCGGCAATGCTGGGCGTGGGCGCCTGGCTGGTGATCCAGGGCGAGGCGACGTCCGGGATCATCATCGCCGGCTCCATCCTTGCGGGCCGTGCGCTGGCGCCTGTCGATCTCGCCATCGCCCATTGGCGCAACTTCGTGGCCGCACGCCAGAGCTGGGGCAGGCTGAGCAAGTTGCTCGCCAGATTGCCGGCGGACGCGCAGCCGATGGCGCTTCCGGTTCCGGGTACGAATTTGACGGTGGAGCGCATCGCGATCGGCGCGCCGGGCGCGCAGCGGATCATCGTGCAGGGTGTGGAGTTCAGCCTGGACGCCGGCTCGGTGCTCGGCATCATCGGACCAAGCGGCTCCGGCAAATCGAGCCTGGTTCGTGGGCTGGTCGGCGCGTGGCGGCCGCTGGCAGGCCGCATCAAGCTGGACGGCGCGGCACTCGATCAGTGGTCGTCGGAACGCCTTGGCCGCTACATAGGCTACCTGCCGCAGGACGTCGAACTCTTCGCCGGAACGGTCGCCGCCAACATCGCCCGCTTCGATCCCGGACCGGACCCGGAGGCCATTGTCGCCGCCGCCCGCGCGGCGGGCGTCCACCAGCTGATCATCGGTCTTCCCAACGGCTACGAGACGCAGATCGGAGAGGGCGGAACCGCGCTTTCGGCAGGGCAGCGCCAGCGCGTTGCCCTGGCACGCGCGCTCTATCGCGATCCGTTCCTGGTCGTCCTCGACGAGCCCAACTCCAATCTCGACAGCGAAGGCGAAATGGCGCTTGCCGCAGCCATCCTCGGAATCAAGGCCCGCGGCGGCATCGTGGCGATCGTGGCGCATCGGCCGAACATTCTGACCACGGTGGATTTCCTGCTGCTGATGAAAGAGGGGCAGATGCAGATCTTCGGTACCAGGGAGTGCGTCCTGTCGAAGCTCCTGCCGATGCCACAAGTCAGTGCCGAGGGCCTGCAGCCGGTACCAAGCGCGCCACAATTGCGGAACTGAACACAGGACTCGGGCAAGCAAGGCGACGGACTTGAAGCGGCCCTCTTCCAACCGGCGTTCCATTCGCCGCAATCTGCTTGGCGGAACAACCGTCGTCGCGCTGCTGGTCGGCGGCGCGGGAGTCTGGGCCGGCACTGCGGATATTTCCGGAGCCGTCATTTCGCGTGGCGCGGTGGTGGTCGAGACCAGCGAGAAGAAGGTGCAGCATCCGACCGGCGGCGTTGTCGGCAAGATCTTCGCGCGCGACGGCGACCATGTCCGCGCCGGAGACATTCTGGTCCAGCTCAGCGACACCATTCCGCGTGCCAGCCTGGCCTACGTGACGAAGAACCTGGACGAGCTTTATGCACGAAAGTCCCGGCTCGAGGCCGAGCGTGACGGCAGTGAGCGGATGGTGCTTCCTCCCGAGCTTGCCGCGCGGATGAACGACCCCGAGATTGCGGCCACGGTGGCCAGCGAGCAGCGTCTGTTCGATCTTCGCCGGGTCGAGCTGTCCGGCAACAAGGCACGCTTGCGCGAGCGCATCGAGCAACTCGGCAAGCAGATCGAAGGCTACTCGGCTCAGGAATCGGCAAAGGCGAAAGAGATCGAGCTGATCAACGACGAGCTCGTCGACATCCGCAGCCTTGTCGAAATGAAACTCACCCTCAAGTCGAAGCTGACCGAATATGAACGCGAGGCGACACGCATCGAGGGCGAGCGGGCGCAGCTTGTTGCGAGCATGGCACAGGCGAAGGGGGCCGTCGCCGAAGTCGAGCTGCAGATCCTGCAGTTGGACAAGGAGTTCTCTAGCCAGACGGGGAGCGAACTGCGCGATGTCGAAGCCAAGATCGCCGAGTTCGAGGACAAAAAAGTCGCCGCCGAGGACCAGCTGTCGCGCATCGATATTCGCGCCCCCTCCAGCGGCACGGTCTATCAGTCTTCAATCCATACCGTGGGGGGCGTGATCGGTGCAGGAGAGCCGATCATGCTGATCGTGCCCGACACCGACACGCTCACGGTCGAGGTGAAGGCCGCCCCGCAGGACATCGACCAGCTCTTGATCGGCCAACGCGCGCTTCTTCGCTTTACCGCCTTCAACCTCCGCACCACGCCCGAAACCGAAGGTGTGGTCTCCATGATCTCGGCCGATGTGACGCGCGATCAGCGCACCAATGAAGTCTACTACGTGGTGCGCATCGCCCCCGACCCAAAAGACCTGAAGAAGCTCGGCCCTGTTTCGCTCATTCCCGGCATGCCGGTGGAAGCGTTCATCCGGACCGGTGACCGCAAGGTGTTCTCCTACCTGATGAAGCCTTTGACGGACCAGATGATGCGCGCGTTCAGAGACCAGTAGCGGCGCAGCTTGTCGTGTGGATCGCGCAATCCTGACTCACCCTTAGCGACGGAGACTTGTCATGATGACAACCGAGCTGAAACCCCCGATTTTTCTGATTGGCAACTATCGGTCGGGCACCACCATTGCGCAGAAATTGATTGGGCTGCACCCCGACATCGTTACCTGGTACGAGCCAAAAACCGTGTGGCTCTATGCCGATCCGGCCAGGCGTCATGACGAATTTGGCGAAATCGATGCCACGGAAAAGGTCGCTCGCTACATTCGCGGCCGGTTCCTCGAATATCAGTCGCGGCACGGCGGCCGGCAGATCATGGAAAACACGCCCGCCAATGTCTTGCGCGTGCCGTTTGTCCACGAAATCTTCCCGGAGGCCATATTCCTATACATTACGAGAAATCCGTTCTCCTACATAAGCTCGATGGAACTCAAGTGGCAGCGAGCCAAGTCATTCAAGGGACTTCTGCGGCTCCTGAAAATGACTCCCGTCACCCAGATTCATTACTATGCCAGGGATCTTGCAAAACAAATCATCGCGAAAAGAATATTAGGCAGAAAATACACCTCGATCTATGGCCCTCGCTACAACGGGATAGATCGGGATTTGAAGGAGCAAGAGAAGCTGACGGTGATCGCGCGCCAATGGGCGCGCGGCAATCGGAAGGCTCGAGAGGATCTCGCCAGGCTGGGCAACGGCCGTGTGCTGTCGTTTCGCTATGAGGATCTGATCCAGGACCCCGAGCTGGTCTTGCGGCGCATCTTTGACCATTGCGGGCTGAACTGCACCGACGACATCGTTCGCACGGCCAAGGAGATGATCGATCCCGGCCGCCAGCAGAAATGGCTGCGCCTCGACCGGAAGGAACTGACGGCAATCATTCCGGAGATCCGGGATGAGATGGAGTTCTACCGCTACGAAATCCCTTCGCTGCTCCGGTAGGCATGGCACGGCAGGCAGTACCGGAACCGAGGTCCTCATGGTCGATGGGATCGTGACATCGTGCAGGCGCAGATGCGTTGATGCGATGGCAGCCCGGTCGGCCGAGTAAGTGGAGAAAGACGTGAGCAACGACCGGCGCGGCCTGGCGAAACACAGTGTCGTGGGCATGTTCTGGACGGCCCTGTCCATGGGCGCCCTCGCCGTCGCTGAGCTTGTCGCCCTCCTCATACTGGCCCGGCTGCTCTCGCCCAACGAGTTCGGCCTTTACTCCGCGGCCCTGATCGTCATCAAATTTTCAGCCATCTTCCAGGGACTTGGAATTACCCCCGCGATCGTGCAGCGACCCGCGCTGGAGGAGCGGCATCTTCGGGTCGGGTTCACTCTGTCCTGCCTGCTCGGGCTCGCCGTGACCGCGCTGGTTTGGGAGATGGCTCCAGCCATTGCCGGCCTGCTTCGGCTTGCCGATCTGGCTCCGGTCGTGCGCGCGATCTGTTTCGTGTTTCTCTTCCAAGGGGCTTCCATGGTGGCGTTGGCCGCGGCCCAGCGCGCGCTGCGGTTCCGTTGGCTGGCGCTCGTCGATGCCTGCGCCTTTGCCGCCGGCTATGTCCTTGCCGGTCCGCTTCTGGCTTGGCTCGGCTTCGGCATCTGGGCGCTTGTCGGCGCGCTCTTGATCCAGCAGTTCATCCGCATGATCGTGCTGCTCGCCGGCCAGAGGCATCCGATGCGGCCTCTGCTGGAGCGGCGCGCCATCGTCGAACTGCTCTATTTCGGCAGCGGCTTCACCATTGCCCGGGTGTTCAATTACCTCGCCACCCAGGCGGACAGGCTTGTCGTGGGCCGCTGGCTCGGCGCCGATGCGCTCGGCCTGTACGGCCTGTCGTCACAGCTCATGACGACGCCTGCGGTCATCGTCGGCCAGGTTCTCGACCGCGTGCTGTTCCCGACCATGGCACTGGTCCAGGAGCAGCCCGCGCGGCTTGCCCGCGCCTATCGCAGCGCTGTCGCAGGCTGCGCCCTGCTTGTCCTGCCGGCCAGCGTGGTCGTGGCGATCGTCGCGCCCGAGTTGGTTCTGGTTATCCTCGGGAAGGGATGGCAAGGCGCTGTCGCTCCGCTGCAGATCCTGGCGTTCAGCATGCTGTTCCGCACGAGCTACAAGCTTAGCGATTCCGTCTCGCGCGCGACGGGCACGGTCTACGCCCGCGCCTGGCGCCAGGCCGTTTTCACCATCGGTGTCTTCGTCGGGTCCCTCATAGGCCAACGCTGGGGCGTGGAAGGCGTGGCGTTCGGCGTCGGCGCGGCCTTCGGGATCAACTTCTTCCTCATGGCACAGCTGAGTCTCCGCGTGACCGGAATGACATGGGCGGATTTCTTCCTGATCCACCTGCCCGGCCTCGCGCTCGCCTGTGTCGTCGGCGCCGGCGTCTGGGCATTCGTGGCATGGCTGCGCGAGTTCCAGCTATCTCCGCTTCCGTTGCTCATCGATACCGCATTGCTGGCCTCTGCCGGGGGCCTGCTGCTGTGCTGGATCCTGCCGTCGCTGTTCCTTGGACAGGACGGGAAATCGCTGCTGCGCTTGCTCGCCGCGGTCGCGCCCGCCTGGCCCAGGATGAAGCAGGCAACAGACTGATCAAGGACGGAAATCGACATCTTTGCCCGACCGCCAGGCCGTGGATTTTCGGCCAGGCTTTCACGCCTGACGCCCTGTCGGGCGTGTCGAGCTTCCGGTCATAGTCGAGGGAAATGCGCAAAGGAGACCTGGCATGGCTAAACTGTCTCAGCTTCCCGACAGCGGGACTATCGCGGAACTCTCGATAACGGAGCTCGGCACCGCCGGCACGACGGGCGGTTGGCTGGTCAGCGACAGCGGGAGCCCACCGATCGCAACGGCGAGCGGAGACCACCCAACCTCCGAGCTATCCGATGATGGCGACGGCCTGAGCGCCGAAACCGGCAACGGTAACGATATTCACGGCTTGGACCTGGCCATCGGCAATATCAGCAGCCTCGTCTCGGGGGACGGCATTACTTCAGGCCAGGCACCGCAGACTGCCGCCGGAGCAGGCATTCACCTCGACAGCGCCTTGCTCCACTCCGTAGCGACGAAAGTCTCCGCCGTCTGGCAGTTTGCGGGAACGGGCTATACCGGCAGTGATGTCGCCGACACTCCTGTCTTCCATACAGCCGCCGGCTCGGCACCGACAAGCACCGTGACCTCGAACAGCCTCCTCGCCGCCGACTTAAGCGCGATCGACCCGATCTTCGAAACGAGGGTGGCGAGCGCCGGCGACGATGTCGAGGAGAAGGGCTCGGGAACGATTTCGGGCAACATCAGCGACCTGGAGCTGGGTTATGACAGCAGCACCCGCCAGACGGTCGGCATCCGCTTCACCGGCATCGACATTCCGAAGGGCGCCATCATCACCAGCGCCTATATCCAGTTCCAGGCCAACGAGGTAAAGACTGGCGCGGCCTCGCTGTTGATCCAGGGCGACAATGTCGACGACGCCAGTCCCTTCACCACCGCCAGCTTCAACGTGTCCTCGCTTCCTCGGACGACGGCGTCCACGGCCTGGACGCCGGACCCGTGGAACACGATAGGCGAACAGGGCCTGGCCGAGCGCACCCCGGACCTCACTGCGATCGTGCAGGAGATCGTCAACCGCTCGGGCTGGGCCGCGCTCAACGACATGGCGTTCCTGATCACCGGCACCGGCACGCGCACGGCTGATTCCTACGAGTACAATCCGGCCAGCGCGCCGCTGCTCCATGTCGAGTATACCCTGCCCGGCCCGCCCAGCGCTCCGGTGGCTTTCAACACGCCGCCCGATGCCGACCCCGCCACCAACCAGATCGCCGAGCTCGCCGCGGCCGGCGACCCGACCGGGATTACCGCTTCGGCGACGGATCCCGACGCCGGATCGACCGTCACCTACAGCCTCGGCGACGCGCGCTTCGCTATCGATGCCAGCACCGGCGTCATCACGCGCTCGGCCAACGGCACGCTCGACTTCGAGACCCAGTCGTCGATCAATCTGACGGTGACGGCAACTTCGTCCGACGGCAGCACCGCCAACCAGACCTTCACCCTCGCCGTCCTCGACAGCCCGGAGCCGGTTGCGTTCAACACTCCGCCAGATGCCAACACTGCGGCCAATCAGATTGCCCAGAATGCCGCCGCGGGCACTGCTGTCGGCATCACCGCTTCGGCCAAGGATCCCGATGCCGGTTCGACGGTCACCTACACAATCGATGACACGCGCTTCGCCATCAATGCCAGCACCGGCGTCATCACGCGATCGAGCACCGGCACGCTCAACGCCCAGTCCGAGCCGACGGTCACCCTCACCGTCACCGCCACCTCGTCCGACGGCAGCATCGACACTCACGCCTTCACCGTCAGCGTCACGGCCAGCCAGCAGCCGGTGGCCTTCAACACGCCGCCGGATGCCGACCCCACCACCAACCAGATCGCGGAGCTCGCCGCGGCGGGCGCACCGACAGGGATCACCGCTTCGGCCACGGACCCCGATGCCGGATCGACCGTCACCTACAGCATCAACGATGCGCGCTTTGCCATCAATTCCAGCACCGGTGTCATCACGCGCTCGGCCACCGGCACGCTCGACTTCGAGACCCAGTCGTCCATAAACCTGACGGTGACGGCGACCTCCTCCGACGGCAGCACCGCCAACAAGAGCTTCACCCTCGCCGTCCTCGACAGCCCGGAGCCGGTTGCATTCAACACTCCGCCCGATGCCAACACTGCCGCCAACCAGATTGCCCAGAATGCCGCCGCGGGCACTGCTGTCGGCATCACCGCTTCGGCCAAGGATCCCGATGCCGGTTCGACGGTCACCTACACGATCGACGACACGCGCTTTGCCATCAATTCCAGCACCGGCGTCATCACGCGATCGAGCACCGGCACGCTCGATGCCCAATCCGAACCGTCAATCAATCTCCACGTGACAGCGACCTCGTCCGACGGCAGCATCGCCACCCACGCCTTCACCGTAGACGTCACCGCCAGCCAGTTGCCGACATCGGTGACCTTGGCGCATACCATTCTGACGTCGCAGTGGTCGCCGCCAAGTCCCGATCCAACGGATATCGTCTATATCTCTCATCTCGGCACGCTGCTGGTTGCCGACAGCGAAGTCGATGAAATGTCCATTTTCACCGGCAAGAATCTCTACCAGATGAATCTGAACGGCACCCTGGCGGGCACGCTCACCACCATCAATTTCTCCGATGAGCCGGCCGGGGTCACTTACAATCCGACGAACCACCATCTCTTCTTCTCGGACGACACCGGCACGAAGAGCGTCTACGAGTTGAACCCAGGCAAGGACGGCCTTTACAACACGTCCGACGATATCGTGACCTCATTCAAGACGTCCGCGTTCGGCAGTTCGGATTCGGAGAGTCTTGCCTACGACACAAAGCGCGGAGTGCTCTATCTCGAGGATGGCTCAACCCATACGATTTACACCATCGCTCCGGGCCAGAACGGCAAATTCGACGGCGTCCCAAGCACGGGCGGCGATGATGTCGTGACGAGCTTTTCCGTACAATCGCTCGGAACCCCTTCTGACGGGGGCATCGCGTATGATCCGGTCCACGACCTGCTTTATGTCATCGTGTCACGCAACTCGGTGGCAATGGTGACGCCAACCGGGGACCTGCTGGGCACGCTCGATATCTCCGCCGCCAACGCGAAAAAGCCATCGGGTTTGGCGCTGGCGCCGAGCAGCGATGATCCGGCACACCATATGAGCCTCTACATCACCGATCGCGGCGTGGATAACGATTCGAATCCGACCGAGAACGACGGCAAGATCTATGAATTCCACTTGAACGATTGGCTGCTCGCCTGATCCGGCGGGCACTGGACGCATCGATGCCGCCTCGGCGGCAATTGGCGGACCGCGGGCAGCCAAGTACATCGCCGACACCGAGGCGACCCATCCCTCTGACCATCGACGCCCTCGATCGCGACAGACTGGAGACGGCCGTGACGTTTACCTCCGGCCCTGTCGAGGCCCAGGCTCGGAAAACAGCGGCAAAGGAAATCTGATATGTCCAAACCACCTCGCATTCCAGACAGCGGCAATTCCCCGGGACCGGCCACTGTCGAGCTCGGCTCCGCGTCCTCCCTCAATAGCCTTCACCTGATAGATGACGGCTCGCCGGCCGGAACCGGCGAGCCGAACATCGCGGAGCACGACGAGGATGCCGCGCCGGAAGCTTCCATGACATGGGAAGCGAGTATCGGCGACGGCTTTGGCGCCGAAACCGGCAAGCCCGGTGACAGCCACAGCGCCGATCAAGCTGCGATCAAGATCGCCAGCCTCATCTCCGAGCACGAGATCACCCCGACCTGGGCGGGGGACGGCGGACTGAAACTCACCGGCCTCGCCGAGGCCGCCGCCAGAATTGGTATTCATCTCGACGGCACCTTCCTCGACAGCGCGACTGCGAATGCCTTCGGCTTCTGGCACTATGCGGGAGAGGGCAATGCGAACAGCGCTTACGCCGCCACCAGCCTCGATAAGGCCGCCGGCACCAGCACGACCGCGACGGCGACCACGCTCACCGTCAGCAGTGCCTCTGGCACCGACCCGATCTTCGAAACGAGGGTGGCGAGCGCCGGCGACGATGTCGAGGAGAAGGGCTCGGGAACGATTTCGGGCAACATCAACGACCTGGAGCTGGGTTATGACGGCTCCACCCGCCAGACGGTCGGCATCCGCTTCACCGGCATCGACATTCCGAAGGGAGCCATCATCACCAGCGCCTATATCCAGTTCCAGGCCAACGAGGTGAAGACCGGCGCGACCTCGCTGCTGATCCAGGGAGACAATACCGACGACGCCAGTCCCTTCACCACCGCCAGCTTCAACGTGTCCTCGCTTCCTCGGACGACGGCGTCCACGGCCTGGACGCCGGACCCTTGGAACACGATAGGCGAACAGGGCCTTGCCGAGCGCTCGCCGGACCTCTCGGCGATCGTTCAGGAGATCGTCAACCGCTCGGGCTGGGCGGCGCTCAACGACATGGCATTCCTGATCACCGGCACCGGCACGCGCACGGCCGATTCCTACGAGTACAACCCCGCGAGCGCGCCGCTGCTCCATGTCGAGTATACCCTGCCCGGCCCGCCCAGCGCTCCGGTGGCTTTCAACACGCCGCCCGATGCCGACCCCGCTACCAACCAGATCGCCGAGCTCGCCGCGGCCGGCGACCCGACCGGGATTACCGCTTCGGCGACGGATCCCGACGCTGGATCGACGGTCACCTACAGCCTCGGCGACGCGCGCTTCGCCATCGATGCCAGCACCGGCGTCATCACGCGCTCGGCCAACGGCACGCTCGACTTCGAGACCCAGTCGTCGATCAATCTGACGGTGACGGCAACTTCGTCCGACGGCAGCACCGCCAACCAGACCTTCACCCTCGCCGTCCTCGACAGCCCGGAACCGGTTGCCTTCAACACGCCGCCGGATGCCGACAGTGCGATCAACCGGATCGCCCAGAACGCGGCTGCGGGCACGACGGTCGGCATCACGGCGTCGGCCAAGGATCCCGATATCGGCTCGACGGTCACCTACACCGTCGATGACCCCCGCTTTGCCATCAATTCCGCTGGCGTCATCACGCGCTCGGGCACAGGGACGCTCGACGCAGCCTCGGAGCCGTCCATCAACCTCCACGTCATCGCAACTTCGTCCGACGGGAGCACAGCCGCGCAAGACTATACGCTCGGCGTGGTTCCGACGTCCGCACCGCAGGTATTATACCGGTACGCGGTCTTTGGAGATTACGGCGACACCGATCTCTCCGGCGAGAAGGCCGTGTCGGCGATGGTCCATGCCTGGAACGTCGATTTCATCCTCACGATAGGCGACAACGCATATTCACCACAGGTGTTCGACACCGCCGTTGGCCAGCAATACCAAGACTACATTGGTAACTACCATGGCTCCTACGGCAGCGGCAGCACCATCAACCGCTTCTTTCCTACGCTGGGCAATCACGAATACAACGACGGCTACTACTCGACTTACCTTGATTACTTTACGCTGCCCGACAACGAGAGGTACTACGACTTCCAGATCGGGCCGGTGCATTTCTTCGGCCTGAACAGCAACAAACAGGAGCCGGACGGCCGCAGCTCCACGTCAGTGCAGGGTCACTGGATGCAAAACCTGCTCGCGAATTCCGACGCGAGCTTCAACGTGGCGTATTTCCATCACACGCCATACAATCCGAGCGGCGGCGCTGCCATCATGCGGTGGCCCTTCGAACAATGGGGCGTGGATGCGGTTTTTGCCGGCCATCAGCACAATTATTATCGGGAGAATCGAGACGACAACGGCGACGGCGTCTTTCTTCCCTACACGACCACCGGCCTTGGCGGAGCCGGCCGCAGCATTCCCAACGTCGGAGCGAACCTCGTCACGGTCACTGACCAGGGCATGCTGATCGAGTTCTACAAGGTGAGCAGCTTCAACGGGACGACCGCAACCAGCGTGCTGACGGACTCCTACTTTGTCCCGACGCCGGCGGGCCGCGCTCCGACAATCTCCAACGGCGGCTACGTCCTGAACGGCACTGCCGGCGCCGACTATCTGTGGGGTCTGGGCGGAAACGACACGCTGATCGGCGGACGCGGAAACGACACGCTGGTTGCCGGCAACCAGCACAATCTGTTCGTGTTCGCCCGCGGTGACGGTCAAGACACGGTTATGAATTTCCTACCCGGCGCCGGCACCGGTGACGTCCTCGATCTCAGGGCCTTTGGCATAAACAATGCGAGCCAATTCCAGCAGGTGGCAACGAACCAGGGCTCGAATGTCGTGGCATCCCTGGGCGGCGGGGATCAGATCACACTGACCGGCGTTCACGTGGATCAGTTCCACGACGACAACTTCCTGAGCTCTCTGCTGCTCGCCTAGGACCGCTTTCGGCTGGACGCGCGAGCGCGGCACGTTGCAAGCGCGAGACTGGCCGCCGCCGGCAAAACTGGCGTGCGCAAGCGATCCGGGCTTTCAAGTAAAATCAAATAATTAGAGCACTTTGCCGTTTCCGTGAAACGGCAAACTGCTCTAAAATCCCTATGTCCTCAAATCGCTGTTTTCAGCGATCATGCAGGTCGAAGAGGCCTACGATTGGCCGGGAGGGCCAACGTGAATGTGGTTCTTGTCCCCCCAGCCATTGCCCGGCTTTGATCCTCCCGACTGGGCGATCGCCTTGGAGCTCAAGCTCGTGCCGAGCAGGAGCGTTATGGCCGGCGGAGTCACCGCCGCAAAACGCCCCGCTTTCTTGAGAAAGTCCCGGCGCGCCTGAGACTCTGAAACCAGGGTTTCGGCTGTCCGTTTCGAGCGTTTTGTGCTTTCGGTAGGCATGTCAAACCTCCCCACAACGTTTCTAAATTTTACGGATTTTACTTTATGCTTTCTGGTTTGGCGCACTAGTTCTCCAAAAGGCTTAGATTTTCGCGCGGGAACTCGCGAGCGTGCGAGCGGCGCGGCGCGCAAAGTCGATCGAGCCCCGGCGCGCCAAGCCGTCGGCCCGCGAAAACCGCCATGTGCCCCACGTCAAATTGCCGACCAGGCGCAACGGAGCGCCGATGATGGGGTGGGTCGCCGTGAATATCCGCCTCCAGTGCTGGAAACGGACGATCGGGCGCTGTGAACATTTTGCCGGAATCTTGGTTCCGAAGAAATGCTGCAAGGCCAGGAGTTGGGTATCGAGCGCATTGCGGGCGCCTCGATCCGCCATGGATGCCCGCAGCGCCGTCCAGTTCACGTCCTCGCTTTCCGCCAGTCGTGCCAGATCGTGAAGGTGCCGCAGATCAATCCTTCCGCGCCAGTAGTCCCCCTCCTTAAGGAGATCGTGCACGATCCAATGCAGGGCGCGGGACTGGACAGGCGGAATGTTCACCCGCAGACCGTTTCGCCGGACGAGCTTGGGCGGCTCAAAGCCGTTGCCACTGCTCGGCCGCAGCTCCAGCATTCCAACGTCCTGCTGCCGGACCATGCCTCGGGCGCCCGCCATCTCGACGTAGCCAAGCTCTTCAAGACAGGCTCGCGCGGCTGTCTCTTCGGCTGGCTCCACGGCCAGGTCGAGGTCACTGGTCATCCTGCTGGGAACCCGACCCGTCCGGGAAAGGAACAGGGGAACGGCCCCTTTGAGCAGGAGCGGAACGATACCGCGGCCGTTGAGGGCTCCGACGGCTTCATGCAGTTGGGCGCGCAAGCGCAGGTTTCGTTCCCGATTGCAGCCGTGAACGAACCGAAGATACTTGCGCACGTCGCGCGGGAGCCGGCTGATCTGGCCGGCCCGCAACAGGGACGAGAACAGGTCCGGCGTGAGCAAGGTGCGATTGGCCAGGGCAATCACTGCGCGCCAGTCGGCCGTGTCGGCCGCACAGCCGCGAAGTCCGGCGACCAATGCCTCAAGCGTGTTCCCTCGGCGCTTCATCGGCAGGCTTTCGCGATCAGCTCAATTGCGTCATCGAGCTTTGAATAGGTCAGGCGGTAGGTCTCCGCCGATCCGATGAGTTGGGTCAATACCTCGAACGCGGTGCCGCTCAGCTCCCGGCCAGGCGCAAACGCGCCGTTGAGCAGGACGCGCAATGCGCTGGCCGGCTCGACCGGCTCCAGGCAGGCCTTCGCGTCGCGACCTCGATGAAGCTGGATCACACTGCCGATGGGTAGCGGAGAAGGCGGCACGAACTGCCTTGGCACGGCAAACCGAACGCGCCTGCGGTCGGGGCGGCGACAGACCGGAACAGCGTCGAGCCCGGGGTAATATTCGGCCACAAGCGGCCATGCTCCCGCTTTGACCGCGGGGGCAAACGGAAGCCCCACGCCATGCCCCTTGGCGTCCAGCAGCGTCACGTCATCGGATGCGAACCGGAAGCCTGCATGAACCAGCGCCAAGGTCAGCGTTGTCTTGCCCGCGCCCGGATTGCCGCAAACAAGCACGAGGCGTTCATTGCCGACCAGCGCGGCCGCGTGCAGGGCAAGTTCGTAGGCGCCGTGATCGAGAACCTCGGTCAGCAATTGCCCTTTCAGCATGACGGGCAATTCGTCGGGCGAACAAGACAGGATCCAGTCGCCGTCCCGGAACAGGTGGACCCGCCCCTCGTGTTCAACCACCTGGAGCAGAACGTCGGCAGTCTCTCTTCGGACCTCGAGATGGCGAAATACGGAGACGGCGGGAAAGGCGCGAGCGGCCGGATAGACGATGCGTATGGTAAGGCCCGCAACGGCGACCACCTGGCTCACGGGCTCTTGAGCCGATGATGGAGGCAACGGCGCGCGCGGCCGTATCAGGCTCAGCCGTTGCCAATCCCAAAGCGCTGCCTCGACGTGCCTGTTTGCCTCAAGCCTATCGACGCCGCTGCGGGCCATCTCGACCGAGATGGCTTGCGGCGATGTGCCTTCCTCCAGAGAGCGCCAGATGTCGGCAGCAGTATCGTTGACGGCGAAAATGGCTTGCTGGGATGGACTGAACAGGATGTTTTGCCCCCTGACGCGCGCCAATCGCCCTTGGGTGACAAACCGCGCAGCACTGCGATCGGCGGAGCCTTGTGCCATGGTTTCGTCGATCGGCTTGTCCTGACTCATCGTGTCCGCTCCGTCACCAAAGCGCGATGACGGCCCATGCTGTTCGCTGCAAGGCAGGGAAGCTCTCAAAGCGCTTCGTCGGTGAACCGCGCCACGTCCTGATGCGACGCGACCCACAGGCGATACACCTTGTTCCAGTATTCGCGAGCATCGGCGCCCGTCAGCACCTTGAACCCGGACGGCGGCAGCGGGAATTTGAACGGGATTGGTTCGTCGGGCAGCCACAGCAACGTGTTGTCGCGACTTTCGATCGTCAGCCCCCAGGTTCTTTCGAGGCGACGCAATCCGCGCATGTTTGCCGAAGTCAGCGCGAAGACCGATCCCGTTATCCTCAATCTGGGTGACTGATCGACAGCCTTGACCGGCGCTTGATGCGTGATTTCGCCTTTGGAAAGAAAGGCGTGCATACGGATCAGGGTTCGGTCGATCCGCACGGTCTCCCCTGTTCCGTCCCGTTCGTTTGACGCAGGATCCACGCTGATCCCCGAGAAACATCCGTCGAACAGGCAATCCTCGACGATCCCGCTGAGGAGATAATCGTTCTCCACCGCATCATCCCTGACCTCGCTGAGCCAGCACCCTTTCAGGTGAAAGCCATCGGCCTGCTCGGCGAAGCGGATAGCATCCCAGCAGCGGCGCACACGCACGCCTTCTATCGTCGCATTGGTGGATCCGTCCCTGACGAGCAGAGCCGCGCTGTTGCAGTAAGTGTCCCGCCAGTCGGATGTCAGCGGCACCTGGCCGTCGAAGCGCCCTCCGATGAAGTGGACGCCAGGGCAGTTGCGGAGGACGACTGGATAGCGATTGATCGGCAACGTCCCCTCGTCGCAGCCCGCGATCGCGCTGGGATTGCTGTTTCTGCTGTTGGCGACTGTGAAGGAAGCATTGCGGGCGTCGATTGTTGCTCCGGCCTCTAGATCCCGAATTAATTGTTTCTCGTAGCCATACTCACCTTTCAGAATGAGCTGCTTGCCCCCCGGCGTCTGTCCGCCTTCCGCCTGGCAGAAGTCCGGCAGCAGAGCAAATACCGGATACAGACCGGCAAGGCCTATGAACGAGCGGCGATCCATCTCCATTCTCATCGATCAGCGCAATCGCATAGCCGATGTCGTTCCAGGCAGGCCAAAAGCACCGCCTCCAGCGCTCTTTCAGCCACATCCTCGGGCGACACCAGCCTTTCCACGTCGACTGTCGCCAGCAGGCCGACATGATCGTCCGTTTCTATTTCCCTCTCGAGACCGGCCGTCAGCTCGCGGCAAATTCGATCCGCCGCCGACCAGAGATCGCGGTCGCGGTTGGGAGATGCCTTTTGCATCCGCGAGGACCGATCAGCCCTCTTCAGGAGTCGATCCCGTGCCACGCCGGTTTCAGCGCGCAGATGGATGAAAAGCATATCATCGACGCCAATGGCGGACAGGATATCAAACCAGTTCTCGGAAGTTGCCCGACGCTTGCCTTTCAGAAATATAGACCAGAAACCCTGCAGCAATCCCTGATCCATAATAATTATAGTATTTTTCCTTGGCCTCTCGCTCTGTATATAGGCGACCAATACGGACATGTTCCAGATCACCTTGACCGTATCGGTAAACGACGATTGTCCACTTTCGATGACAAAGCGGGCTATTCGTACCAGAAGCGAGCGAAACTCACGGTCCTTAAATCTTGGGGCAACGATACAGATCCTATGGATCTGCCGGCTGAAGAAGTTTCTTGTTCCCCACGCCATTCGCACGTCACCGACCAGCGGGCCGCACCGTCGCAAGCCATTCGCCAACAGGCCGGAGGCGGTTGTTTTTCCGACCCCAGGGAAACCAAAGAATTCCACAAATCGGATGTCTGTTTGAAGCGCGCGTGCTTCGAAGCTCGGCGGCAGGCCTGCCGCCAGTTCACGAACCGTGTGCGAAGTCATTGGATTCGGGTGGGTAAGGTTGGATCGCGGAAGATCAAAGAAACAGGAAGAAGCTCTTCGCCTTTTTCTCAATGCTGGAATAGCTGGAGTCCGGTCCCGGCATTTAGCCTTGGCCTCTCGTCAAGCCCGGTCTGCAGTGATCGCTGCATGCCGCGGTAGAATATGAGCAAAGCCAGTGGCAGCCAGAAGAAAGCTGCGGTTGAAGGGCCGAAGGAATCGCTCATCTGGTTTGCGACGATGTAATTCAACACCGAAACCGACGCTCCGAGCACCATCACATCCGCTTTTGTCACATCCTCGCTCGTGCCGGTTCCAATCAATGTACCAAGGACGGCGCTCGTCAGATATGTCGTGACCAGCAGAACGATGACCGTTACCAGCGCAGCACCGGGCACTCCCAGCGTTCTGAAGTAATCAATGAACAGGTTGTGGCTATGGGGGGCTATGTCGAACACCCACTGCCCTGCACCCACACCCCGGAACGGATGCGCCAAGCCCAGATCGATCGATATCGCCCATAGTCGCTCCCGCGATACCACCGAATGCGCTTCGCCCCCGGAAAGCTGAGTGAACAACAGGCCGTAAGCCCGCGGATTAAAGTGCTGCAATGTCCGCAAACTCGCCAGAAGCAATATTGGAGCCACGACTATCCCAACAATCGTTGTTACAGGCCGCTTCCTCCTTCTCACGAGATAAATACTGTACAATCCATAGAAAATTCCAAGCCCTACAACGCCGACGACGAAATTGGTCTTTGAACCCGATTTCACCAAACCAAAGAGTACCGCCATGAGGCAGCCCACGAGAACAATTCGAAGCCTGCGGGAAACCGTCAGCCTCGCGGCAACAAGAGGCAGGCCCGCCGACAGGGCAATTCCCAGTTGGTTCGAATGCTTGAAGTATCCTGCGGCCCTGTCGGCGAACCTGGCACCGCCCAGCCCAACTGTCACGAGGCAGGATGTTACGACGCTCATGATGATCATGGCCGTTACAATCCTTTCAACCGCATCGGGACCCTTGGGCCTCGTAGAGATCGCCGCGACCGCCGGGATAACGGCGAAACCAAAAAGCTGCGCGAAAATCGCTCGCCCGGTCCTGATCGGATCGTCCGCGTAGGTCATCGATAGCAGGGAAAGAACAATGATGAGGGCAGATACCGTCAGCACGGCAGTCGCCAGGGCCGCTTCGGTCCGATGCAGGCGTTTTGCCACCTCACCGTAGGAGGCGACGCTTACCAGAGCGCAGAACAGAGCTAACAAGAAGGAAATCGAGCCGTCAGATCCGCCAATCCGCGCGGCGCCGGGGAACCATGTCGACACGATAAGCAAGAGGATGGATGCTTGTAACATAGATGGGACGTCACGCTGAAGCGCTATACGGTAAATGCGCGCCGACACTGCCCTGCCCGCTGAGCAACGTCTGGCGGCACCTTTTTTGTCCTGATTGGCTGCACCGGAACAGGGCTCCATGCCACCATTCAAGACATGCTGCCGCACCGCGGGTGAATGTTCCGCGTACCTATTTCATAAGCAGCGTAGGCTGAGCGCCTGGACAAGGAAATGAGCGAAAACGCGTCATTGGGAGAAGGCGTCCTACGCCTTTTGTGCAAGCGGTGGAGTTGCAGCGATTTCCCGCCACCTGGTTGAGGGCCGTCGGGCTGTGCAGCCGAGATTGAGTGTTGGTACGGATTCGCGGATGTGGGAGACTTGGGACACGGCACATTTTGAGTCTTCCACATCATAGGAGATCGCCGTGCTTTGGGGCTTTGTCGCCGTCGGCGCGATCGGCATTTTGCTGGGATTTCATGTTCGCGCGCCTGCGCTTATCGTCGCGACCGCGGCGATTGTCGTGGTCGGCGCCGTTGCAGGTGGCATTGGCAGTTTGCTTCATTGGCACCGCCTGCTTTCGATCCTGCTTCTCGTCGTCACGCTGCAATGCGCCTACCTGCTCGGCCTCTTCCTCGGCGTCATCTGGCGTCGCGGCATGACCCCCGAGCAATGACGGCGGCTGACATTTCCGTCGCCGCCGGACTCATTCGCCGCTAGTGCCGCAGGGTACTTCGGTAAGGACATGCATGAAGAAGAATTTGCGATCCGCTTGATCAGGACGCATGGTCGAATTTCATCACGGCGAAAATCGTCCGCACAAGAATGACGACATCGGCCCAAATGGACCAGTCTCGCACGTAGCGGCTGTCGATGGAGACGCGGCTGGGATAGTCGATTGCGTCCCTGCCCGTCACCTGCCAGAGGCCGGTCAGCCCCGGCCGGGTTCGGAGATAGTCGATCGCGCAGGCGCCATAGCGTTGCAGTTCGTCGGGAACGACTGGCCGAGGGCCGACACAACTCATGTCGCCGCGCAGCACGTTGATGAGCTGAGGCAACTCATCGAGGCTTGATTTCCTGAGAATGTGCCCAAGGAATGTGATGCGCGGGTCGTTCTTGAATTTCCAGTTCTGCTCCCACTCCTTGGCGGCTTCGGGATTGTTCGCAATATAGTCGGCAAGAACCTGATCGGCGTTGGCGACCATTGTCCTGAACTTGTAGCAGGCGAACCGCTTGCCGTTGAAGCCGACCCGGGTGTGGGAGAATATCGCCGGCGCGCCGTCGGTCACCAATATCAGCAGGGCAATCGCCAACATGACCGGAGCGGCGAGGACAAGCGCGATCGATGCGACCGTCACGTCCATGATTCTCTTGCGACGCCCCCCTAGTGGGCGATGGTTTTGACCCACGCGGATGCCGGGTCTGCGGGGATTCATGTCAAATGCGCTGATTGTCATGAGTTTCGCCAAGGAACACGGCTGGTTTTCCGCCCTCAACTTCACAGCGGCTGGTCATCCTCGGCAAGAGCCGCAAAGGAGGTAGCGCCGCACCCGACCCTGATTACCCGTTCGCCTGATCCGCGCCTTGCAGGCATGATAGCAATAAGCCTTCTGATCAAATGACGTGTCACCAAACACCCGTTTTCTGCAGTAGCAGTTCGGGCGGGTTCGGCTGTATTGCGGGAGCGACGCAGGCTGCAAAAGGCGTCCGCCAACGCAATGCATGAAAAAGCGTGCGCATCGCGTCCGGACGAGATCCGGCAGGACAGTTTGTTCCGCGTCAGGGATGTGAGCCTATCTGACAGTGGAGACCGCGCAACGTGGCGCCCAGCCTGAAGCCTTCGCCCCGCGATTTCCCTGCAAGGCCGCCCGCTCGTCATGCTGCCGAGATCGACCATGCGGAAGCATTGGCTATCGTGCGCAGGCAAATTGCCCTGCTCGATCTCGATCTCTCTGGCCTCACTGTGGTCGTTGGCGCTTCGACAGGATACCACGCGGTGACTGCGACAGCCGCGGCGCTCGCCAATGCCAACCGTGTCATTGCGCTCGCTCGCATATCCGCCAGACATCCGAACCTGGCGGCGGCCGCAGACTCGACATTGGCATTCAGCAAATACGCCAAGGTCTCCGCGCGCGTGGAAGTCGCACACCGCATCGACAGCCGCAAATGGCAGGACGTGGACGTCCTCACGAACTGTCCGCAGGTCGCGCCGATTTCGAGATCGCTCATCGAACTCTTGCCCTCCCGTGCGGTTGTTTCGCTGATGGCTGAACCATGGGAGCTTTGGCCAGGCGCTGTCGACTTCGACGCCTGCGACGAGGCCGGCATCAAAGTTGCGGCTCCCAATCTTGGCCATCCGGCCATAGACCTGCTGCCGGAGTTCGCGCGGCTGTGCTGCGCCTTTCTTGATGGTGCAGGCGTCGATCAACGTGACGCGAGGGTAGCCATCGTCTGCGACACGCCCTGCGCGCCGTTCCTCGAGCATATGCTGCGCGAAGGCGGGGCGAGGGTCAGCGTTTTTTCGCACCCGGCGCTCCTAAGCGACGAAGCATGGGACGTGATCGTCGTCGCGATGCGACCCTCCGACAAACCACCAATGGACATCAACTGCCTCGGCCGTATTGCCAGGAACTCACGCCGTGCGCTGCTCGTGCAGTTCAGCGGCGGGATCGATCGCTCGGCCGCCAGCTATTTCGGCCTCGGGGTTTGGCCGCCGAAGCGGCCCGCCCGCGGTCAGCTGGGCCTGCCGCTCGACCTGCTCGGAGCCGCTCCGGTAATCCGCAGACTGACGGGAGGGCTGAAAGCCGCCGAAGCCGCATACCGCAACGCGGAGTTGGGCGGAGACAGCGTTGGATTTCTGGTGAAGGCAGGACCCGAGACGGTTGGCCGGAAACGTGCCTGAACACTCGCCCGGACTTCCTCAATCTCGGATCGGAGCATCGGATGTCGAAAAGGTCCGCAACTCCGATCCAAGGCAATGGTGCCAGGCAATTGTGTTCCCGAGGCCGGCAAGCAGAGACCGGTCGAGGAGCTTCAAAGCATCATCTGTCTGAGCTTGTAGGCTACCTCCGTGCGGTTCGTCGCCTTCAGCTTCTTCATGATGTTGCGGATATGGACCTTGACGGTACTCTCGCAGAGGTTGAGCTCGTAGGCGATTATCTTGTTCGCCTTGCCTTTCCTCAGCGCCTCCACAACCGCGGCCTCGCGTGCGGTGAACATGCCGGTGAGCGGGCGGGCGCCGTTTGCCGTCGAATGGATGATCTCGCGAAGCGCCAGCACACAACTGGCGGGCACAAAGATACCCCCGGCGCGAGCCAGACCAATGGCCTCGGCGGCGACCTTCACCTTCACACTTGTGGGAATGTAGCCTCGGGCGCCGCATTCAAGAGCCGCCAGGATTTCCCCCGGCTCATCGGAATCCACCACGACAATTACCGGTACCGCGCCGACCTCGCCTATGAAATGCACGAGCTCCGCCCGAACGCTTTGATCGGTAACCTTTCTGGCCCCCAGGATGACGAGGATCGCGGATGGCTCCACCTCGCCGTCAATGTGCTGGATCTCGTCAAGCGATCCTACCGCGCTGACGCGCAAAGCGGGATTGTGTTCGATAAGGCCACGAGCAAGGCATTCGCGCTCAAGTGCCCGCTTGTCGACAATTACAACCAGGCCTTCGCTTGGCTGTCCTTCTTCATCGGACCTGTTAAGGCCGGCAGTGCTCGGCAGATGCCCATTTGGCACCGGTCCTGTTGCGTCGTTCCAAAAATCGGAAATCTGAGGATGTCCCATCGCCTTATTACTCCTCTCCGCCGCCGACCTGCTTTCTCCCTTTTTTTATTGGCTCCCGCGCAAAGCCATGTCGAAGGCATGAACTGATACGCTCGTCTACCCTGTGGCAGGCTGCCTAAATGTTGACTGGGGATTCTGGGAGTAGAGCACACGCCTGCCCAACGTTCAGACGTATGGCACCCCCGCTCCATTGAGGTAACTCAGCCTGAGAGGCATACTACGATGCTGTGGAAAACGCGCATTAATCCCGGTTAACAATTTGGTAATTATATCTTAGGTGGCTAATATGTCCGAAAGGATTACAATCTGAAGTTGCTAGCATATAAAGAAACACTAAAGAGACGAAAGCGAGATCGCCACGATCCGAGAGCGGAACCTTGCGATTTGGGGGAAACGGGGCCACAATTTTTGAAGACCTATTGACCTCGGCTGTCAGTGCCCCCCACCCAACCGCTGCAGCCGAGGTTCCTTTTTGACCGTACGCAGCGTTACCCGCAGGGCAAAATGGCACCAGCGGATAGCTCGCTACGATCAGACCTCCGACACACCGATCGCCTTCGGCTGACAGCTGTCTCTGCCGTGTGACCAGGTGCTCAATGCGCTCAGTCGTGGTGTCAGCAAGCCTCGGCTAGACAGGCACTGCGCGCTCCATGGCCAGCTCGGCTTCCAGGTTCTCGACATCCCGGAAGATCGAGGCGGCAGCCAAGGTGCGCCCTCCCCTCTTGAAACGCAGCAGGCAGTCCCTGGCGGCGATGTCGCCCTCAACTGCGATCTCGTCCCACCGTTCGGCATGACCGACATAGTTGATCGGGACGTCGTAATGCTGGCTCCAGAAAAACGGCACGGCAACGAACTTCTCGCGGTGTCCGAGCATGTTGAGCGCGGCGGCCTGCCCCTGTCTTTCGGCAACCACCCAATGTTCGACCCGGATAGTCTCGCCGCTGTGCGGATCGGGCCACCGCGCGATGTCGCCGGCAGCGAAAATCCCCGGCCCGCTCGTTTCCAGGAAAGCGTCAACAGCGACGCCGCGGTCAACGACCAGCCCTGCTTTCTCGGCAAGCCCGGTGCGCGGCCGCACACCAATGCCGGCGACGACGAGATCCGCCGCCAGAGTACTGCCGCCGCTGAGTCTCACCGTCCCGCCGTCGATGCTGCTTACGGTTTGCTCCAGATGGAACACGACACCGTGCTCTTCATGTAGGGCGCGGATGAAGTCGCCCATCTGCGGACCCAGGATACGCTCCATGGGCCGCTTCTCCGGCGCCACGACATGGACGTCGATAGCGCGCGCACGCAGAGAAGCGGCTACCTCGAGCCCGATGAAACTGGCGCCGACCACGACCGCACGGCTTGCGGTGGCAGTTCGTGCGATGATCTCCTTGCAGTCCACGAACGAGCGCAACATTCGGACATGCGGTTGGTCGGCGCCGGGGACGGTCAGGCGAACAGGTTCCGCCCCGGTCGCAAGCAGCAGCCTGTCATAGGGAATCCTGCCCTCGTCCGCGAGAACGACCTGCCGCGCACGGGCGTCGACATGCATGGCTTCCGTATCGAGCCGCAGGTCGATGTTGTTCTTGGAATAGAATTTCTCGCCGCGGAGCGGGATCCAATCCTCAGGGGCCTTTCCGGCGAGGTAGTCCTTGGAAAGGTTCGGCCGGTCGACGGGCGGCGACTGGTCGTTGCTGAGCATGACGATGCTGCCTTGGAACTGCTCCCGCCGCAGCATTTCAGCCGCTGCGAATCCCGCCGCGCCGCCGCCTATGATGACGATTTTCTCAGGCACCTGGCCGGAACCTCCGGAGCGCGGTTTCGGAGCCGTCCGTTTGAGTTTCTCGCCGACGAATATGCGGCCGTCCCGCTGTTCGACCGCCCAGCAGGCGAGAGGACTGAGTGCAGGGGCGCGCAACGCTTCGCCCGTCCGCAGATCGAAGCAGGCATGGTGCCAGGGACAGCGGACGGTATCATCCGCCACAAGGCCGTCGACGAGCGGCCCGCCGTAATGCGTGCATGTCGCACTGACCGCGAACACCTCGGTTCCGCGGCGCACCAGCAGCACCTGGTCGTCGCCACATCGGCCGACCAGCTTGCCGCCGTCAGGAAGGTCCGCAAGCGCGATGCCCTGAATCAGATCCGGTCCGGTCGACTTGCCTTGGTCCTGGGCCATTGCCTTCTCCCGCGGCGATCCAGGGTCGGAAGCGCCTTTTTGGGGTCGAGAAGCGGGAATTCCTTAAGATAGGCTCGGAATTCAACGGCAGTTTCTCGCCATTGGGGACATCCTGCAAACGAAATTAACCGGCAGTCGGGTGCAAATTTCATGATAGGAGCCGGACTGCTCGCGTTCGCCGTGCAGATCGCGCCTTACTGAACTACCCGAGAGTTTGGCTGGCAAGGGCATAGGTGGTTGCGCCGCCGACGGCGTAATCGGCGAGGCGCTTGCCCATCGACATGGTCAGCACCGTGTCGAAGACAGGCATTCCGCTGTGCGACAGAAAGGCGGCGAACTCGCCGCTCTCCATATGCGTGTCCACCCGCACGAAGCCGCCCGAATGGTCGGCCACATGCGGCCGGACCACCGCGACGGCATCGGCATCCCGCTGCGCCACGACCGGACCGATGACGTGGCCGCGGCCGAAGGGCCTGCACAGGGCAAAGGCCTTGAGCCCGCCCTCCTCGAACAGCCCGTAGCCGACGGACTGGTCGAACAGCTTTTGGACAAGTGCCGTTCTACGCACCCCGAAACCGGCCGCATCGAGCGCGATGACCGCCGGCACGTGCTCGGCCCGCAGCGGACGCACTTCGCCACGCGTCTTGTCTATTGCGATGGCGCGGGCGATTCCTTGGCACTGATAGACGGTCTTCTCCGGCTGGAAATCCAGCGAAAGATAAAGCCGCCTTGCCGCCCGGGTTGCATTGAGGCGCAGGTCGCGCCCGGCGACCTTATCGAAGACCCGCTTCATCAGCCACTGCCCTGCCCCCAGCGTCTGCAGCCGCGGCGAGGTGATGACCATTCCGACCGTCGCGAAATCGGCGCCATGCGGGAACCACATGGCCGAGCCGAGAACGCGGCCGATATCATCGAGCGCCACGAATCCGTGCCCGCATTCGCGCAGGAACTGCCAGTCTTCGGCTCGATGTGGCCATCCCACGGACAGGGAATGCGCGTGCAACCGGTCGAGATCGATGCCATCGATGTCGCCGATGCGCATCGAGAAGGTATCGATTTTCAAGCTTCCGGACGGCTTCAATTTCATGCCTCTGAAAGATTGCCTGACGGGTGCACGCAATGGCCGCTCGCGCCCTGCCAACGCTAAACAACCAGACCGATACGATTTGCTCGAAAGCCGCACGCCAACGCAAGATTCAACTGAAACACTTCCGCTTTCGGCACGCAATCGCGAAAGAAAGCCCACATCCTCTTCCGAATTGCTGCAGCATACGGTCGACGGCACCAATCCCGGCGCACCTGAAATGCTTTTTGAGGGCAGGAATGGACGTCCTAGACATCCTCGACCGTCTCGTCGCCTTTCCATCGGTCGCCGGCCAGCCGAACGGTGATATCGCCGGCTGGATCGAGGCCTATCTTGCGGAACGCGGAACCCAGGTCACCCTGCTTCCAGGGCCTGAAGGCGACCGTTCCAATCTTTTTGCCACGATCGGCCCTGCCGATGTCCCGGGCTACATCCTGTCCGGCCACATGGACGTCGTCCCCGCCGGCGAGCCGCAGTGGAGCTCTTCTCCCTTCGCGCTGCGCCGCGAGGGCGAGTGGCTCTACGGTCGCGGCACCACGGACATGAAAGGGTTCCTCGCCGCCGCGCTCGCGGCTGTGCCGCACCTGGCGGGCATGCGCCTGGCCAGGCCGATCCACCTTGCCTTCTCCTATGATGAGGAGGTGGGGTGCCGCGGCGTGCCGCATCTGATCGCCAGCCTGCCAGAACTTTGCGCCAAGCCGCTTGGCGTCATCATCGGCGAGCCAAGCGGCATGCGCGCCGTGCGCGGCCACAAGGGCAAGGCGGCCGCCCGTGTGATCATCAACGGCCGCTCCGGCCATTCCTCGCGTCCCGATCTCGGGCTCAACGCCATCCATGCCATGGCCGATGTCCTGAGCGCGGCGGTGAGCGAAGCCGAGCGGTTGACGCACGGTCCGTTCGACCCTGCCTTCGAGCCCGCCTATTCCTCGTTGCAGGCGGGCGTGATCGCGGGTGGACAGTCGGTCAACATCATCCCCGACACCTGCACGCTGGACCTGGAGGCGCGCGCCGTACCCGGCGTCGATCCGGCCGGCCTGCTCGCGCCCATCAAGGCAAGGGCCGAAGCCTGCGCATCCGAAGGCTTTCAGATCGAGTGGACGCCGATCAGCGCCTATCCGGCGCTATCGCTGCCGCAAGACTCTGCACTGGCGGCATTGCTGCATGGGCTTACCGGCGAAGAGCCGCTTGCCGCCGTCAGCTACGGCACGGAGGCCGGGCTTTACCAGGCCGCCGGCTTCGATGCGATCATCTGCGGCCCCGGCGATATCGGCCGCGCCCACAAGCCGGACGAATATATTCTCGCCAGCGAACTCGCCGCTTGCCAGCGGATGATCGAGGCGCTGGGCGCGCGCTGCGCAGCGTGAAGGAGCAGCCTCGATGACGTTCCTGTTCAATTCCGATGCGCGGCGCGGCGCGGTCTTCGCCGAGGCGTTTGCCAGGGAATTACCGGACCTTCCCTTCGCCATGGACGCCGCGACGGTGGATCCCGACGCCGTGCGCTATCTGATCACCTGGACCGTGCCCGATAATCTCGCCCGCTGCAAAAACCTCGAAATCCTGTTTTCCATCGGCGCCGGCGTCGACCAGTTCCGCTTCGACGCGGTGCCCGCGCATGTGAAGATCGTGCGCATGATCGAGGAAGGCATCGTGCGGATGATGCAGGAATATGTGGCGCTCGCCGTGCTTGCCCTGCACCGCAACCTGCCGGCCTATCTCACCCAGCAGCGCGCCGGCGAATGGCGCGACATCCCGCAGCTCCAGGCAGGGTCGCGCCGCATCGGCGTGCTCGGCCTCGGCCAGCTCGGCCAGGCCGTCCTCGATCGGCTGAAGCCCTTCGGCTTCCCACTCGCCGGCTGGAGCCGCTCGCCGCGGCAGATCGAAGGCGTGACTTGCCATCACGGCGAGCCCGGGCTGGATGAGATACTCGCCGTCAGCGACATATTGGTCTGCCTGTTGCCGCTGACCGAAGACACGCGCGGATTTCTGAATGCCGGCTTGTTTGCGAAACTGCCCAAGGGCGCGGCGCTCGTCCACACCGGCCGGGGGCCGCAGCTCGATCACGAAGCGCTTGTCGCCGCGCTCGACAGCGGCCGCCTCTCAGCCGCAATGGTCGACGTGACCGATCCCGAACCGCTGCCCGCGGGCCATCCTTTCTGGTCGCATCCGAAGATCATCCTCACTCCGCATGTCGCCAGCGTCACCCAGCCGGCGAGTGCCGCGCGGGCCGTCATCGACAACGTGAAACGTCATCGCGCCGGGCTCGATCCGATCGGGCTCGTCGACCGTTCGCGCGGCTATTGAACCCCAACGGAAAGGCCATCCTTTGTCCCTGCTTAAAACCGTCGATACCAACCCGGCCTTCCAGCCGCGCGAATCCAGGGCGCTACCCGAACGGCTGATTGCCGGCAATCCCGCCTTCAAGACCTGGGCACAGGATGTCGCCAAGGACGACCTCGTCCATACCGGCGTCTGGGAAGCGACGCCGGGCGAGACGCGCTCGATCAAGGGGGAGACCTTCGAGTTCTGCCACATCCTCTCCGGCGTGATCGAAATCACGCCCGACGCCAGCGAGACGGTGACCTACCGCGCCGGCGACAGTTTTGTCATGAAGCCCGGCTTCACCGGTGTTTGGAAAACCATCGAGACGGTGCGCAAGATCTACGTGACGGTTGGGTAACGAAATCCGCGTGAGGCGCTGGCCGGCACGGAAGATTTTGCCGTCCCTCGCGGCTGACACGCAACTTTCGTCGGCGGCAGATCGGCGAACAGCGCATGCTGCGCGCCGACACGCGCTAAGCTCGGACAAATGCTCGAAAGTGATCGCCCCATGAAGTTGAGCGTCGAATGAGCCTGAGCTTCAATCCCGACAAAATTCCCCTCCCCGTCGGCCATTTCATCGGCGGGGAACTGATTTCGGCCGAGGGCCGCATCGAGATGCACCGCCCCTCGGACGGCAAGGCATACACCGCCTGCCCGGTGGCCAGCGTCGATGTCGTCGACCGTGCGGTGGAGAGCGCCAAGGCGGCGCTGAAGGCGAGCAACTGGGGCGGCGTTCGCCCGCGTGAGCGCACCAGGGCGCTCCAGGTCTGGGCCGACCTGATCGAAGCGGAAGCCGAAGCACTCGCCAAGGTCGAGGCGCTGAGCTCGACCCGGCCCGTCGGCCAGGTGGTCGCCGGCGACATCGCCATCACCGCTGAGCAAATCCGCTTCTTCGCCGAATTCGCCGACAAGGAAGGCAGCGAGCTGGTGCCTACCGACGACGCCAGTCTCGGCATGATCGTGAGCGAGCCCTATGGCGTCGTCGGCGCGATCACGCCCTGGAACTTTCCGATCTCGATGGCCGGCTGGAAGCTCGGCCCGGCGCTGGCTGCTGGCAACGCTGTTGTGCTGAAGCCGTCCGAGATGACGCCTTTCTCGGCCGTCTACATGGCGCAGCTTGCCGTCAGAGCGGGTCTGCCGGCAGGACTAATCAACGTGGTTTTGGGCGACGGGCCAATGACCGGCACGGCGCTGACCGGCCATCCAGAGATCGCCAAGGTCAGCTTCACCGGCTCGACCCGCGCCGGCTCGGCCATCATGGAGAACGTCGCCCGCACCGGCGTCAAGCCGATGACGCTGGAGCTTGGCGGCAAGAGCCCGCAGATCGTCTTTGCCGATGCCGATCTCGACAAGGCGGCGACGGCGATCGCCGGCAGCGTCACCTTCAACGCCGGCCAGGCCTGCGTGGCCGGTACGCGCCTGATCGTCGAGAAGAGCGTGGCCGACAGGCTGACGGCCGCCATACTGGAGCGAATGAAGGCGGTGCGGCCCGGACCGACCTGGAACGAGGCGACACAGTATTCGCCGATCATCTCGGAACGGCAGCGGGCACGTGTCGATGAGATCGTCCAGGCCGCGGTGGAGGCTGGCGGCGAGTGCCTCACCGGCGGCGCCATCATGGACAACCCCGGCTATTTCTACGAGCCGACGCTGATTGCCAATGTCGGCCAGGCCAATCCTGCGATCGTCGAGGAGATATTCGGACCGGTCCTCACCGTCCAGAGCTTCGAGACCGAGGACGAGGCGCTGGCTCTGTCCAGCCATCCGACCTACGGCCTGGCATCCGGCCTGTTCACCTCCGACCTCTCCCGCACGATCCGTCTCGCGCGCAAGCTCGAAGCGGGCACCGTCTGGGTCAACCGTTACAGCCGCTCGCGCGACCACATCCTGCCGACGGGCGGCTACAAGCGCTCCGGCATCGGCAAGGACCTCGGGCGCGAGGCCTATCTCGCCAACCGCAGGACCAAGAGCGTCCTGATCAGCCTGTGAAGAGATGCCGATGAAGTCCTATTCGATCGCTCTGATCCCCGGTGACGGCATCGGCCGCGACGTGACCGCCGCCGCCTGGACGGTGCTGGAAACGGCGGCCAAACACTCCGGCTTCGCCCTGACGGGAACCGAGTTCCCCTGGTCCTGCCGCTTCTTCAAGGAAACCGGCCGCATGATGCCGGAGGACGGCATCGAGACTTTGCGCGGTTTCGACGCCATCCTTCTCGGCGCGGTCGGCTGGCCGGCGGAGGTGCCGGATTCCGTCTCGCTGCACGGCCTGCTTCTGCCGATCCGCAAGGCCTTCGTGCAATACGCCAACATCCGGCCGCACCGCCTGCTGCCGGGCGTGATGGGCCCGCTGCGGGCCGAGAGCTTCGATATCCTGTGCATCCGCGAAAACACCGAAGGCGAATATTCCGGCGCCGGCGGACGCGTGCATCAAGGCACGCTTGACGAGGTCGCGGTGGAAACGTCGATCTTCACCCGCGCCGGCGTCGAGCGCATCCTGCGCTTCGGCTTCGAGCAGGCGCGTGCGCGGCGGGGCAAGCTGGCCTCCGTCACCAAGTCCAACGCGCAGAAATACTCGATGGTCTTTTGGGACGAGATCACGCGCAAGCTGGCGGTGGACTATCCGGACGTCGATGTGACGAGCTATCACGTCGACGCGCTCGCCGCGCGCATGATCATGGCGCCGGAGAGCCTCGACGTGGTCGTCGCCTCGAATCTCTTCGGCGACATACTGACGGACATCGGCGCGGCGATCCAGGGTGGGCTGGGCTACGCCGCCTCCGCCAACATCAACCCCGACCGCTCGGCGCCGTCGATGTTCGAGCCGGTGCACGGCTCCGCGCCCGACATCGCCCATCTCGGCATCGCCAATCCGATCGCCGCCATCTGGTCGGGCGCCATGATGCTCGATCATCTCGGCGAAAAGGACGCAGCCGGCCGCGTCATGAAGGCGCTCGAAGCGACAACCGCTCGGGGCATTGGAACCATCGCCAGCAAGGACAGCACGGACGCCATCACAGCCGCCGTCGTCGCGGCGCTCAACTGATTGCAAGGTCGTTTTTCGATGAAAAGCCTGAAAGACAAAACTCTCTTCCGCGAGGCCGGCCTGATCGGCGGCAAATGGGTTGCGGCCGGATCCGGCAAAACGGTCGATGTCGTCGATCCGGCGACACAAGCCTCGATCGGCACGGTGCCGGACATGGCCGGTCCTGAGACCCGAGCGGCCATCGAGGCCGCGGCTTCCGCCTATCGGGCCTGGAAGAAGAAGACCCATGCCGAGCGCGCTGCCCTGCTGGAGGCCTGGCATGGCCTGATGCTTACGCATCTGGACGATCTGGCGCTGATCCTGACCACGGAACAGGGCAAGCCGCTGGACGAGGCCAGGGGCGAAGTCCGCTACGGCGCTTCCTTCGTCAAATGGTTTGCGGAAGAAGCGCGCCGCGTCAACGGCCACACCATCCCGGCGCCCACGTCAGACCGCCGCATCATCGTGTTGAAGGAACCCGTCGGCGTGTGCGGCATCATCACGCCGTGGAATTTTCCCAACGCGATGATCACCCGCAAGGTGGCGCCCGCGCTGGCTGCCGGCTGCACGGTGGTCATCAAGCCGTCCGAGTTCACGCCCTATTCGGCGTTGGCGCTTGGCGTGCTCGCCGAACGGGCCGGTATCCCCGCCGGCGTCATCAACATCGTCACCGGCATGCCGGCCGAGATCGGCAACGAGATCATGGCGAACGAGACCGTGCGCAAGATCTCCTTCACCGGATCGACGCGGGTCGGCTCGCTGCTGATGCGCGGCGCCGCCGACAGCGTGAAACGGCTCAGTCTCGAACTCGGCGGCAATGCGCCCTTCATCGTCTTCGACGATGCCGATCTCGATCTGGCCGTCGAGGGCGCGCTCGCCTCGAAGTTCCGCAACGGCGGCCAGACATGCGTCTGCGCCAACCGCATCCTCGTTCAGGCCGGAGTCTATGACGCCTTCGCCGCGAAGCTCAGCGCCCGCGTCAACGCGTTGACGGTGGGGCCGGGCACCCAGCCGGGCGTCGCCATCGGACCGATGATCAACATGGCAGCGGTCGAGAAGATCAACCGCCACGTCGAGGATGCGCTCGCCAAAGGCGCCGCGATCGTCACGAAGAGCCCGGCCTTGCCGGACGGCCCTCAATATGTCGCGCCGCTGGTGCTGACGGGCGCGACAAAGGAAATGCAGCTCGCCGGCGAGGAAACCTTCGGCCCGGTCGCGCCGCTTTTCCGTTTTGAGACCGAAGAGGAAGCGATTGCGCTGGCCAACGGCACCCCCTACGGCCTTGCCTCCTACTTCTACACCGAAAACCTGAAACGCGCCTGGCGTGTCGGCGAGGCGCTGGAGTTCGGCATGGTGGGGCTCAATACAGGCTCGGTCTCGATGGAGGTCGCCCCCTTCGGCGGCGTCAAGCAATCCGGCCTCGGACGCGAGGGCGCGCAAGCCGGCATCGAGGAATATCTCGAGATGAAGAGTTTTCATATGGGAATAGGGCATTAGGGGAGTAAGGCAGTAGGGAATAAGCGCCCTATACCTACTCCCCTACTCCCCTACTCCCCTAATGCCTACTGAACCCTGTCGAGCGCCTTGTAGTAGAGGCCGACCATCGGCAGGAACCAGGGCTTGCCGGAATAGCCGGGAATGGCAGGCCACTCGACACCCTTCATCGGATTGCGGTCCTCGCGGCCGAGCATGGCATCGGCCATGATCATGCCGAGATGGGTGGAAAGCTGCGCGCCGTGGCCGGAATAGCCCATCGCGTACCAGACCCCGTCATGGTAGCCGGCGCGCGGGAAGCGGTCCTTGGTCATGTCGACCAGCCCGCCCCAGCAATAGTCGATCTCGACCTTGGCGAGCTGCGGAAAGATCGCGGCGAGGCCTGCCCGCAATATCTGTCCGCTCTTGGCGTCGGAGCGCTGGTCCAAGGTCGCCGAGAAACGTGCGCGGCCGCCGAAGATCAGACGCTTGTCCGGCGAGGCCCGGAAGTAGTTGCCGATGTTCATCGAGGTCACGCATGTCCGGTTGCCCGGCATGGTCGCGGCGATCTCGGCGTCGCTCAACGGCCGGGTCGCGATGATGAAGCTGCCGACCGAGATGATCCTGCGGCGGAAATAGCCGAAATTCGGCGTCGTGTAGGCGCCGGTCGCCACCAGCACGTTGTCGGCGCTGATCCGGCCGCGGGATGTGGTCAACTCATGCCGGTTGCCGGCCTGCTTGCGGTCCGTCACCCTGGTGTCCTCGTGGATGATGGCGCCGTGGCGGGCCGCGGCCGTGGCGAGGCCGGCCACATAGCGGCCCATATGCATCATGGCGCTTTTCTTCGACAGCATCGCGCCATGGAAGGGCGAGCCGATCTCGGACCTGAGATCAGCCGCCGACAGCAGCGCCGTGTCCGGATCGACCTCGGCATGGATGGCTTCGAAATTGCGGGCGATGGCTTCGAAATGCTGCGGCTTGGAGGCGAGCTTCAGCTTGCCGGCGCGGCGGAAATTGCAGTCGATGCCTTCCTCTACGACCAGCGCCTCGATGGTGTCGACGGATGAGTCCAGCGCCCGGTAGAGCGCGATTGCCCGTTCCTTGCCGAGCTCCGCCTTGGCCGAAAGATAGCTGTGGGCGAGGCCGTTGTTGAGATGCCCGCCATTGCGCCCGGATGCGCCCCAGCCCACTCGCTCCGCTTCCAGCACAGCCACCTTGGCGCCGGCCTTCGCCAACTGGCGCGCGGCGGCGAGACCGGTGAAGCCGCCGCCGACGATGGCGGCATCGTAGTGCCCCTCGAGCGGGCCTTGCGCCGCGCCGGAAAAGACGGGGGCCGTGTCGTGCCAATAGGAGACCAGCTTCATCGGCAATCCGCCTGTTTCAAAGCCCGACCACGCCCGGCAATCCGGAAATGTTGGCGATCTCGACATAGCCGTAATAGGGGTTGGCCGGTTCGTGGCCTCGGTTGACCCAGACCTTGTTCTTGATGCCGAGATCGTGCGCCGACATCAGGTCGTAGCGGAACGAAGACGAACAGTGAAGGATATCTTCCGGGCCGCAGCCCAGCCTATCGAACATGTACTCGAACGCCTTGAAGCGGGGCTTGTAGGCCTGCGCCTGCTCGGCCGTGTAGACGGCATGGAACGGCGCGCCGAGCTTTTCGACATTGGACATGATCTGCGCGTTCATGGCGTTGGAGAGGATGACCAGCGGGATTTCTTTGGCGACCTTCGCCAGCCCGGCCGGGACGTCCGCGTGAGGCCCCCAGGTCGGGACACGCTCATAGACCATCCTGGCGTCGTCGGCACTGAAGGCGACGCCGTTGCGCTTGCAGGCGCGCTCGAGCGCATTATGGATGACGTCGGCATAGGGCTTCCAGTCGCCCAGGATCTCGTCGAGCCGGTAGGCCGCGAAGTTCTTGATGAATTCCAGCATGCGCGGCTCATCCAGCCGGCTGCCGTAGAGGTCGCGCGCTGCTTCCGCCATCTGGAAATTGGTCAACGTGCCGTAGCAGTCGAAGGTGATGTATTTGGGCCTGAAAGAAGCCATGTCCGTCGATCTCCGGTGGAAGCACATCCGCGTTGGATGTGTTTCATCATAGGCCGGCAGGCGGCGAGCCACCTGACCGAAATGGCCTTTCCGAAAGCAGAAAGTTCTGTATCCGCCGTCCGGTTTGGCACGCTGTAGCATCTTGCCTGTCGATGGCGGTGCCGTCCCGCGCCGTGAAGCGCATCCGCCGCAAGCAGTGCAGCACAAGATGCGGCGCGCGCCCCGCGCAACGGCGAATGATACCGCCGAAGCCGAAACCTTCAGACGATCTGCGGCGCGCCGATGGCCGAGACTTGGGCGCAGACGGAAGGGTGCTTCATGCAGCAGGACGAGATCGAACTCCGGGACTTCGGGTCCGACCATATCGAGGGCGCGGTGACGCTTTCTCGCCAGGAGAATTGGCCGCATCGCCCGCAAGACTGGCAGATGGCGCTGCAGCTCTCGAGCGGCGCGGTCGCGCTCGACGACCGGGGCCGCGTCACCGGGACCATCCTGGTAACGCCCTATGGCGCGGATTGCGCCATGATCAACATGGTGATCGTCGACAGGAACGCGCGCGGCAAGGGGCTCGGGCGCCGGCTCATGGAACAGGCCTTCGCCCTTGCCGGGAACCGTCCGCTGCGGCTCGTCGCGACGACCGACGGCATGCCTCTTTATCAGAAGCTGGGCTTCGTGCCCTCGGGTACCATCCTGCAACATCAGGGTACGGTGGCAGCGCTTGACGCGCGTGACGGCGTGGAAGCAGCAGGCACCGGCGATCTGCCGGAAATCAAGGCGTTGGACCGCGACGCCTATGGCGCCGACCGTGAAGCCCTGATCGATGCGCTGGCCGAGCGCGGCCAATTCGCCGTCATTCGCCGGCACGGCGTCATCGAGGCTTACGCGGCGATCCGCCCGTTCGGACGCGGCGAGGTGATCGGCCCGGTCATCGCGGGAAGTGCCTTGGAAGCCAGGGCTCTTATTAGTTTCTTCGCCTCAACCCGTCCCGGCGCCTTCCTGCGCGTCGACACCGACAGCAGGACCGGCATCGCCGGCTGGCTGAAGGAGATCGGCCTCGCCCATGTCGGCGGCGGAGTGGCTATGGACCGTCCGCCCAAGAAGGGCGCCGAACAGGTCAGGCCAAAAGTTTACGCACTCGCCAATCAGGCGCTCGGCTAGTTCGGAGGATAACAATGCTTGCCAATTCCTTGGTCGAACTCGACCGCGCCCATCTCATCCACCCGGTCTCCTCATACCGCGGCCATGAGGCGATCGGCGTGCGCGTGCTGAAATCGGCGAAGGGAGCGACGGTGACTGATGCATCCGGCCGGCAACTGCTCGACGGTTTCGCAGGGCTGTGGTGCGTCAATGCCGGCTACGGCCACGACAGCATCGTCGAGGCCGCGGCTCGCCAGATGCGCGAGCTTCCCTACGCCACCGCCTATTTCGACCTCGGCTCGGAGCCGGCCATCCGGCTCGCCTCGGAACTGGCCGAGCGCGCGCCGGGAGATCTCAATCACGTCTATTTCACGCTTGGCGGATCGGACGCGGTCGACAGCACGATCCGTTTCGTCCGCTACCACTGGAATGCGAAGGGCGAGCCGAAGCGCGACCAATTCATTTCGATCGAGCAGGGCTATCACGGGTCGTCAGTGGTCGGCGCGGGCCTCACCGCCCTGCCCGCCTTTCACGCTGGCTTCGGCATTCCCCTTGATTGGCAGCACAAGATCCCCTCCCCCTATCCTTACCGCAATCCGGTGGGCGAGGATGGGAACGCGATCATCGCCGCGTCGCTCGCCGCGTTGAAGGCCAAGATCGAGGAGATCGGGCCGGAACGCGTCGCCGCCTTCTATGCCGAGCCAATCCAGGGCTCGGGCGGTGTCATCGTCCCGCCGAAAGGCTGGATCAAGGCCATGCGCGAGCTTTGCCGGGAGTACGGCATCCTGTTCATCGCCGATGAGGTGATCACCGGTTTCGGCCGCACGGGACCGCTGTTTGCCTGCACCGACGAGGATATCGTTCCCGACTTCATGACGACGGCGAAGGGACTGACCTCGGGCTATGTTCCGATGGGCGCAGTGTTCATGGCCGATCATGTCTACGACGTCATCGCCGATGGCGCGGGCGCCTCGGCCGTCGGCCACGGCTACACCTATTCGGCCCATCCGGTCAGCGCCGCCGTCGCGCTCGAGGTGCTGAAGCTCTATGAAGACGGCCTTCTGGAGAACGGCGCCAGGGCCGGCGCTCGCCTGATGGCGGGGTTGACCGGCTTGAGCGACCATCCGCTGGTCGGCGAGGTGCGCGGCCGCGGCATGCTTGCCGCAATCGAGCTGGTGGTCGACAAGAAGAGGAAGACGCCGCTTCCCGCATCGGCCATGCCGGCGCGGCGCATCTTCGACAGGGCCTGGGACAACGGCCTCATCATCCGCGCTTTTGCGCACGGCGTTCTTGGCTACGCCCCTCCGCTCTGCTGCACCGACGGCGACATCGATGCGATCGTCGAGCGCACGCGCCGAACTCTGGATCAGACATTGGATGATCCCGATGTCCGCAAGGCGCTTGCATGAAGGGCGGCGAATTTTTCGCATCTCGAAATATCGCCGGGGCAGACGATTTCGCAATTTTGTGCCGCAGCCCCGCGCCTTTTCGGCGAATCCAGCGCGGGGGAAGTGCCAGACTGCTTTTAAAGACAAGGCCAGAAAGCCCGAATTTCCGGGCTTTTGAAGAAGATGGACGCCCTGAGCAGCACGGAATTTTGTTCTGTTCAGCACTAAGCAATTCAGCCGCGCGCAGAGGAGAGCTAGTTCTTGGCCAAGGCCTTTAGCGAATTCAAATACATGACCTTCGATGTGGTCGGCACGCTGATCGACTTCGAGGGCGGCATCACGAGCTGCCTAGCCGGGATTGCCGCCGAGGCCGGTGTTGCCGTCGACGGCGAAGAAGCGCTGGCCCTTTACCGGCAGGCCCGCTACATGCCCGATGCGGGTCTGTTCCCCGATGATCTCGCGCGTGTTTACATGGTCATCGCGCCGCGGCTCGGCCTGCCGGCCGAGGAGAAATACGGCGTCCGCCTGCGGGACTCGGCCAGCATCTGGAAGGGCTTCCCCGACAGCGCGGCGGCATTGGCCAGCCTTGCGAAGTCCCACAAGCTGATTGCCATGACCAATGCCCGGCGCTGGGCGCTCGATCATTTCGAGAAGCAGCTCGGATCGAGTTTCTTCGCCACCTTTACGGCCGACGATACCGGCACGGAGAAACCGGATCCGGCCTTCTTCCAGAAGGTCTTCGATTTCGTAGCATCCCGCGGCGACAGCAAGGACGACATCCTGCACGTCGCGCAAAGCCAGCATCACGACATCGGCATTTCGCGGGCGCTTGGCATGACCAACTGCTGGATCGAGCGCCGTCACGCCCAGAAGGGTTATGGCGGCACCATCGAGCCCGAGCGCTTCACCGTGCCGGACTACCACTTCACGTCAATGGCCGCCTTCGCGGCGGCCGTGCGGGAAAGCCTGAAGGAACCAACCTGAACCCAAGCCCGGAAAGCCGCAGCAAGACGAGCATACCGACCAACCAACAGAAAGGGGAATGACATGACCGACAAGATCACCAACTGGACCAGAGCCGACGATGCCATGGTCGAGAACGCTATCCGGCGTGGCGCCAGCCGCCGCGAGCTCCTCAAGATGCTGCTGGCCGGCGGCGCCGCGGTTGCCGCGGGCGGCGTGGTGCTTGGCCGCGCCACTCAAGCCGTCGCCGCCACGCCGGTTTCCGGCGGAAATTTCAAGGCGGCCGGCTGGTCGTCCTCGACCGCTGACACGCTCGATCCGGCAAAGGCGTCGCTTTCGACCGACTATGTCCGCTGCTGCTCGCTCTACAACCGCCTGACGTTCCTCGACAAGGATGGCGTCACGCAGATGGAGCTGGCCGAGAGCTTCGACAGCAAGGACGCCAAGACCTGGACCGTGAAGCTACGCAAGGGCGTCACCTTCCACGACGGCAAGGATCTCACCGCCGACGACGTCGTCTTCTCGCTGAAGCGCCATCTCGACAAAGCGGTCGGCTCCAAGGTCGCCAAGATCGCCGCGCAGATGACCGGCTTCAAGGCAGTCGACAAGTCGACCGTCGAAATCACGCTCGCCGATCCGAATGCCGACCTCCCGACCATCCTGGCGCTGCATCACTTCATGATCGTCGCCGACGGCACCACGGACTTCTCCAAGGGCAACGGCACCGGCGCCTTCGTGCTGCAGACGTTCGAGCCCGGCGTGCGTTCGGTGGTCGCCAAGAACAAGAACTACTGGAAGTCGGGCAAGCCTTACCTCGACTCCTTCGAATTCATCGCCATCACCGACGACAGCGCCCGCGTCAACGCCCTGATTTCCGGCGACATCAATTTTGCGGCCTCGATCAATCCGCGCTCGATGAAGCTGCTGGAGAGCCAGCAGGGCTTCGAGCTGTCGAAGACGACATCGGGCAATTACACGGACCTCAACATCCGGCTCGACATGGATCCGGGCAGCAAGGCCGACTTCGTGGCCGGCATGAAGTATCTCGTCAACCGCGAGCAGATCGTCAAATCGGCTTTGCGCGGCCTCGGCGAAATCGGCAACGACCAGCCCGTGTCGCCGGCGAACATCTTCCACAATGCCGACCTCAAGCCGAAAGCTTTCGATCCGGACAAGGCGAAGTTCCACTTCCAGAAGGCGGGCGTGCTCGGCCAGTCGATCCCGGTGGTCGCGTCCGACGCCGCCACCTCGTCGATCGACATGGCGGTGATCATTCAGGCCGCCGGCGCAGATATCGGCATGAAGCTCGATGTCCAGCGCGTCCCGTCCGACGGTTACTGGGACAACTACTGGCTCAAGGCGCCGGTCCATTTCGGCAACATCAATCCGCGCCCGACACCGGACATCCTGTTCTCGCTGCTCTACGCCTCCAACGCGCCCTGGAACGAGAGCCAGTACAAGTCCGAGAAGTTCGACAAGATGCTGGTCGAAGCGCGCGGCTCGCTCGACCAGGCCAAGCGCAAGGAGATTTACAGCCAGATGCAGGTCATGGTCTCCGAGGAGGCCGGCACCATCATCCCGGCCTACATTTCCAACGTGGATGCCCTCTCCAGCAAGGTGAAGGGTTTGGAAGCGAACCCGCTCGGTGGCATGATGGGCTACGCAATGGCGGAATACCTCTGGCTCGAAGCCTGAGAGGCGCCTGCCGGGGACCGGTCAGCCGGTCCCCGGCATTGCATTGCGCAAGATTGTTTGGCCGAACGCAACCGCAGGGATCTTCCATGAAGTCTGGGGTTCTAAACCTCGTGCTGAAGCGGTTGGCGGTCGCGGTCGTCACCCTTCTGATCGTTTTGTTCGCCGTGTTTTTCGCCACCAGCATGCTGCCTGGTGACACGGCGTCGATCCTGCTCGGCCAGGCGGCGACGCCCGAGGCGGTCGCCGGGCTGCGCGAGGCCATGCATCTCAACGATCCGGCGATCCTGCGCTTCCTGCGCTGGCTTGTCGGCCTGCTCCACGGCGATCTCGGCACCTCCTACGCCAACGACATGCCGGTGGCGGCGCTGATCGGCGGGCGCTTCGTCAACACCATGAAACTCGCCGGCATCACCACGCTGATCTCGGTGCCGCTGGCGCTGACGCTCGGCATCACCGCCGCGATGCTGCGCGGCTCCCTCTACGACCGCACCGTCACCGTGCTTTCGATCGGCGTCATCTCCGTGCCGGAGTTCATGGTCGCGACGCTGGCGGTTCTGCTCTTCGCCGTCTATCTCAGATGGCTGCCGGCGCTGTCCTCGGTCAACGAGGCGCATTCGCTGACCGACATCGTGCGCATCTATGCGATGCCAGTGATCACGCTCACCTTCGTCATCTCGGCCCAGATGATCCGCATGACCCGCGCCGCGGTGATCGAAACGCTCTCCACGCCTTATGTCGAGATGGCGCTTCTGAAAGGCGCCTCGCGCAGCCGCATGGTGCTGAGGCACGCGCTTCCCAACGCGCTCGGGCCGATCGTCAACGCCGTCGCGCTCTCGCTGTCCTATCTGGTCGGCGGCGTTATCATCGTTGAGACGATCTTCAACTACCCCGGCATCGCCAAGCTGATGGTCGATGCGGTCGCGACCCGCGACCTGCCGCTGATCCAGAGCTGCGCGATGATTTTCTGTCTCGGCTATCTCCTGCTCATCACGGCCGCCGACATCATTGCCATCATGTCCAATCCGAGGCTCAGATGACGATGGCGCGCGCGGCATCCTCCCGGCGGTCCTTCCTGGGCCACAGCTACAACCTCGTGGGCGTCCTGGCCTCGCTGGTCATCCTGGCGTGGACGCTCGTCGCGATCTTCGCGCCCTACATCATTCCCCACCCGATCGGCGACATCGTCGACGACGACTATTTTGGCCCGATGCGCCAGGGGCTATGGCTCGGCTCGGACTATCTGGGCCGCGACATGCTTTCGCGGGTTCTGATGGGCGCGCGCTACACCGTCGGCATATCGCTTGCCGCCGTCTCCATCGCCTGCTTTTCCGGCGTCGTACTGGGGATGATCGCGGCCGTCACCGGCGGCTGGCTCGACACTTGCCTCAGCCGCTTCCTCGACGCCATGAACTCCATCCCAAGCAAGCTGTTCGGCCTTGTCGTCGTCGCCGCGGTCGGCTCGTCGATCCCGGTGCTGATCCTGACGCTCGCTGTCATCTACATCCCGGGCGCCTACCGTTTCGCACGGGCGCTTGCCGTCAACATCAACACCATGGACTTCATGACCGTCGCCCGCGTCCGTGGCGAGAGCACCGTCTATCTCATCGGCTCCGAGATCCTGCCCAACATCATACGCCCGGTGCTCGCCGACTTCGGCCTGCGCTTCGTCTTCATCGTGCTCTTGCTCTCCGGCCTGTCCTTCCTCGGGCTAGGCCTGCAGCCGCCTTTAGCCGACTGGGGTGCGCTGGTGCGCGAGAACATAGGCGGCCTGCCCTTCGCGGCACCGGCCGTCATCGTGCCTTCGCTCGCCATCGCCAGCCTCACCATCAGCGTCAACCTGCTGATCGACAACCTGCCGCAGAAGATCAGGGATAGGGACGCATGACCAATCTCGTCGAGGTCAGGAATCTGCGGATCGAGGCGACGACCGACGCCGGACGTCTCGTCGAAATCATCAAGGGCGTCAGTCTCGACATCCCCGATGGCGAGATCGTCGCCCTGATCGGCGAGAGCGGCTCCGGCAAGACGACGCTGGCGCTCTCGCTGATGGGCCATGCGCGGCCCGGCTGCCGGATCACAGACGGCGAGATCAACGTGGGCGGCAAGGACATGGCCGCGCTTTCCGAGAAGGAACGCGCCAAATCACGCGGCACCGACATCGCCTATGTTCCGCAAAGCGCCGCCGCCGCCTTCAACCCGGCCGCGACCATCATGGACCAGGTGATCGAGGTCACGCGCATCCACAAGCTGATGCCGCCCGAGCAGGCGCGCCGGCGCGCGGTCGAGCTCTTCAGGGCCTTGTCGCTGCCGGATCCGGAAGGGATCGGCGCCCGTTATCCGCACCAGGTTTCGGGCGGGCAATTGCAGCGGCTGGCGGCGGCCATGGCGCTTATCGGCGATCCCAAGCTGGTCATCTTCGACGAGCCGACGACCGCACTCGACGTGACGACGCAGATCGACGTGCTGAAGGCGTTCAAGTCGGTGATGCGGGCGGGCGGGATAGCGGGTGTCTACGTCTCGCACGACCTCGCGGTCGTCGCCCAGATCGCCGACCGGATCGTAGTGCTGAAGGGCGGCGAAGTGCAGGAGACCGGCACCACGGCGGCAATACTTTCGGCTGCCAAGCACCCCTACACGCGGGAACTGCTGGCCGCCTTCGAACCGAAGCCAAGGCAGACGCAGGCGGATGGAGATTCGGGAGCGAAGCCGCTGCTTCGCATCGACAATCTGACGGCCGGATACGGACCGGTGAAACCTGACGGGCAGCCGGTTATCCGCGCGGTCGAGTCCGTCAGCCTGGTCGTGGAGAAGGGGCGCAATCTCGGCGTCATCGGCGAATCCGGCTGCGGAAAATCGACGTTGGCGCGAGCCATCGCCGGCATCCATCCGGCGGCCTCCGGCGACATCGTCTTCGACGGTAAGGCGCTGGAGCGCGCCGCGAGGAACCGCAGCCGCGACCAGCTGCGCGAGATGCAGATTGTGTTCCAGTATGCCGATACCGCGCTCAATCCGGCCAAGCCGGTCGAGGACATCGTCTCGCGGCCGCTGGCCTTCTATCACCGGCTCGACAGGCAGGCGCGCTCGAAGCGCGTCGACGAACTGCTCGACATGGTGCGCCTGCCGAAGGCGCTGCGCTACCGTCATCCGTCGGAACTCTCGGGCGGCCAGAAGCAGCGGGTGAACTTCGCGCGTGCTCTGGCGGCCGACCCCAAGCTCATCATCTGCGACGAAATCACCTCGGCGCTCGACACGGTGGTGGCGTCCGCCGTGATCGAGCTGCTCAAGGAGCTGCAGCGCGAGCTGGGTTTGTCCTACATCTTCATCAGCCACGACCTCTCGGTGGTCGAGGCCATCTGCGACCAGATCATGGTGATGTACAATGGCGAGCGGGTGGAGCAGATCACGCCGGACAAGGTGAAGGCGCCCACCCACCCCTATTCCAAGCTGCTGTTCTCCTCCGTGCCGAAGCTCGATCCGACCTGGCTCGACGGTCTCGTCCGCGACTCCGAGCTGGTCAGCCAGTACGGCCATCGCTAATGCATGTCGCCCAAAAGTGCGCAGCGGTTTTGGGAGAACGACATGCATCAAACAAAGACTTGAAACGCGTCGCCTGAAAGCGGCAGAACCTCACATCGGAAACAGGCTGGGCAGCGGCATGTGCGCCTTCACGATGGGAGACTTCAGCACCACGAACGAGAAATACTTGTCGATGCCGATATCCATATCGGTCAGCCGCTCCATGATCGTCTGGTATTCGCCGATGCCGGCGGTCACGAATTTCATCAGGTAGTCGTAGCCGCCTGACACAAGGTGGCATTCGATGACCTGGTCGATCTTCTCGACGACGGAGAGAAAGCGGGCGAAGTCGACCTGGCGGTGGTTCTTCAAGGTGATTTCGGTGAAGACGGTCAGCGTCTGGCCGAGCTTGCCGATATTGACCTGCGCCGAATAGCCTTCGATGTAGCCCTCCGACTGGAGTTTCTTGACCCGCATCAGGCATGGGCTCGGCGACAGGTGCACCAGCTCGGCCAGTTCCACATTGGTGATGCGGCCGTTCTTCTGCAGTTCGTAAAGAATCTTGATGTCGATCCGATCCAGTTTCACGGCCATCTCCACAGAACGCACGCCACAGCACAAAATGCCGCGTTGCCAATAACCATCGACACTACCACAGCCCGGTGGCCTGTCCATCAGAGCGGACACCGCTTTGAAACGCATCGACTCCCGATTTCAACCGAGCTGCCGGAATAAAATTCTGCTTCAGCCTCAACTGCGGCAGCGGCTGCCTTCGCAACGCGCTAGATTGGCGCTTCAAGGTGGAGAGACCATGCGCGCGCCGCTGCAGCAAATCGAGACATCCGGCGAACTGCCGCAATCCGCCGACGCGGTGGTGATCGGCGGCGGCATCGTCGGCGTCTTCGCTGCCTATTATCTGGCGCGGCGCGGCATGAAGGTCGCGCTTATCGAAAAGGGACGCATCGGCGCCGAGCAGTCTTCCCGGAACTGGGGATGGTGCCGTCAGCAAAACCGCGATGCCCGCGAGTTGCCGATGGCGACCCGAAGCCTGGATCTGTGGGAGCGCTTTGCGGCGGAAACCGGCGAAGATACCGGTTTTCGCCGCTGCGGCCTGCTCTACCTCAGCAATGACGAGGCGGAACTGGCCGGCTGGGCGCGCTGGCGTGACTTCGCCAGAACGGCCGGCGTCACCACGCATATGCTCGACAGCGCCGAGGCCAGCGAGCGGGGCCGCGCCACGGGCCGGACCTGGAAGGGCGGCGTCTTCTCGCCGACCGACGGCACCGCCGATCCGTCGCGTGCCGCGCCCGCGGTCGCTCGCGCCATCCTGAAGCTCGGCGGCACCGTCCACCAGAATTGCGCCGCACGCGGCATCGAGATCGAGGGCGGACGCCTGAGTGGCGTGGTCACCGAAAGCGGAACGATCCGGACGAAGGCGGCAGTGCTGGCCGGGGGCGCCTGGGCGTCTTCCTTTTGCCATCAGTTCGGCTTCCGCTTTCCGCAGGCGTCGATCCGCTCCTCCATCCTGTCGGTCTCGCCCGGTGCGGAAGGCCTGCCGGATGCGCTGCACACGGCAAGGATCTCGGCCACGCGTCGCGGCGACGGCGGCTACACGCTTGCGATCAGCGGACGCGGGCGCGTGGACGTGACGCCGCAGCAGTTGCGCTTCTCCTCGCAGTTCGTCCCGATGTTCCTGAAGCGGTGGCGAAGCCTCGCGCCCGGCGGCCTGCAGGGCATGAGCTCGGGCCACGAAACGCTGCGACACTGGCGGCTCGACCGGCCGACGCCGATGGAGCGGATGCGCATCCTCGATCCGGTCCCGGACCGGGCAACCATCCGCCTGACCCACGCCCGCGCGCTCGAGCTGTTGCCGGCGCTGCGCCAGACAACGATCAGCGCGGCCTGGGCCGGCTACATCGACAGCACACCGGACGGCGTACCGGCCATCGGCGAGATACAGAGCGTTCCGGGTTTCTTCCTGGCTGCCGGATTCTCGGGACACGGCTTCGGCATCGGGCCGGGTGCCGGGCACCTCGTTGCCGATCTGGTGACCGGGTCGCAACCGATCGTCGATCCGACATCCTATGACCCACGGCGCTTCGATGCTTCGGCCTGGGGAAAGGTTGCCGACTTCTAGATCGCGTGGCCTTCTGCTCCGCATCAGCCTTCCCGAAGAAAAGCGCCGACAGGCGCCGGTCGGACCGGAGCCTGCCCACGGAACCGGCCGACAGTATCGGGTGTACATCCGGCTTGCGCCGCAACGAGTTCGACGGCAGCCAATTGGCAATAGCGCCCCTGGCAGCGGCCCATGCCGACGCGTGAGAGCGATTTCACCCGGTTGGCCTCGCCGCCGCCGAAGTCCACGCCCTCGCGCACAGCTCCGGCAGTCACATTCTCGCAGCGGCAGACGATCGCGTCGTCGGAGAGTGCCCGTACCATCGCGGATGGCCAGGGAAAGGCGCGAGCCAGACCGCGGGCAAAGCGCTCGAGCCGCGCCAGCTTGCGCAGATCGGCACTGACGGGAGGCGCCTGACGTCCGAGATCGGAAAGGCACGCCGCAGCGGCAATGCGTCCCGCGATCTCCGCACCGTCCGCTCCGAGCAGGCGAACCCCGTCGCCGGCAAGGTAGACGCCGTTGCCGGCGCGGCCCACCCCGTCGGTCTTAGGCAGCCACTGCCGCCACTGTTCGTCATAGGTGAAGGCGCATCCCGTCAGGTCTGCCAGATGCGTTTCCGCCCGCAGGTGCCAGCCCATTCCGATCATGTCGCATGCGGTGAGACGCTCCCGGCCGCGGGCATCGCGCCAGCGCAGCGCTGTGACGCCCGTCTCGTCCGCCTCGATACTGTCCAGCGCCACGCCAGCTTGATAGCGGCGGCCAAGCCACGCCCGTAGGGCTAGGCCGCGCAGCGCCACGACCGGCCGGGCGGCAAGCCCCCGGAACCCCTGCATCTGCTGATGCCAGGACGAGGTGTCGAGCACCGCCGCCACATCCGCTCCAGCCTTGAGGAGTTGCGCGCCGACAAGCGTCAGCAGAGGCCCGGAACCCATCAGGACGATGCGTCGCCCGAGGGCCACGCCCTGCGCCTTGAGCGCGATCTGCGCAGCACCAAGGCTGTAGACGCCGGCGCGCTGCCAGCCTGGGACCGGAGCGACGCGGTCGGATGCGCCGGTAGCAAGGATCAGGCGATCATAACCGATCACCTGCACGCCGCCCTCCCCCAGCACGTGCAGCCGCCCCTCATGCGCGGCGATGACGGAGCTCAGCGCGCAATGGGTGAGGCGCCCCTCCTCGGCCAGCCGATCGAAGAGCGCATGCAGCGCGCGCGCCTTCGCCGCCTCGGAGTCATAGAGCTGTTCCGGCGTGCGGACGAAGCCGGCAGGCGGACGGCGATAGATCTGCCCGCCCGCGCGATACCCTTCGTCGATCACCACCGGATGGAGCCCGGCATCGACCAATGTCGCGGCGGCCCTTATGCCGGCCGGACCCGTGCCGACGATCACGACCCGCGGCAACGAGGTTTCGTTCACGGCCAGCCCTCCGGCGGCGTCGTGCGCAGCCGCATGCCCTCAACGATAGAAGTTGTGCACGCGCGCAGACGCGATCCCTCCTCCTGCCAGACCCAGCAATCCTGGCAGGCTCCCATCAGGCAGAAGCCTGCGCGCGGATCGGGTCCGAACTCCGAACTCCGTAGGGCGTGCCCCAACGCCAGCATGGCGGTCAGCACGGTGTCGCCCGCCAGCGCGCCGCGCATCTCACCGTCGAGAAAGAACTGCACTCCTGTCCGGTCGCGCTCGGCCAGCCGGACGATGCGCCCGGGCGCGATCATTCCGCGGCCTCTCGCACCGGGCGGGGACGAGGCAATTCGGGGAAGCGTTCGCAAACGGCATCGAAGGCCGCCTGAACGCCTTCCGGCCCTGAGCGCCCCTTTATGCGGCGGAAGATCTCCGTCTTGGCGAAGAACCGCCAGTGGATCGGCAAGGCGTCCAGCAGAGTGTGGAGCCGATCGTAAGCAGCCGGCGTCCATTGCGCTTCGTAGCCTTCACGCTCCGGACCGAAATGGAAATGGCCGGCTTCCGGCTTATGCCGCGCGCGCAGCCGCTCCGTCGCCTGCGCGTCGACCTCGCCGCCGCTGAGGACGACGCCATAGTCGCGCTCGGCCGCTCCCGCCGAGACATAGCCGCGCCGCACATCCTCAGCGACCCGCCAAGGCTCGCGTTGATGCGGATCGCCGCGCCCGCCGCCTCCGGCGGAGCGGATTTCCAGCACGTCGCCGGGCTGCAAGACTGCCGTGTCGATATTGCCCAGCCGCCGCTCGTGCTCGGTCCCCGGATTGACGACCATGTCCGACAGGCCGGCTGCCTTGCCGCCCAGCACGCCCCATGGACGGAAGAAGCTGCGGTCGCGGTTGCGCGCCGTGATCCTGGAGTCCGGGGCAAAGACGCGGAAGGCCATCTCGGTCGCCAGTCCGCCGCGCCAGCGACCCGCACCGCCGCTGTCCTTGGCGAGCCCGTATTTCACGAATTCGACCGGCGTCTCGGTCTCGGTGATCTCGATCGGCGTGTTCTTCAGATACGCGGCATCGGCGCCCGATCCGTTGGTGCCATCGCGATGCGGCATCGCGCCGCCGCCGCCGACCACCGGGTTCACCGCGGCGATGACGCTCCGGCTGCTGCGCTCGTCGATGGACATGACGTTGACGATGCAGTTGTTGCCGGCCGGTGCCGCGGGCAGCCGCTGCGGCACCGCTTGCGAGAACGCGCCGAAGATGACCGAGCGCAGCCGGGCGCAGGTGAGCGAGCGCATGCCGACGGCGGCGGGATGGACCGGGTTCAGCACTGACCCCTCTGGAGTGATGCAGGTAAACGGCCGGGTGAGACCCGTGTTGAGCAGGATCTTCGGGTTGAGCGTGTAGAGCACGTAGTAGACGCCGACCAGCAGCATCGTGTGGCGCGGGTCGCCGCCCGAAGGTACGTTGAGCGAGGAGCCGAGCTGCGGATCGGAGCCGGTGAAGTCGAGCACTGCCTCGTCGCCTTTGATCGTCAGCGTCAACTTCAGCCGGCAGGGATTGGCCTCGACCGAATCCTCGTCGGCATAGTCGGCGAATTCCCATGTGCCGTCGGGCATCGAGCGCAGCACGTCGCGTGCCTGCGCCTCGGCATGGTCGAGCAGAGCGGCAACGCCTTCGATGAAGCCGGCCTTGCCGAACTTCCTCACCATCGCCTGGATCTTGCGCTCGCCAGTGTTGAGCGCGCCGACCAGCGCCTTGATGTCGCCGATGTTGAGGTCGGGCTTGCGCACATTGGTGCTCATGATCCGCAGGATCGTCTCGTCGAAGACGCCCTCCCTCACCAGCTTCATCGGAGGAAAGCGGATGCCTTCCTGGTGGATTTCGGTCAGCGCCCGGCTGAGCGAGGCCGGCACCGCCCCGCCCATATCGGTGTTGTGGATGTGCCCTCCGGTCCAGGCGACGATCTCGCCCTCGACGAAGACCGGCTTCCACAGGTGCGTGTCGGGCGCGTGCGTGGCGACGTGGCCCGAATAGGGATCGTTGGTGAAAGCGACGTCGCCCGGCCGGTAATCATCGACCATCGCGATCGCGCGGTGGTACGAAAGCCCCGGATACCAGGTGGCGCCGAGTTCCATCGGGACGGCGAAGGTCGCCCCTGAACGGTCCATCAGCATCACGGTAAAATCCTGCGTCTCCTTGACGAAAGCGGAATGCGCGGTGCGGTGCAGCGTGTGGGCCATGTTCTCGGCTGCCGCGCGGGCATGGTTTGCGAGAACCTGCAGGTTTGTGCGGTCAAACAAGGCGTCACTCCGCGAAGGTCAGAAGAAGGTTGAGATGGCGATCGACCCTTGCCTGCGTTCCAGCGGGAATGGCAAAGGTGGTGTCTTCCTGCACCACCACGGCTGGCCCCTGGAACGTGCTGCCCGGCACGAGGGTCTGCCGGTCGTGGAGGTCGACCGTCTCGACGCTCAGGCCCGTGTAGACCGGGAGCCGGCGCGCCGGAACAGCCGGCGCGTTGATCTCGTCGATCTCCGGGAAGGAGAGCGCCGGGCCCGTGCCCACGGCGGACAACCGGACATTCACAAGCTCGATCGCACCGTCCGGGTCGTGGAAATCGTAGAGTTGCTCATGAGTGCGGTGGAAGGCTTGCTCGATTGCCTCCGCGCTGCCCTCCGCCAGCCATTCCGGTGAAAGGACGACCTCGATCTCATAGCTTTGCCCGACATAGCGCATGTCGCAGGAGAGGTTGAGTTGCGCGGCCGCATCGTGCCCCTGCGCCGCAAGCCAGTCGCGGCCCTCTTGCGCGAGTTCATCGAACGCCTGGCGAATTCCTGGAAGTGATGCACCCGAGAGCGGGCTGAATATGGTGCGAATGAAGTCTCCGCGCAGATCCGCCACCAGCCCGCCTAGCGCCGACACAAGGCCGGGGCGGCGGGGCGCCATGACACGCTTCATCCCGAGCTCGCGGGCAAGAAACGCGCCGAGCATCGGGCCGCCGCCGCCGAAGGGCATCAGCGTGAACTCGCGCAAGTCGACGCCGGCGCGCGAGGCGAGCTTCTCGACCTCGACGAACATCTCCGACACCGCGATGTCGAGGATCGCCTGCGCGGTCTGCTCGACCGGGCGGCCGAGCCGCGCGGCAAGCTCGCCGACCGCGCGATGCGCCAGTCTGGTATCGATCCGGAGCTGACCATAAGCCATCTCGCTGTGGCCGAGCCATCCGCACACCACCATGGCGTCCGTCACCGTCGCCCGCTCGCCGCCACGGCCATAGCATGCCGGGCCAGGCGTTGAACCGGCGGATTCAGGCCCGACGCGCAGCACGCCTTGAGCGTCGACACTGGCGATCGAGCCGCCGCCGACACCGATCGAGCTCACCGACACGGAGGGAATATGGAGCGGAAACTCGCCGATCAGCTCGCCGGTGCCGAACTGTGGCTCGCCGCTGATGATAAGCGCGAAGTCGGCCGAGGTGCCGCCGATGTCGAGGGTGAGAACCTTGTCCTCGCCGGCCTGACGCGCCAGCCACGAGGCGCCGATGACCCCGGAGGCCGTTCCCGACAAAAGCATGTTCACGCAGGCGCGTTTGCCTTCGGCGGCGTTCATCAGCCCGCCATTCGATTTCGTCAGCAGCGGGCGGGCCGGCACGCCGCGGGTTTTCAGCCGCGCTTCCAACGCTGTCAAATAGCCGGAGACGCGCGGATGGACATAGCCATTGAGAATGGCGGTCGAGCTGCGCTCGTATTCGCGGATGACCGGCCAGACCTCGGCCGAGGAGAAGACGAAAAGGTCGGGCGCAAGGCGCGCGATCGCCGCCTTCACCGAGGCTTCCTGGGCGGCGTTGCGCCAGGAGTGAAGGAAGGACACGATGATCCCGTGCGCCCCATTCGCCTTCGCCGCCTCGACTGCTCTCCCGACAACCGTCATGTCCGGCGCCTGGGACTCACTGCCATCCGCACGCATGCGAGCCGGAATGCCGAACACCATGTCGCGCGAGATCAGCGGGTCCGGTCGCGAACAGAACAGCGAATACATGTCCGGCATGCGAAGCCGCGCGAGCTCGATCACGTCCTCGAAGTCGGCATTGGTGAACAGCGCGAGCGGCGCGCCCTTGCGTTGGATGATCGTGTTGATGCCGACCGTCGTGCCGTGCACGAAACGCGTCATATGGGTCGGATCGAAGCCTTCGCGTTCGGCCAGAAGGGCGAGGCCCGTCATCAGCTCGGCGCCCGGATCTTCCGGCGTCGTCAGCACTTTCAGCGAGGCGACCCGCCCGGAACGGGCTTCCAGCGCGCAGAAATCGATGAATGTCCCGCCGATATCGACGCCGACCTTCCAGTCGGCTTCGTTCCGCGCTGCATCCGCCGCAATGGCACTATCCATGATGCGTCCCTTCCTGTCTGCCAAACAAATGCTGGCACGACCGGATCATCCGGGTCCAAGATGGATGACGGGCTAGGTTATAAGCCTTGCTTATACTCTTCCGTCTCGTTCGCCCAGGACAGCTGAGCATGCGGCGCGGATCTGATCGCGCATCATCTCATCGGCCCGCGAAAGCGCCCGTGTCCGCGATGTAAGCAGCGCGATCGGGAATTCCGGTCCCGCTGCCAGCGGCCTGACTTCAAGCCCGGCAAACTGCCGCCACGGCAGTAGCGCGTCGACCAGGGCGATGCCCATGCCGGCCTGGACAAAGCCGACCGCGGAGATCGATACGTCGATCTCGAGCGACGGCGAAAGCGTGACACCCTGCGCGCGGGCTGCGTGGGCCAGCTCGTCGGCCGGGCGGGTGTTTCCGCGGTAGGATATCAACTCCTGCCCGACGAGATCGGCGAGCGTCAGCTCGGTCTTCTTCTGCAACGCGTGCCCGGCGGGCAGCAGGCATGCGAAGCCGACGCTGCCCATCACCTCGGCCTCGATGTCGGGTGGCAGCCGGTCGTCCATGGCCACACCGAGGCTGGCATCGCCGGCGCGCAGCATGTCGACGATTGCAGCGATCGGCGCGCTGTGGGAACGCAGCAGAATATTGGGATGCTGCGCCCGGAATTTGGTGAATGCGCGCGGCAATATTGCCATGGCCGGCGGCGGCGAGGCCGCGACCCGCACCAGCCCGGTCCGGCCCAGCCGCAGGTCGGTGGTCTTGCGGCGCAAGCCCTCGAGCCCCGCCGACAGCCTTTCGGCATCGGCGAAGATTTCGAGCGCCTCCGGAGTCGGCCGCAGCCGGCCTTTCACCCGCTCGAACAGCGCGAAGCCGAGTTCGTCCTCGGTGTGGAGCAGGACCTGGCTGAGCGCGGGCTGGGAGATGTTCAGCGTCCGCGCCGCGGCGGTCACGGTGCCGGCGCGCATGACGGCGATGAACACTTCGAGCTGCCGCGCCCGCATTGCCACTCCATAGGTAAAGCTTATGGTTCTTGTCCAAACCCATCTTTGACGCAATGCCGCGGCGCGAACAAGATGGGCGCATCGATGGATCAGCCCGCTCTGCGCTAGAGCGGTTCACCGTTTCACGGAAACGGCAAACCGCTCTATCCCTTTGTTTTTACGCAATTCCGGACGGAAAACCGTTTCACACTTTTCCTGGAATTGCTTTGAGGAACGACTATGGATGTGATCGTGCTGGGCGGCGGATTGATGGGGACGGCCTCGGCCTATTTCCTCGCCAGGCGCGGCGCACGCGTGACGCTGATCGAGCGCAACCGGATCGGCACCGGCGCAACCGTCGCCTCCTTCGGCAACATCCGGCGCACGGGGCGTCATCTGTCCCAGCTTCCGCTGGCCCACCGCTCGCTCAGGCTGTGGGGCGAGGCTGAGAAGATGCTTGGCCGAGACGTGGAATTCCGCGCCACCGGCCATATCCGGTTGATCTTCGATGAAGGCAGTCTCGCCGACATGCGGGCCTATGCCGAGGCGGCGCGGCCCTGGGGGCTCGAGCTGGAAGAACTTGGTCCGCGCGAGATTCGTGCCCGTTTCCCCGGCCTCGGTCCCGACGCGATCGCGGCATCGTTCTCGCCGCATGACGGCAGCGGCAATCCGCGGCTGATCGCGCCGGCCTTTGCCGACGCTGCGCGCAAGCTCGGTGCAGACATCGTCGAGGGGGCTGAAGTCGAGACGATCAAGCCCACGGGCACCGGTTTCGTCGTCACCACTTCAAAAGGTTCATTCGCGGCTGAGTGCCTGCTCAACACTGCCGGCGCCTGGGGCGCGCGCATCGCCGCGCAGTTCGGCGAAGAGGTTCCGCTCGACGCCCGCGGCCCGCAGATGGGCGTGACCGAGCCACTGCCGCACCGTATCCTGCCGGTCGTCGGCATCTGGACGCGTGACAAGGACTATGGCGCCTACCTGCGTCAGGTCGAACGAGGCAACATCGTCTTCGGCGGAGCGGCCGAAAGAGTGCCTGTGGACCTCGATCCCGGCCATGCGGCGGCCGACCCCGTGCGCCTGCCGGGCCAGCTGCGCGCCGTCGCGCGGCTGCTGCCGGCGATCGCGCAGGTCGCGGTCATCCGCACCTGGTCCGGCTGCGAGGGCTATGTGCGGGACATGCTGCCGGTCATGGGACGCTCGGCGACCACGCCGGGCCTGTTCCATGCCTTCGGCTTCAGCGGACACGGCTTCCAGCTCGGCCCGGGTGTGGGCGACGCCATGGCCGAGCTCATCACGAGCGGCCGCTGCGAGACGCCACTCGATGATTTCAGGATCGATCGCTTCAGCCGCGCCGCCTAAAGGGCGGTTGAGGAAGTGGAAAGAGTTGCAACAGGTGTTGCGGCTTCTATCCGACCAGGCGCGATGAACTCGAGCTGTTTACGCCCGAGAGTGCGGCAATCACGGCAGCGGTGACCTCGGCAGTGTGCGCCGTGCCGCCAAGGTCCGGACTGAGATACTCTCCCCGGCCGGTCACGGTTTCAATCGCCAGCATAAGGCGACGCGCCGCGGCCTGCTCGCCAAGATGGTCAAGCATCAGGCTCGCCGTCCAGAACGACCCAAGCGGATTGGCGACGCCCTTGCCGGTAATGTCGAAGGCCGAGCCATGGATGGGCTCGAACATGGACGGACGCGCGCGCGACGGGTCGATGTTTGCGGTTGAGCCTATGCCCAGCGAACCACCGAGTGCCGCCGCCAGATCGGACAGGATGTCGGCATGTAGATTGGTCGCCAGCACCGTGTCGATGCTGCCGGGCTTGTTGACCATGCGCTGGGTCATGGCGTCGACCAGCATCCAGTCGACGGTCAGGCTGGGATAGTCCCGAACCACTTCACGCACGACTTCGTCCCAGAGCACCATGCCATGGCGCTGCGCGTTCGATTTGGTGACGACGGTCAGCAGCTTGCGCGGCCGCGACATGGCAAGATCGCAGGCAAAACGGGCGATGCGCTCGATGCCGGTGCGGGTGAAGACGGCGACATCCATGCCGACCTCGATCGGCAGGCCGCGATGGGCGCGGCCGCCGACGCCCGCATATTCGCCTTCGCTGTTCTCGCGCACGATCACCCAGTCGATCTGCTGGCCAAGCTCTTGCCGCAGCGGGCCGGTGAGGCCTGGCAAAAGGCGCGTCGGCCGCACATTGGCGTACTGGTCGAACCCCTGGCAGATGGCCAGGCGCAAACCCCACAACGTGATGTCATCCGGCAAGTTCGGGTCGCCGACCGAGCCGAAATAGATCGCGTCGAAGTCCTCGATCTGAGAGAGCCCATCCTGGGGCATCATGCGGCCGTTGCGGCGATAGTAATCCGAACCCCAATCGAAGCGCTTGAACTCGAAGGCAAGACCCGGTTCGACAGTAGCGAGCGCTTCCAGCACCTTGACGCCGGCCTCGACAACCTCCGGGCCGATGCCGTCACCGCCGATCACGGCGATCCTATGCAAGGACATTTTCAGCTTCCTTCTCGATGGCAGCGACGATGGCGCTGGTCATTCCTTCGGTGTTGGTGGTGCCGCGTATGTCGCCCGTCCGCGTTTCGGGCCGCGCGAGCGCGGCGATCGTGGCATCTGCCATGATCGACGACGCGGCGAGGGCTTCTGCTATGCCTCGGTTGTGGCCAAGCCACTCTAATAGCATGCGAATGGATTCGACATCATCCCGACCTACCATCTTCTCACCAACGTCACCCTCGGCTGGGGGCTGGAGAGCTATCACTGGTTCTTCATGGCGCAGAAGGCGCCCTTCCTCGAGAAGCTGATCTGCGCCGACCTCGACTACTGCATCAACTACAAGCCCAACAAGAAAGGCGTGGGCCTCGAGATATTCACGCCGGAAGCCTTCAAGGAATATGCACGACGCCGAATTGGCTTTCGATCGTGGCGGCGGCCGCGGCCCGTCTACAATTGCGAACAGAGACGGTAGGCCTCATAGATCGACGAATAGATATCGCGGCTGGCAACCGCGTCCCCTATGCGGTGCAGCTCGAACGATCCCGCGGTTGGGGGCTTCTTGCCCTCTTTCGCCCCTGCTCCGGTCATCAGCGCAATGTCGGTGACGCCGTTGTTGGAAGAGCGGGCACACAGTTCCTGAAAGACGTCCTCTACAGGGACCGTGCCACGCTCGATGACGAGTTGGGCCGCGTTCATCTCAGTTTCGGCACCGGTGAGCTCATGCCGGAACCTGGCGACAATGCCGTTGCCTTGGCGCACGACTTTGACCAGCCGGACGTCGCCGACGACCCGGATGCCGAGTTCCGAGGCGCGTTTGCGGAAGCTCACCCTGTCTGGATAAGGGGTCTCGATCGCCAGCGTATCGTCTGCAATGGCGAGAGCAACCGCACGCCCCAGGCGGGCGAGATGAAGGGCGCAGGAAACCGCGGCCTGGCGTCCGGTCTCGTCATAGATAAGAATGTCGTCCTTCGCCGGCACGACCACGGTCAGCACGTCCCAGACGCTGTCGCAATGTTCGGCGCCGTCCAGCCGCTCCATGTCCGGAATGCCGCCGGTGGCGACGATCACGGCGTCGGGCCTTTCGGCAAGGACGATCTCCGCATCTGCATAGGTGTTGAGGCGGACATCCACACCGAGGTGGGCGAGCTCTTCGACACGCCAGTCGACGATGCCGATGAGATCCTTGCGATCGGAAGCGGAGGCGGCGACCAGCACCTGGCCGCCAAGCCGCGCTCCGGCTTCGAGCAGAGTGACGCTGTGCCCGCGCTCGGCGGCGACCCGCGCCGCTTCCATCCCGCCCGGCCCGCCTCCGACTACCACCACCCGCCTCGGCGTTTCGGCCCGGTCGATGATGTGGCCGACGATCGTTTCGTGGCCGCTGGCCGGGTTGTGGACGCATTGGACCTTCTTGTAGAGGCAATAGGATGCGCCGATGCAGGGGCGGATGCGCTCCTCTTCTCCCCGTATCACCTTGTTGACGATATGCGGGTCGGCAATATGCGCCCGCGTCATGCCGACAAGGTCGACAAGGTTGTCGCGGATCGCATGCCGCGCCGTCGCTACGTCGCGAATGCCTGCCGCGTGGATGACGGGCAGCCTGGTTTCCCGCTTGAACTGCCCGACCAGCGGCAGGAACGGCGCGCTCTGGGTGAACATGCCAGGCATGTTCTGCTCGGCCAGGGCCAGGTCAGTGTCCATGCGGCCAAAGATGCAGTTGAAGAAATCGATATGCCCTTCCCGCTCGAACAGCCGGGCGAAGGCAAGGCATTCCTCGAAATCCGACCCATCCTCGACCGCCTCGTCGATCACGAACCGGATGCCGACGGCAAAGTCGTCGCCGACCGCCCGACGGATCGCCTCGTGGACCATCAAGCCGAAGCGCGCGCGGTTTTCGAGCGAACCGCCGAAGCCGTCCGTGCGCCTGTTGGTTCTGCGCGAAAGGAACTGACCGATCAGATGTCCGCCGGTGACCGTCTCGACACCGTCAAGGCCGCCATCGCGGCAGCGCCTGGCGGCGCTTGCGTAGTCGCCGACGATCCTGCCGATGTCCGAGGCATCCATCTCCTTCGGAAAATTCCGGTTTCGCGTCTCGCGCACACGCGACGGCGCCACCGGCGGGAGCCAGTTGCCGGCATAGGCGGTGGCGCGCCGGCCAAGATGCGATACCTGACACATGACGGCCGCACCATGGCGATGAATTCGCTGCGACAGCGACTGGAGGTGCGGGACGATGCGATCGCTGGAAAGGTCAAGCTGACCGCCACCCCAGCTGGAATCCGGCGACGTCATCGCCGAACCGCCCATCATGGTCATGGCGAGGCCACCGCGCGCCTTCTCCTCATGGTAGCGCTGGTAGCGCTCGAGCGGTAGGCCGCCATCGTCCAGCATCGAAGCGTGACTGGTGCTGACGACGCGGTTGCGCAGCACCAGTCCCTTGAGCCGGAACGGTTGAAGCAACGGATCCAGGGATGTCTCCCTACCCTTGGACTGCGGTGCCGCTAAGGTCACGTCCTGCTCCGAACCATTCATGACGGTTATAGTTAGCCATTTTCGGAGCCTTAGAAAGATTGAAAATTCTTTGGGGAGCTATACGCTGGGCGTATGGCTGACTTCGCAAGACTCGTTCCTTCCGCGCGCGGACTTCTGGTCTTCGAGGCGGCTGTCCGGCTGGCAAGTTTCACGGCCGCCGCGCGGGAGTTCAACGTCACGCAACCGTCCGTCAGCCGCAGCATCGCCCAGCTCGAGGCCGATATTGGCGTCGCTCTTTTCACGCGGAATTCGACGGGATTGACCCCGACCGCGGACGGCCGCGCGCTCTATGCGGCGGTGCGCGAAGGATTTGACGGGATCGAGAAGGTTATCCGCCAGATCAAGGAGAAGAATGCGGCAAAGCCGGTCGTCACGCTCTCGCTTTCAAGCTCGCTGGTGACGCATTGGTTCGTTCCGAGACTGGGAGCCTTCAATACAAGATTTCCGGACGTGGACCTGAGATTCGAACTGATCGCGGGCGTTCTGCGCGGCCCGGCCGAGAACGTCGACCTTGCCACCAGAATCCTGGCCGATGACGACACGAGCTATCACCGTTGGGCCTTCTCGCCGGAAATCATCGTTCCGGTGTGCAGCCCGTCCTATCGGTCGGCCCATGGCCGGTTGAAGCACGACGCGGACGGCGAAGGCCATGTCCTGCTTCACCTCACCGATGCCAAGCTGCAGTGGCTGGACGCTTGGGGTCATGTCGCCGACCGCAAGACCAGCAAGGCAAAGTGGCTCGAATTCTCGGACTACGCGGTTGTGCTCCAGACCGCGATGAACGGGGAAGGTGTCGCGCTCGGCTGGCTCAGCAATGTCTCGAGGGCCTTGCTTCAGGGACACTTGTCCCTGCATCGGACCGCCAGATCAACACCGGCCGGACCCATCACCTGATTGCGCCGCGCGCGAGGCCAGTGCGGCCCGTCGTCTCCGATATCTGCACCTGGATGATCGCTGAGATGCAAACCGAATTGAAGGCTTTGCATCCAATGTTGCGGCCGGACGTCTGGCGAAGGGCCGGCTCCAACTGATCGTAGGCTAATTCTACTGCGTCACAAAATATGATGGCGAGTGTTTTCGTTGGCAGCACGGACATCGCGTAAGGTTAGTTGCCAGGGCGACGATGAGCCGTTTTCGTAGGGTGGCGATGGAGTTTGGCACGTGTCGTTCGGGCCGGATCGGGGGCGCCCCTGGGTCTGGGACGGATGGGAACGGCAGCGATCTGGCGGATCGAGGCGGCTGAGGGGGGAAGGGCCGCTCGTTCGCGGATGAGGAAGCCGTAAGCTGCGATGGTGAGGGTTGCATGGTGGTGGAAGCCTCGCCATCCACGCCCCTCGTAGTGGGCCAACCCGAGTTCCGATTTCAGCTCCTGGTAATCGCGCTCGATGCGCCAGCGCAGCTTGGCCAGATCGACGAGCGCGGCAAGGCCGATGTCTTGCGGCAGGGTCGACAGCCAGTATCCGGTTGGCTCGGCCTCGCCTTCGGGCCATTCCACAAGCAGCCATTCGACGGGGCGCAGCGTGGCGCGCCGGGCCGCCGGGCGCACGCGCAAGGCGGCAAAACGCGAGGTGAGCGGCGTGTTCGACCCCTCGCGCCAAGTGACCGCGACGAAGGCTGAAGGCAGGCTCATGGCCAGGTCCTTGACCGAGACCGGGGCGTGTCCGGGGCCGCGCTGCAGTCGCGACGGCGGCCGCCCCTGTCCGCTCCACGGCCTGGCCGGCAAGGGCTCCACGTCCGGCGGCCAGACGCAGGCATTGGACTGGACGGCGAGCACGTAGGTCAGGCCCGCCGCCGTGAGAGCAGCGCGCAAGGCGCCGTTGCAGCCATAGGCGGCGTCCGCCAGGACAACGCCCGGCGCGATCCCGGCGTCCAGCGCGGCATGGATTTGATCGAGGGCGATCTGCGGCTTGGTCCTGAACCGCACCGTGGCCGGCACCCCCGCCCTGGCACGCCGGGCTTCATCTTCGGCCCAGGCTTCGGGCAGATAAAGCTGGTAGGCGACCGGCAGGCTCGCGGCATGGTTGGCCACCGACAGCGTCACCGCGACCTGACAGTTGTCCTGCTTGCCCAGGCGTCCGCAGTATTGCCGGGCCACGCCCACCGAATGCACCCCCTTCTTGGGCAGGCCGCTGTCGTCGATGATCCAGGCCTCGATGCCGCCGCTCTGTTCCAGCCAAGGCAGCACCAGATCGCGGACCTTGGCCAGCACCCGCGCATCCGACCAATCCGCCTGGCCAACAAAGTGCAGAAGCGATTGATGTTTTGCCGAAACCCGCTCCGGAGCCACCAGCGCTGCCATCGGCTCCACGCTCTTGCGCTCTCCCGGCAGCAACAGTCCGCGGCAATAATCATGAAAAGGCCGCGTTCGATCCGCGTGGCCAAAAGCGCCGCTCAACGCCCCGACATACGCCTCAAAGCGTTCCTCGATACCGCTCGCAACCTCTGTCATCCCGTCAATCCGCAAATTCAGCGAATCGACAAGCTAACAAATTCAATCAGTCATTGAATCTGCAAAATTTTCTGACTCAGTAGAACTAATGCATGTTGCCCGGAAGTGTGCAGCGGTTCTGGGGCAACGACATGCATCAAGACAAAGACTTAAAGCGCGTCGCCTGACTCCGTTTCAACGCGACGCGCTTTAAGGCCCGGCCACGCGTCGCGCTCGCAAGTTCAATCCCAACGAAGTGCCGGCTTGCCTATTTGGTATGCTGGTATAACATGTAGCTGGTATGGTGTCCTTTGGAAAGGGCGCCATCACGGAACAGCAGACGAGCCGGCCATGTTGGCCGGCGCTTTTGGGAGGAGATATCAATGAAGTTCGCAATCGTTGCGGCGCTCGCCAGCGCCGCGCTGGCTAGCGTTTCGGTTCTGCCGGCAATGGCGTCTCCGGACGCGCCGGTCATCGCGCTGGCCAACGCCTATTACGGCAACACCTGGCGGCACCAGATGGTGGAGGCCTTCGAGGCTTCGGCCAAGGAAGCCAAGGCCGCCGGACAGATCGCCGACTACATCGTCATGAACGGCGACGGCTCGGTCGCGCAGCAGAACAGCCAGATCGCCGAACTGATCCTGAAGAAGGTCGACGTGCTCGCCGTCGATGCCGCCTCGGAGACCGCGGTCAACGGCATCATCGAGAAGGCCTGCAAGGCCGGCATCATCGTGATTTCCTTCGATTCCGTCGCTTCGGCGCCCTGCAACTACCAGCTCAATTTCGACTTCAAGGGCTACAAGGCCACCCAGGCGGAAGCCGTGTTCAAGATGCTCGGCGGCAAGGGCAACGTCATCCAGGTCCGCGGCGTGAAGGGCTCGGCGCCGGACAACGACATGTTCAACGCGCAGCAGTCGGTGCTGGCGAAATACCCCGACATCAAGGTGGTGGCGACCGTCTACGGCCAGGCGACGGCCTCCGTGGCGCAGTCGGCGATCGCCAACGTGCTGCCCTCGCTGCCGCATGTCGATGCCGTGCTCGGCCAGGGCGGCAGCGACGATGTCGGCATCGCGCAGGCCTTCGTCCAGTATGGCGGCGAGTACAAGGACAAGATGCCGGTCATCGAAGGCGGCGGCGGCACCGACTTCGTCAAATGGTGGGCCGAGGAGAATGCCAAGAACGGCTACCAGACCGTGTCGATGAACACCACGCCGGGCATCGGCGGCGCCGCCTTCTGGCTCGGCCTGTCGCTGCTCAAGGGCGCCAAGGCGCCCAAGCTGATGATCATGCCGGTGGCAACCGTCGATGCCGGCAACCTCAAGGACTACGCGAAACTGCCGGGCGGCCAGATCATCAGCCCGAGCTATTCGCTGGACTGGGTCAAGCAGAACCTGCTCAGCAAGTAAGGCAGACCATTTAACGGATCGGGCGCCGCCCCACAGCGGCGCCCGATCTTCGCCTGCGAAGAAGCGGAGGACGAATGTCCCATCTTGCCGTTGCCGTACAGGACAGCGCCGCAGCCACGGCGCCTGCTGCCCCTGCCCAGCCAAGTGTCGTCTCGCTCAGCGGGATCACCAAGAGTTTCGGCCCGACGCTCGCCAATGCGGGGATCGATCTTTCCGCCCGTGCCGGCGACGTGATCGGGCTGGTCGGCGGCAACGGTGCCGGGAAATCGACGCTGATGCGCATTCTGTGCGGCGCGATGTGGCCGACGCTCGGCGCGATTTCCTTTGCCGGCACGGAGCTGGCTTTCGCCGGCTACGACACCGGCGAAGCGCAGCGGCGCGGCATCCGCATGGTGCATCAGGAGCTGTCGCTCTGCGCCAACCTGTCGGTCGCCGAAAACTTTTTCCTGGAAACACCGAGCGACGCCGCAAGCCGGCCTGGCTGGCGCGCGCTCTATCGCACCCGCGCCCGCGCGGCGCTCGACGCCGTCTTTCCAGGCAATACAATCGACGCGGACGCAGAGGTCGCACACCTCACCATCGCCGAACGGCAGATGGTGGAGATCGCGCGCGCGGCGGCGACGCCCGGCGTCAAGCTCATCGTGCTCGACGAGCCGACGTCCTCGCTCGATCTCGACCGCTCGAAGCAACTCAGGGCCTTCATTCGCGAGCGGGCGAAGGCCGGCCTCGCCTTCATCTTCATCAGCCACAAGCTGCAGGAGATCATCGACATCGCCACGGAGATCGTGGTGCTGCGCAACGGCCGCACCGCCTGGCAGGGCCATGCCGCGGACGCCTCGATCGGCAAACTGGTGCAGTTGATGGGCGGCGATGCCAATCCGGTCCACCAGCACGCCGTCGCGGCCGTATCCTCCCAGGATGTGCTGGTGCGGCTCTCCGGGCCGCTGACGGCCGAGTTCGGCCGCGACATCGACATCGTGCGCGGCGAGATCGTCGGGCTGGCCGGTCTCGAAGGCAGCGGGCAGAAGGAATTGCTGCACGCGATCTTCAGCCCGGACCGGAAGCAACACGCTGCCGTCACTAGGCATGCGGATGCGGGCTTCATCGCCGGCGACCGGCAGAAGGAAGGCGTGTTCCCGCTGTGGAGCGTGCTTTCCAACATCGGCATCGGCGCGCTTGCCCGCCGCCCGGCGCTGGGCGTCGTTTCCGACCGCGCCAGCCGGGATACCGCTTCGCGCGCCGCCAGCCGCCTGCGGCTCGACGACCGGCGCTTCCAGTCCAACATCACCGAGCTCAGCGGCGGCAACCAGCAGAAGGCGCTGGTGGCGCGTGCGCTGGTCGCCGAGACGCCGATCATCCTGCTCGACGATCCGACGCGCGGCGTCGACATCGCCACCAAGCAGGATTTCTACCGGCTCTGCGACGAGGTTGCGCGTAGCGGCCGCGCGCTGGTCTGGCACACGACCGAGGATGCGGAACTGCTCGCCTGCGACCGCGTGCTGGTCTTTTCCGGCGGCCGGATCGTGAAGGAACTGGCAGGTGAAGCGATCACGGAACAGGCCATCGTCGGCGCTTCCTTCGTGCAGCCGGAGGACAAGACCGCCAGCGCAGGGCGCAGGCAGACCGCCACGGCGGACCTCGCTCGCCGGCTGGTCAACGCGGCGCCGTTCATCGGGCTTGCCGCCGTGCTCGCCATCATGATCGCGATCAACCCGGCGGTCGCCTCCACCTTCGGGCTCGACCTGCTGTTGATGCCGGCGCTGTCGCTGGTGCTGGTGACCGCGGCGCAGATGTTCATCGTCGGCGGCAGCGAAATCGATCTCGGCGTCGGCGCCTTTGCCGGACTGGTCAGCGTGCTCAGCGCCACGCTGCTCTACGACCAGCCGTGGCTTGGCGCGCTGGCATTGGTGATGGCGGTCGCCGCCTATGCCGGGCTTGGCGGCCTGATCCAGGCGCGCAAGATCCCGGCAATCGTCGTCACGCTCGGCGCATCCTTCATCTGGGTGGGCATAGGCTATGCGCTGCAGCCGACGCCGGGCGGCGCCAGCCCCGACTGGCTGTCGGCGCTTTTCAACTGGTCGCTCGGTGTCGTGCCGACCTCGATCATCCTGATCGCCGCCGTGGCGCTGATCGTGCTGGTCATCGACAGGCTGCCGCTCGGCGTCGTGCTGCGCGGCTTCGGCAACAATCCGGCGGCGATGATCCGCTCGGGATGGTCGCCGACGCGCTACGCGCTGGTGCGCTATCTCATCGCCGGACTGTTCGCCGCCGCCGCCGGCCTGTCGTTGACGGCCATCAACACGGCAAGCGACATCAATTCCGGCAATTCCTACACCTTGCTCAGCGTCGCCGCCGTGGTGATGGGCGGCTGCTCGCTGCTCGGCGGCGTCATCTCGCCGATCGGCGCCGTCGCCGGCGCGGTGACGCTGTCATTGATCGGCGCGCTGCTCGGCACACTCAGCGTCAGCAGCGATTACAACGCCGCCACGCAAGGGCTGATCCTGATCGCGCTGCTCACGCTGCGCAGCCTGACCGCCGACCGCGGGAGCGAGCCATGAACGCATTCGCGAGCTTCGGCATCTGGGCGCAGCGCAACCGCTGGATCTGGTCGGCGATCGGCGTGCTGCTTTTGTGGCTGGTGCTGTCATTCGTCACCAACCGCTTCAGCCTTTCCAGCCTGTCCGGCGTCATTCTGTCGGCGTCCTTCCTGACGGTCGTCGGCATCGGCCAGATGTTCGTGGTGACGACCGGACGCGGCAACATCGACCTTTCGGTCGCCTCGGTGATCACGCTCAGCGCCTTTGTCGCCCTGCTCACCGTCAAGGGCCAGGACGCGAACCTCGCCATCGGCCTGGTCGCCGCCATCTTGCTCGGCCTTGCCGTCGGGGCGCTCAATTCGCTGCTCGTCGTCGGGCTCGGCATCCCGGCGATCATCGCGACATTGGCGACCGGCTATGTGCTGGCGACGGCGACGCTGCTGTCCAACAAGGCGATACCGGGCTTCGCTGTCAGCCCGGCGCTGAAGGAACTGGCGACGGGCCGCATTTCCGGCGTGCCGATCATGGTCATCATCGCCATCATCGGCGTGGCGGCGACGTCCTTCGTGCTGCGCTACACCGTATTCGGACAGCTCTTGTCGGCGGTCGGCCAGAACCGCGCCGCGGCGCGGCTTGCCGGCATCCGCAATGGGCCGGTGATCGCGTCAGCCTTCATCATCTCCTCAGTGCTGGCATCGCTCGACGGGCTGCTGCTCGGCGCCTATATCGGCGGCGCCTTCCTCGAAATGGGCCAGCCCTATCTCCTGCAGTCGATCGCCGCCGTGGTGCTCGGCGGCACGCTGATCTTCGGCGGCTCGGCGACGGCCTTGGGCACGCTCTTCGCGAGCATCCTGCTCATCCTCATCGTCACCACCATGCAGATCATCGGCCTGCCTCCGGGCGCGCAGGACATCGTGCAGGGCGTCGTCGTCATCTTCGTGCTGGCGCTGGCCGGACGCCAGGCTTTGGCGCGGCGTGCGTCTGTCGACCTTGCGGACGGCGACAGGGACCCGACGGCGAAAATGGAAGTGGCCCAGCCGAAATGACGGACAGACAACGATCCTCTTGCCAAAGTGTGGTAGAGTGATCATACCAGTATATAATATGACGATTGGCATGGGACGATCGTCTGAACATCAGGAGCAGGTTAGATGACGACGATCGCGCTGTTCGGTGCCGGTGGCAAAATGGGCTACCGCCTCTCGACCAATTTTCACGGTTCCCCCTATACGATCCGCCATGTCGAGATCAGCGAGGCGGGCAAGGAGCGCCTGAAGAGCGGACTTGGCATCGATACGGTGAGCGTGGACGAGGCGCTCAAAGGCGCCGAAGTGGTGATCCTTGCGGTTCCCGACACGCATATCGGCAAGGTCGCGGCTGGCATCGAAAGCAAGCTGGCGCCGGGGACGATGGTGATCGTGCTCGACGCCGCGGCGCCCTTTGCTGGTCATCTGCCGAAGCGTCCGGACCTGACCTACTTCGTCACCCATCCCTGTCATCCGCCGATCTTCAACGACGAAACCGACATGGCGGCCAAGAAGGACTTCTTCGGCGGCGTCAAGGCCAAGCAGCATTTCGTCAGCGCGCTGATGCAGGGGCCCGAGGAGGACTACGCCAAGGGGGAGAAGATCGCCCAGATCATCTGGGCGCCGGTGATGCGCTCGCACCGCGTCACCGTCGAGCAGATGGCGCTGCTCGAGCCAGGTCTCTCCGAGACGGTGTGCGCCTCGCTGCTCGTCGTCATGAAGGAAGCCCTCGACGAGGTCGTGGCGCGCGGCGTCGACCGGCAGGCGGCGCTCGACTTCCTGCTCGGCCACATGAATGTGCTCGGCGCCGTCATCTTCGGCGAGACCAAGGGCGTGTTCTCGGACGCCTGCAACAAGGCGATCGAGTTCGGCAAGCCGGTGCTGATGCGCGACGACTGGAAGCGGGTCTTCGAGCCGGAGGAGATCGCTGCCAGCATCCAGCGGATCACCTGAAATCGCTACTATCAGGTACACATCACCTGAATTAGTGATTGACTCATCATACCAGTTGGCTTTAGCTGTTCCAGCTCGGATTGCTGGGAAAATCCGAAGCGGACGAGTGGAGGAATGGCGGGGAGCGGCAGCGAGGGTCGGTTCGGATGAAAGCCGGTGAAGGCTTTCAAAATCCGAGCGGCGCGGCCGGCACCGCCTGACGAATTCAAACACAGACGATTGCCTCGATCGAGGCACGGTTTTCAACGGGAGGACTTCATGAAACTCACTCGCAGAATGACGCTTGCGGCTTTCGCCGGCGTGCTCGCACTGGGCACCGCCATGCCTGCCTATGCGGCGGACCTGATCGCCATCATCACGCCTTCGCACGACAATCCGTTCTTCAAGGCGGAAGCGGTGGGCGCCGAAGCCAAGGCCAAGGAGCTCGGCTACGACGCGCTGGTGCTGGTGCATGACGACGACGCCAACAAGCAGTCGGAACTGATCGACACCGCGATCGGCCGCGGCGCCAAGGCGATCATCCTCGACAATGCCGGTGCCGACGCCACCGTCGCCGCCGTGCAGAAGGCCAAGGACGCCGGCGTCCCCGCCTTCCTGATCGACCGCGAGATCAACGCTACCGGCGTCGCCGTGGCGCAGATCGTCTCCAACAATTACCAGGGCGCCCAGCTCGGCGCGCAGGAATTCGTCAAGCTGATGGGCGAGAAGGGCAATTTCGTCGAGCTGGTCGGCAAGGAATCCGACACCAACGCCGGCATCCGCTCCAAGGGCTATCACGACGTCATCGACGACTATCCGGACCTGAAGATGGTCGCGCAGCAGTCGGCCAACTGGAGCCAGACCGAAGCCTATTCCAAGATGGAATCGATCCTGCAGGCCAACCCCGACATCAAGGGGGTGATCTCCGGCAACGACACGATGGCGATGGGCGCCTATGCGGCGCTTGCCGCCGCCGGCCGCAAGGATGTCATCGTCGTCGGCTTCGACGGCTCGAACGACGTGCGCGACTCCATCACCTCGGGCGGCATCAAGGCGACGGTGCTGCAGCCTGCCTATGCCCAGGCGCAGATGGCCGTCGAGCAGGCCAGCGACTTCATCAAGAACAAGAAGTCGCCCGAGAAGGAAAAGCAGCTCATGGACTGCCTCCTGATCAACGGCGACAACGCTCCCAAGCTGGAGACTTTCGCGCTCAAGAACTGAGCCGGCGCGATAGAAGCTGCGAGGGACGAACGCGCGTTCGTCCCTCGCCTCCATTTCACTTTCGGGTATCCTTGATTGCCATGACCAAGCCGACTTGTCCGCTCAAGAAGAGTTGGCTGATCCTTGCGCTCACCGCCGCCGTCGGTCTGAGCGCCTGCAAGATCCTGCCGACACCCTCGGCGCAGGGTGCCGATAGCGGCAACGGCTCCGCCTTCAATCCCGACAAGAGGGTCGAGGAGATCTGGGCCTCGAAGGTCATCCCCTATTTGCAGCAGAAGGCGGGGACATTCGCAGAGGTCCATGCGCTGGCGAAGACCGATCCAGCCGCCGCCGGCGCAAAATACGGCAATCCGAAGAAGCAGGCGAATTCGCCGTGGACCTTCGCGGTGCACGTAGAGGGCAAGATCGTCGCCGCCAACACGCAATCGCGCGCGGCAACCATCGATGTCGACGTCGATGGCGACGGCAAGGCGGATGCGCGGGTGCAGATCGGGCCGGCCATGCGCGGTACCGCGCTGCGCGACAGCCTGGACTTCGTGCAGTTCAACGACTTCACCAACCAGATCGACTTTGCCCAGTTCGGCAAGGCCTTCAACGCCCAGGCCGACAAGACGGTGCTTTCCAAGTTGCCGCGCGATGGGCTGGAGGGCCGGACCGCGAAAGTGCTCGGCGCCTACACGATCGAAGGCGGCCAGGACGTGCCGCTAGTGACGCCGGCGGAGGCCGAGATCGGGCCAAAGCCATGAGCCCCTCGCCCGGTCACGACGTCATCCTCAAGCTGGAGGACATCTCCAAGGTCTATGCCGGCACCGTGGCGGTCAAGCACGCCAATTTCGAGGTGCGCAAGGGCGCGGTCAACGTGTTGGTCGGCGAGAACGGCGCCGGCAAGTCGACGCTGATGAAGATCATCGCCGGCGTCGAGCGGCCGACGGCCGGCCGCATCCTGCTCGACGGTGGCGAGGTTTCCTTCTCGTCCTCCGGGGACGCCGTCAGCCGCGGCATCGGCATGGTGTTCCAGGAGCTGAACCTGTTCGGCAATCTCTCGGTCGCGGAGAACATCTTCGCCACGCGCGAGTTGACCAACGCCTTCCGCAAGATCGACCACAAGGCGCAGGAGCGGCGCGCCGCCGAATTCCTCGAGCAGCTCGAAGCCGGGATAAGGCCCGACATGCTGGTCGAGGATTTGCGCATCGGCCAGCAGCAGCTGGTCGAGATCGCCAAGGCGGTCTCGCTCGACGCGCGCATCCTGATCATGGACGAGCCGACCTCGGCGCTGAGCGCGGCCGAAGTCGAGATCCTGTTCAAGGTGATCGCCGACCTCAAGGCGCGCGGTGTCGCCATCGTCTACATCTCGCACCGGCTGGAAGAGCTGATCCGCATCGGCGACTACATCACCGTGCTGCGCGACGGCCGCATCACCGGTCAGGAGGAGATGAAGAACGTCGACACGCAGTGGATCGTGCGGCAGATGATCGGCTCCGATGCCAAGGATTTCGCCAAGGCCGACGGCCATCAGCCCGGCGCGGAAGTGTTCCGCGCCGAGGAGATCTGCCTGCCGCGCGTCACTGGCGGACTGGCGGTCGACCATGTCTCGCTGTCGCTGCGCGCCGGCGAGATCCTCGGCATCTACGGATTGATGGGCGCCGGACGCAGCGAGTTGTTCGACTGCATCATGGGCCGCCACGGCCAGGCCAGCGGCAGGATCTTCATCGACGGAAAGCCGGTCAGGGAGCGCGATACGGCGCGGCGTATCCAGCGCGGCCTGGCGCTGATACCGGAAGATCGTCAACGCGAGGGCTTGGTGTCGATCCTGTCGGTCGCCAGCAACCTGACGCTGGCGAGCCTGTCGCGTTTCGTCAGCCTGTTCCACATCCGTGGCGGCGCCGAGCGGCAGGCCGTCACGCAGATGGTGCGCGAGCTGGCGATCAAGGTCGCCGATCCGGTGCAGGAGGTCTCGTCACTATCGGGTGGCAACCAGCAGAAGGTGGTGATCGGCAAGGCGCTGCTCACCGGGCCGAAAGTGCTTTTGATGGACGAGCCCAGCCGCGGCATCGATGTCGGCGCCAAGGCCGACGTCTTCCGCACCATGCGCAAGCTATCGCGCGATGGGCTGGGCATCCTCTTCGCCACCTCCGACCTCGACGAGGTGATGGCGCTGTCCGACCGCATCGCGGTGATGAGCAACGGAAAACTGACGGGCATGTTCGATCGCGCCGAGGCGACGGAAGCGGCGATCGTCGCCGCATCGGCGCTTGGCCACGGACCCGTGCATGGAGAGCAACGCTGATGACCGACATTCCAGCCAAGGCTGCCGCGCCATCCGCATCCAGCGGCTCCGTGCTCTTGACGCTGATGAAGCTCAGGACCTTCATCGCGCTGATCGCTGTGCTGCTGTTCTTCTCGATCGCGGCGCCGAACTTCCTCTCGGCCGCCAATCTGATCCTGATGGCCAAGCATGTTGCGCTCAACGCCTTCCTCGCCATGGGCATGACCTTCGTCATCATCACCGGCGGCATCGATCTGTCGGTCGGCTCGATCGTCGGCCTGTGCGGCATGGTCGCCGGCTATCTCGTGCTCAACGGGATCGACCTGCAGATCGGCTACACCGTCTATTTCAATGTCGTCGAGATCGCGCTGATCACGCTTGCCGTCGGCATACTGATCGGCGCCGTCAACGGGTTGCTGATCACAAGGCTGAACGTCGCGCCCTTTATTGCCACGCTGGGCACGCTCTATGTCGCGCGCGGCCTGGCGCTCTTGTCATCGGACGGCCGCACCTTCCCCAATCTCGTCGGCAAGCCGGACCTCGGCACCACCGGCTTCGGCTATCTCGGCGCCGGCAAGCTGCTCGGCCTGCCGGTCTCGATCTGGATCCTGCTCGTGGTGGCGCTGGGCGCGGCTTATCTCGCCCGCTACACCCCGCTCGGCCGCCACATCTTCGCCGTCGGCGGCAACGAGCGCGCGGCGCGGATCTCGGGCGTGCGGGTCAACATGGTGAAGATGTTCGTCTACATGTTCTCCGGCTTCTGCGCGGCGATCGTCGGCCTCATCATCTCGTCCGAGCTGATGGCCTCGCATCCGGCGACCGGCGAAAGCTTCGAGCTCAACGCTATCGCGGCAGCCGTGCTCGGCGGCACCTCGATGTCGGGCGGGCGCGGCACGATCGGCGGCACCATCGTCGGCGCCTTCGTCATCGGCATCCTCTCCGACGGGCTGGTGATGATGGGCGTCAGCTCGTTCTGGCAGATGGTTATCAAGGGCCTCGTCATCATCGTCGCCGTTGTCGTCGACCAGGCGCAGCGCCGGCTGCAGAGCCGGGTGACGCTGATGCAGATGGCGAAGGTGGGCTGAGCATGGCGGAATTGCGTGGGGCGCTGATCGGCTGCGGCTTCTTCGCCGTCAACCAGATGCATGGCTGGCGCGACATCGACGGCGCCTCGATCGTGGCTATCTGCGACCGCGATCCGGAGCGGTTGCGGATCGTCGGCGACCAGTTCGGCATCGAGCGGCGCTACAGCGATGCGGCCGCTTTGTTTGCTGGCGAGACGCTCGACTTCGTCGACATCGCGACCACCGTCGGCAGCCATCGGCCGCTGGTCGAGATGGCTGCCGCCAACCGCGTCCCCGTGATCTGCCAGAAGCCTTTCGCGCCGACGCTAGCCGATGCCAAGGCCATGGTGAAGGCCTGCGCCGACGCCGGCGTGCCGCTGATGGTGCACGAAAATTTCCGCTGGCAGTCGCCGATCCAGGCGGTGCGCGGAGTGCTCGACAGCGGCGAAATCGGCAAGCCGTTTTTCGGGCGCATCTCCTTCCGCTCTGCCTATGACGTGTTTTCGGGGCAGCCTTATCTTGCGACCGGCAAGCGGTTCATTATCGAGGATCTCGGCATCCACATCCTCGACATCGCCCGCTTCCTGCTCGGCGACGTGTCGAGCCTCACCGCGCGCACCACGCGCGTCAATCCCAACATCGCCGGCGAGGACGTGGCGACGATGCTGATGGAGCATAAAGGCGGCGCCACCTCCGTGGTCGATTGCAGCTATGCGACGAAGCTTGCGACCGAGCCATTCCCCGAGACGCTGATCGAGATCGATGGCAGCGACGGCACCATCCGGCTGGCGCAAGGCTACCGGCTCACCGTCACCGGCAAGAGCGGCACCAGCGTCACTGATGTCTCACCACCGCTGCTGCCCTGGGCGTCGCGGCCCTGGCACAACATCCAGGAAAGTGTGTTGGCGATCCAGAAGCATTGGGTGGACTGTCTGACGGCGGCCAAGGAGCCGGCCACCTCCGGCGCCGACAACCTCAAGACATTCGCTTTGGTCGAGGCTGCCTATGCCGGCGCCGCCAGCCGGCAACCGGTGCGGATCGACGAGTTGCTCAAATGACCGCCGATCCGTTCCTCCTCCACGGCACGCGCGCGGTGGAAGCCGAACCGGTCCGGCTCAGCGCCGGCCCGCTCAGCGCCGATTTCGTCAATGGCAATCTGCGCACCATCCGCCACGGCGGCATCGAGGTGCTGCGCGCCATCGCCTATATCGTGCGCGACCGCGACTGGGGCACCTACGAGCCGGCGCTGAAGGATCTGGTCATCGAACAGGACGGCGACCGTTTCTCCGTGCGCTATTCGGCAAGCTGTGAAGGGCCCGTCGGAAGCCGGCTCGGCTTCAGCGCTACGATCACAGGCCACGCCGACGGCCGCCTCAGCTTCGATGTGAGCGCGCTGCCCGAAAGCGATTTCGAGACCAACCGCTGCGGCTTCTGCATCCTGCATCCGATCGCCGGCCTCGCCGGCAGTCCGGTCAAGGTCGAACACACCGATGGCAGTTGGGTGGACACAAAGCTGCCTCTGCTGATCGACCCCTGGCAGCCGTTTAAGAACATGCGCGCCATCACTCACCAGGTCCGGCCGGGCGTCAGCGCCGAATGCCGGATGGAAGGCGACATCTTCGAGATGGAGGACCAGCGCAACTGGTCGGATGCTTCCTACAAGACCTATGTGCGGCCGCTGGCTCTGCCGTGGCCCTACATGTTGCCGGCCGGACAAACCAATCGTCAGACCATCAGCCTGCGCATCACCGGCGAGTCCAAGGTGACTGCCGCGACAACTGGCGCCGAACCTGTTCACGTCGAGCTTGGCGAGGCCGGAGCGAAGCTGCCCGATATCGGTGTGGTCATTTATCCGGAAGACGTCGAGGCCGCGCTTGCCAACCTTTCGATGCTGTCGAAGCTTGGCCCGCAGCAGCTTCTCCTTCACTACGACCTCACACGCGGCCATGGCTTGGACGCCTTGCGTGCCCATGCCAGTCTCGCTGCCGCCTTCCCCGCCGCGACCACGCTCGAATGCGTGGTCGCCTGTGCCGGCGACCTCGACGTTGAGCTCTCCGGCATTGCCGAGATGGTGCGCAGGGTGGGTCTGCGGCTCGATGCCATCGCGGTCTCGCCTTCGGTCGACCGGCAGTCGACGCCGCCCGGCAGCGCGTGGCCGGCCTGTCCGCCGCTCGAAGACGTCTATGCAGCCGCCCGCCGTGCCTTCCCGGGCATCCGCCTCGGCGGCGGCATGTTCAGCTATTTCACCGAGCTCAACCGCAAGCGCGTTCCGGCCGACGACCTCGATTTCGTCACTCATTGTACCTGCCCGGTCGTGCACGCGGCGGACGATCTCAGCGTCATGCAATCGCTGGAGGCGCTGCCGTTCATCACCCAGTCGACACGGGCGATCTATGGGGCGAAGCCTTATCGCATCGGACCCTCGACGATTGCCATGCGGCAGAACCCTTATGGCGGCGCGACCAAGGACAATTTTCACGGCCAGCGCATCGCCATGGCCAATCGCGATCCGCGCCATGCCGGGCAGTTCGCTGCCGCCTGGACGATCGGCTATGCCGCGCGCGTGGCACCGGCCGGACTGGAGATGCTGACGCTCTCCAGCTTCACCGGGACGTTCGGCGTGTTGGCGGAATCCGGGGAACCCAATGCGGAAGGAACGCCGCGCCCGATCTTCCAGGCCATCAAGGGGCTTTGCGAACTGGCCGGCCTTGCCCATGTTGCGGCGAAAACAAGCGACGAGACGCGGGTGCTGGCGCTGGCCGGACGCTCCGCCGCGGGCGAGACCGTTATGTGGCTGGCAAACTTGACGGCCGACAATGTGCCCGTCGACGTTTCGGCGCTTGGCCAAGGCGATCTCATGATGTCGCCTTACGCTGTTGTCCGGATAGGCTAAAGCATGTCTCCCGAAAGTGGGACCGGTTTCGGGGCAAAGACATGCGTAAAATCAAAAACCTAAAGCGCACGGAGCGAATCTGAAAGATCGCGACGCGCTTTAGGCGTCACTTATCCGAGGTCATCACATAGAGGGCGCGCGAGCGTTCGAGGTGTTTGATCATCGCCTTCTCGGCGCCTTCGGCGTCCTTCTTCTCGATGCAGCCGATGATCTCCTCGTGCTCGGTCAGCGTGAACTTTTCCTTGCCGGTCCAGATCAGCATCTCGGTGTGATATTCCTTCAGCCAGCCGAGCATCGCCTCGCTGACCGCGACATAGATCGGATTGCCCGATATCGCCGCGATCTGGGTGTGGAAGCGCATGTCGGCGGAGATGAAGGCCTCGGCATCGCCGCGCGCGGCGCGCTGCTCGGCAACCGTTGCTCTCAACCGCTGCACGTCCTCGGGCGTCGCCTTCTCGGCCGCTTCCTTGACCATGCCGCGCTCGAAGAAGATGCGCGCGCTCTTCAAATGCTCCAACGTGTCCTTCGACGACGACAGGATGATCTTGGCCGCGCCGTCGACCTGCTTGATGATCGACTTGGCGGTAAGCTGCAGCACCTTGGCGCGCTCGCCATGCGAGATGGCGACGAGACCCATGTTGCTCAGCGCCTGCATCGCTTCGCGGATCGCCGGCCGGCCGACCTCGAAGCGCTCCATCAACTCGCGCTCGGACGGCATGTCGTCGCCGGGCTGCAACTCGCCGCTGGTGATCAGCCGCTTCAGCCTGACAAAGACTTCATCGGAAAGCTTACGCCGGACGATCGGCTCCGAACGGTTCATCGCCGCGAATCACTCCGTTGACCCAGTCCTAATCTAACACCGCGACCGCAATTTCCGGAATGCCCGTCGCCTATGGCATGCCGTTCCGGCGGGCAGGATATTGCTTGCAATGCTTATGTACTCATTATACCAGATTTCGGGCGCAGGGAATTCATTTCCTGCCTTTTTCGACTGGGTAGCCGGCATGATCACCCTCACCTATCGCATCGAGACCTCGGGGAGCATCGAGGCGCTGGCGGCCAAGATCGCCAGCGACCAGTCGACCGGCACCTTCGTCGCGTTGCCTGCGGAAACTGAGGAATTGAAGGCGCGGGTGGCAGCCCGCGTGCTGGCGATCCGGCATTTGCCGGACGCGGCGCAACCTTCGATCCCCGAGGGCGGCAGCGGCCCCTTCAAACGCGCCGATGTCGACATCGCCTTTCCGTTCGATGCCATCGGCACCGATCTCGCGGCGCTGATGACGATTGCGATCGGCGGCACCTATTCGATCAGGGGGCTGTCCGGCATCCGCGTCATCGACATGAAGCTGCCGGAGGAATTCAGGGGCGTCCATCCCGGCCCGCAATTCGGCGTCGCCGGCAGCCGCAGGCTGACCGGCGTCGAGGGCCGCCCGATCATCGGCACCATCGTCAAGCCGGCACTCGGCTTAAGGCCGCATGAGACGGCCGAGATGGTGGGCGAGCTGATCGAGGCCGGCGTCGACTTCATCAAGGATGACGAGAAGCTGATGAGCCCGGCCTATTCGCCGCTGTCGGAGCGGGTGAAGGCGATCATGCCGCTGATCGACGACCATGAGCAGAAGACCGGCAAGAAGGTGATGTATGCCTTCGGCATCTCGCATGCCGATCCGGACGAGATGATGCGCAACCACGATCTGGTGCTCGAGGCCGGAGGCAATTGCGCGGTGGTCAACATCAATTCCATCGGCTTCGGCGGCATGGCATACCTCAGGAAGCGCTCCGGCCTGGTGCTGCACGCGCATCGCAACGGCTGGGACATACTCACCCGCCATCCCGGCCTCGGCATGGATTTCAGGGTCTGGCAGCAGTTCTGGCGTTTGCTCGGCGTCGACCAGTTCCAGATCAACGGCATTGCGTCCAAATACTGGGAGCCGGACGACTCTTTCATCCACTCCTTCGAGGCGGTGACGACGCCGCTCTTCTCGCCTGCTGATCGCGCCCTGCCGGTGGCTGGATCCGGCCAATGGGGCGGACAGGCGCCGGAGACCTATGAACGCACCGGGCGCACGGTCGATCTCCTCTATCTCTGCGGCGGCGGCATTGTCAGCCATCCGGACGGACCGGGCGCCGGCGTGCGCGCCGTGCAGCAGGCCTGGCAAGCGGCGGTCGAGGGCATTCCGTTGGCGGACTACGCTCGCCGTCACCCCGAGCTGGCGCGCTCGATCGAGAAATTCGCCGACGGCAAGGCGGCCTGAGCATGCAAAACCTGCTCCTCAGCTATTACGGCGACGACCTCACCGGTTCGACCGACGTCATGGAAGCGCTGGAACTCGGCGGCGTGCCGACCGTGCTTTTCATGCGCAAGCCGGATGCCGGACTGATGGCGCGCTTCGCGCATTGCCGCGCCGTCGGCCTTGCCGGCACCAGCCGCAGCGAGTCCCCGCAATGGATGGACACGCACCTCAAGGACGCCTTCGCCTGGCTGAAGACGCTTCAAGCCGGGATCTGCCACTACAAGGTCTGCTCGACCTTCGATTCCAGTCCGAAGATCGGCAGCATCGGCCGGGCGATCGAGATCGGTCGCGCGGTGTTCGCGCAGGACTGCGTGCCGCTTGTGGTCGGCGCGCCGCAGCTCAAGCGCTACACGGCCTTCGGCCACCTCTTCGCGGCCTATCGCGACAGATACTACCGCATCGACCGCCACCCGGTGATGAGCCGTCACCCGGCGACGCCGATGGACGAATCCGATCTTCTGGTGCATCTGTCGCGCCAGACGAACCTCGCCTCGGGCCTGCTCGACCTGGCGACGCTGCAATCGTCATCGCGATCGGACGCCCTGGACCGCCTTCTCAGGGAAAGCAGCATCGTGCTCGTCGATGTCGACAGCCGTGAAACGCAGGCGCTCGCCGGCAAGGAAATCTGGCGCACCCGCAAGCCGGGCGGATATTTCGTCGCCGGCTCCTCCGGCATCGAATATGCGTTGCTCGCCGAATGGCAGGGCAATGGAGGGGTCAGCGCGAGCTTCCAGCCGCCCGGCGCCGCCGACCGCATCGCGGTGGTGTCGGGCAGCTGCTCGCCGACGACGGAACGGCAGATCCGGCATGCGATGGGCGACGGCTTCGACGGCATCGAGGTCGATCCGGTCGAGCTGGTCTCGGAACGTTCCGACGAGGCGATCGCGCGCGCCGCGGCGGCCGGACGCGCCAGCCTGGAAGCCGGGCGCAGCGCGATCCTCTATACGGCGCTCGGCCCCACCGCCGACCGCGGCACCGAGATCGACCGCCAGCAAGGCGCCCGGCACAAGCTCGGCCGCGGCCTGGGCGAACTGCTTCGCGCATTGACCGCGGAGCAGAAATTGAAGCGGGTGATCATCGCCGGCGGCGACACGTCCAGCCATGCGCTCGGCCAGATGGGCGTCGACGCGCTGACGGTGAGGATGCCGCTGCCGGCATCGCCGGGCTCGCCGCTTTGCGTCGCCCATTCCAGCATCAAGGCGATCGACGGGCTGGAGGTCGCACTGAAGGGCGGACAGGTCGGAACCGACCGCTATTTCTCAGCCATCCGTGACGGTCTCGGCGGTTGACAGCGCCGTGCCGCACTCACCCGCATTCGGCTCGCTGTCGCCAAGGGACTGATCAATGACACAGATGCCTGAGGTCTGGATCGGCACGAGCTGGAAAATGAACAAGACGCTCGCGGAGGCGCGTGCCTTCGCCGGCGGGCTGCTTGCCGATCCCAAAGGCGACCCGCGGGTTCAGCGCTTCGTCATCCCGCCCTTCACGGCGGCGCGAGAGGTCAAGGCGATGCTGAGGGATACCTCCGTCAAAGTCGGGGCCCAGAACATGCATTGGGCCGACGAGGGCGCATGGACCGGCGAGATTTCGCCGGTGATGCTGAAGGATTGCAATCTCGACATCGTCGAGCTCGGCCATTCCGAACGCCGCGAGCATTTCGACGAAACCGACGAAACCGTCGGCCTCAAGACGGAGGCCGCTTTGCGCCACAGCTTAACGCCCTTGATTTGCATCGGCGAGACATTGGTCGAGCGCGAGGCCGGCCTCGCCCACGAAATTCTCGGCAGGCAGGTGCGCGGCGCGCTTTCAAAACTCAGCACCGCACAGAAGCGGGCGCCGATCCTGCTCGCCTACGAGCCGGTCTGGGCGATCGGCATCAATGGTATTCCGGCGACCTCGGATTATGCCGACGCGCGACAGGCTGAGATCATCGCTACCGCTGAGGACGTGCTCGGCCGCCGCGTCCCTTGCCTCTATGGCGGTTCGGTCAGCCCGGACAATTGCGCCGAACTCATCGCATGCCCGCATATCGACGGGTTGTTCATCGGACGCGCCGCATGGGCCGTCGAGGGCTACCTCGACATCCTGTCCAGATGCGCCGCCAAACTATGAGGGAGACGATCATGAAGCTCGCGGTTGCGGGGGACAGCGCCGGCGAAGGCCTGGCCAGGGTTCTTGCCGACTATTTGAAGGACAGGCACGAGGTCTCGGAAGTGTCGCGCACCGAAGCCGGCCCCGACCCGTTCTACGCCAATCTGTCCGACCGGGTCGCGAGCGATGTGCTGGCCGGCAAATATGACCGCGCCATCCTGATCTGCGGCACGGGGATCGGCGTCTGCATCTCGGCCAACAAGGTGCCTGGCATCCGCGCGGCGCTCACCCACGACACCTACTCCGCCGAGCGCGCCGCGCTGTCGAACAATGCCCAAATCATCACCATGGGCGCACGCGTGATCGGGCCCGAGTTGGCGAAGTCGATCGCCGATGCCTTTCTCAAGGAGACGTTCGATCCGCAGGGGCGGTCGGCCGGCAACGTCGCCGCCATCGATCAGATCGACGCCAAGTACAACGCGCGCTGAGCCTTCGACACGTCCCGCTTCGCGGCCTTGGACCAGAAGAAGACTGTTTCCACGCAGCCCCGAAACGCTCTATCTCTTTGTTTTCACGCAACTCCGGACGGAAAACCGTTTCACACTTTTCCTGGAATTGCTCTAGTCTCGCGACCGAGGACGATGCAGGGAGATGCGAATGAGCCTGACGCAGAAGCTGATCAATGACGGCAATGCGGCGGTCGACGAAATGCTGGTCGGCATCCTGGCTGCGCATCCCGAGCATCTCTGGCGCCCGGACAATGCGCCGCGTGCGGTCGTCGCCAGACACGGTCCGCGGACCGGCAAGGTGGCGCTGGTCATCGGCGGCGGCTCAGGCCATGAGCCGACCTTCCTGGGCTATGTCGGCAAGGGACTGGCGGATGCCGCCGCGATCGGCAACGTCTTCGCCTCGCCCCCTCCGCAGCCGGCGGTCGACGCGGCAATGGCCGCGAGCGGCGGCGCCGGCGTCCTGTTCATGTATGGCAACTATGCCGGCGACGTGATGAACTTCGACATGGCCGCCGAGCTTCTGGAGATGGAAGGCATCGAGGCGCGCACGGTGCTGACCACCGACGACATAGCGTCGGCGCCACGCGACCAACGGCAAAAGCGCCGCGGCGTGGCCGGCAACGTGTTCATCTTCAAGGCCGCGGGCGCGGCCGCCGACATGATGCTGCCGCTGGACGAGGTGGAGCGGATCGCCCGTCACGCCAACGACCGCACCTTCACCATGGGCGTGGCGCTCTCGTCCTGTTCCCTGCCGCAGACGCGGCGGCCAAGCTTCGATCTCCCCGTTGGTGAGATGGAGATCGGCATGGGCATCCATGGCGAGCCCGGCGTGCGGCGCGGGCCATTGCGTTCGGCCGACGATGTCGCCGACGAGATCATGGACGCGATCCTGGCGGAGATGCAGGCGCCGGCCGGCGACCGCGTCGCGGTGCTGGTCAACTCGCTAGGCGCGACACCGCTGATGGAGCTCTACATCCTGAACGCCCGGATCGCGGAACGCCTGAAGGCTGCCGGGCTGGTCGTCGACAAGACGCTGGTCGGCCCCTATTGCACGTCGCTCGACATGGCCGGGGCCTCGATTACCATCATGCATCTCGATGACGAATTGCAGCGCATGATCGATCATCCTTGCGACTGCGCCATGTTCCGGAGCTGAGCGAGATGGAGTTTACGACCGGGGATTTGAAAGCCCTTTTCGGCGCCTTCTCCGCGCGGATGGCGACCGAGCGCGACAGGCTCTGCGCGCTTGACGGGGTCATCGGGGACGCCGATCACGGCATCGCCATGGAACAGGGCATGAAGGCCGCGGCCGATGCGGCCCAGGCCGCCGAGGGCACTTTGCAGGACGTCTTCAACGCCGCGGCCAAAGGCTTTCTCAACGCGGTCGGCGCCTCCTCCGGACCGCTCTATGCGACCGCCCTTCTGCGCGCCGGCAAGGCCGCGGGGCCGCGCGGATCGATGCCGAGCGGCGAGCTGCGGACCGTCATTGCGGCGATGCGCGACGGCATCGTCCAGCGCGGCAAGGCGGAACCCGGCCAGAAGACCATGCTCGACGCCTGGGCGCCGGCCGCGGATGCGGCAGCCAGTGGCCAGAACGCCGATGCCATCGCCGCCGCTGCCCGCCAGGGAGCGGAAGCGACGCGCGATATGGTCGCAACCGTCGGCCGCGCCGCGCGTCTCGGCGAGCGCTCGCTGGGTCATCCGGACCCCGGCTCGGTTTCAGCCGCAATGCTTGTCGAGGAAATCTGCAATGCGATGAAGGGCGCCTAAACCATCTGTTGCGGGCTAGCCAGGCGCGTTCCTTGGCTTCGGACGACTTCCTGCCCAAAATGCGCGCCTTCTGAACGGCTCGCATTACCGGCGTGGCGCCGGCGTTCAGACCGAGGGCGGGGCGCGGCGTGCGCATCAAAAATCGACGACGGGCGTGTCCGGCATCTGCTGCTCGAACAGTGTCCAGAACACGGAGCCCCGGCTTTCAGAGTACCAGTGCTCGAAATCCGCTAGCGCGGCACGGATATTGGCGGACTGGTTCCCGTTCGTGTCCCGGAAGATTGCCAGCGCAACCGGCGCAAAATGCGAGATCACTTCCGAGCGCGCCTCGCTGTCTGCATTCCAGCCGAGGCTCGTACGCAAGGCGGCGAAGGCGCTCGCAACGGCGATATCCTCACTTTCGGCCGGAGCTATCGCATCGGCGATCATCTGCATGAAGTTGAGCCGCCTGAAAGCAAATGCGCGGTCCTGTTCCAGAACTGCGATCTGCCGTGCTGCCTCGTGCCGGAAACTCGTCTCCACAGCTTTGGCGGACTCGGCCGCAGTCCTCAGTTCAAGCAGAAAAGATGCTGGCATTGCGTCATCTCCCCGGAAAGATCCGACAGCCAATTCTAGAGCATGATCCCGAAAAGTGGGAACCGGTTTTCGGAAAAGATCATGCTACGACAAGGAGTTAGATCAGGATGGCGATTCAACCAATCGTCATCCTGATCTAGAGGACGGCGGAAGAGAGTGGGAGTCGAACCCACCAAGGACCGGCTCGCGGCCCCTCCCGGATTTGAAGTCCGGACGCCCCACCGGGGACGATGCTCCTCCAGAAGCTTTCACGATTGGCGGCCCGCTGTCGTCCTGGCGGCGAAACAGGTCCAGCCGATGCTTGTTGACGCGCCGCAGGTCGCCGCGTCGCAAGGTGACGCCGTGTCGGTCGAGAAATTCGAGGATGTGGACGGCGACCTTGCGCCCGCTGCCCGCACTGTCGCGAAACTGTGCGACGCTGAACCGTCCGTCATGCTCGGCCGCCAGATCGCAGACGATCCCGACGATCTCGCCCAGCACCGAGTGAAGGAAGAAGTGATCATGCGCAACCTCATGCACCATGCCGATGCGTCCGGAGAGCTTCAGGACCTTGCGGATTTCCGCTTCCGGCCGGGCAAGCTCGCTTGCGATGTCGCGCACTCTTGGCGGATGGAATTTCACCCGGCCAGCTAACCGTGGCTCGATCTCGCGCCAGAGAGCCTCTTCCCTGGCCGCGAGACGGACCTGATGTCCCGGAAGCCGTATCCAGGCGCCGTCAAGCTCGATCTGACCAACGCGGACCAGGCTTCGCACCGCAGCAGCGAAGGCCGGCGCAGGAAGACAGGGATCGAGCTGAAGGCGCAGCTTTTCCATTCCGATGCCCGGCAAGTCCGGGTTGCCGGCATGAAAGCTCTCCAGGATTTCGCTCAGGTCGCGCCTGAACCGAGCCCAACGCATCGACGAGACCACGAACGGCGTCTCCCCGACGGAAATCGTGGCAAGGCCGAGACGATCGATCAGGCTTGCGACCTCGCCGGCGCCGAGCGCCCGGTCGCGTGCGAAGGCTGCGAGGTCCAGATAGCGGGGCGGCGTGTCGAGCAGCGCAGCGACGGCCTTTTCCGGAGCCGGGATGGCGGATGCTTCGAGCACGGCCAGCCGTTCCGGTGAGCGGCGTTTCCGGCTCGGACCCCTGAGGTCGATGAAGCGTCCGCCGCCGATGGTTCGCTGCGCGGTGGTGTCGCGCATCACATAGGCGTCGCCGGCCGCAGCGGCGATCGGGCTCTCCAAAACAATCTGGACCCTGGCCGTGCCGCCCGGCGCAACAGGCTCGTCGCCGAGAAGCACGATCCTTGCCCCAACCTCGGCCGCGGCGTGATGGAGCCGCACCGGGAACCATTGCCCGATCGGCTTTGGCTCGCGGGGCAGCAGGCGCAACCGGGCGTCGATCCTGTCGGCCGGCGCGTGAAGCGCGGGATCGAGGATCACGTCTCCGCGGCGGATCGCCTCCTTGCTGATGCCGTCGCCGGTCAGACAGAGCGCGCAACGGTCTCCGGCTCGGCCGCGCTCTGCCACGCGGTCCTGAACGTGGATCGAGCGGATGCGCGCGACAAGCCCTGGTGGGCTCACCACCACGCTGTCGCCGACATCAATGCAACCTGAGAGGACGGTGCCGGTCACGACAGTGCCGATGCCGTGCAGGGTAAAGCAGCGGTCGACCGCCAATCGAAAGCGGCCCGCGGCTGAGCGCCCGGCAAAGCGCGATGCCTCTTCGAACAACAGGCGTCGAAGGTCATCGATGCCTTCGCCAGTGATGGCGGAGGCCGGGATAACCTGAGCCTCTTCCAAGGCTGTGCCGGCGAGGGCGGCGCTTATGTCCACGGCAACGGCTGCGCGTCGTGCCGGGTCGGCCAGATCGCACTTCGAGAGCACGACCAGCCCGCGCCTGACGCCAAGGAGATCGACGATCGTCAGGTGTTCACGCGTCTGCGGCATGACGCCGTCGTCGGCCGCCACGACCAACAGCACGAAATCGATGCCGCTGGCGCCGGCGACCATGGTGTGCACGAAGCGCTCATGACCGGGAACGTCTATGAACCCGACGACGTCCCCGCTCGGCGTCGGAAGATAGGCGAAGCCGAGATCGATCGTCATGCCGCGCGCCTTCTCTTCCTGGAGCCGGTCCGTGTCGACGCCGGTCAGTGCCTGCACCAGCGCCGTCTTGCCGTGGTCGACATGTCCCGCCGTGCCGACGATCATGGCGCAGGCTCCTCGAGCGACAGCGCGGCGCGGCGCTCGGCCTCGGCGATCTCGTCCGCGCTGAGCGTGGCGCGCGCCGCGTCCAGGTACCGGCCTGCGAGACCACTGCCGCCTGCCCGCGCACGCAGCAGCCAGGTACAGGCTTCGACAGCGTCGGCGGGAACGCCGGCCCCGAGATGGCAGGCGGCGCCGAGCATGGCCTGACCGTCCGCGTCGCCGCGCAATGCCGCCTTGCGCCACCAGCGAACCGCTTCGGCAGGATCGCGCGGCACGCCGAGCGCATCGTGATAGAGCATGCCGACACGGGTCATCGCCGATGCGATCCCTTGCCCGGCGGCTGCCAGCGCCCAGCGCCGCGCCTCGGCAATGTCGGGCTCGATCACCTCACCCTCGAGCAGCATCCAGCTCAGCATGTCCTGCGCCAGTCCGTCGCCCTGCTCGGCCGCGGCCCGATAGAGCTCGGCCGCGCGACGGTAATTCGGTTCGACGCCTTCGCCACGGAAACAGAGCGAGGCGAGGTTCCGCTGCCCGACCGGATCGCCGGCTTCGGCGGCGAGCGCCAGCCAGCGGAAGGCAAGACTGTTGTCACGCTCGACGCCGAGCCCCTCGGCGAAGCAGGCGCCGATATTGTTTTGGGCGCGAGCCGATCCGGATCGCGCCAGCGGCTCCCAGATGCCGAGAGCTGTGGCGTAGTCGCCCCGTTTGGCAGCGTCGAGGGCCGCGGCCAACTGGCCGGCCACAGATGCCGGGGCGGCCTTGTGCGCGAGATGATCAAGCCATCGCACCGCCGCTGTCTCCCGGAGAAAAGTGTGTGAGATTGGCCACAAAGCCGGCTTCGTCTTCAAGGCAACGCAGATCAAGCACGAGCGCCTGCTTTTCGACCCGCCCGATCACCGGGACAGGCAGCGCCCGCAAGGCGGCTGCAAGCGCTTCCAGAGCCTGACCGCTTCCTGAATGGGGGCTGATAGCAAGCCCGGCGCTCGGCAAGGTGTCGAGCGGCATTGCGCCCGATCCGACCTGGCTGCAGCACTCCGTCACCTGCACTGCAAATTGATCGCCCAAAGCATTGGAAAGCACGGGAGCCAGGCGCTGAGCCTGCGCGGCAATATCGACGGCGAGGCGTGCGAGCAGCCTCAGGGTCGGCAAACGCTCGGCCAGGCGATCCGGGTTGCGATAGAGCTTCAGCGTCGCCTCCAGCGCGGCCAGCCGGAGCTTGTCGACGCGGAGCGCCCTCTTCATCGGGTTTCGGTTGACCTCGGCAACAAGATCCTTCCTGCCGACGATGAAGCCTGCCTGCGGCCCTCCGAGCAGCTTGTCGCCCGAGAAGGTGACGAGATCGGCGCCGTCCGCAATCGCCTCGCCTACGGTCGGCTCGTGCCTGAGGCCATATTGGGTGAGGTCGATGAGCGTGCCCGAGCCGAGGTCGTGGACGAGAGGCACGCCGCGCTCCCTGGCGATTGCCGAAAGCTCGCGCGCCGGGACCTCCGCCGTGAACCCCTCGATCCGATAGTTGGACGTATGCACCTTGAACACCAGCCCGGTCGCCGGACCGATGGCCGACAGATAGTCCCTGGGATGCGTGCGGTTGGTGGTCCCGACCTCAACGAGCTTCGCGCCCGCGCGGACCATGATGTCCGGCATGCGGAACGCGCCGCCGATCTCGATCAGCTCGCCGCGCGACACGACGGCCTCGCGGCCAAGCGAGAGCGTGTTGAGGACGAGCAGGACCGCGGCTGCGTTGTTGTTGACGACGGTCGCGTCCTCAGCCCCGGTGAGCTCGCATATGAGCATGCGCAGATGATCGTCACGTTCGCCGCGTCTGCCCGTCCCGACGTCGAACTCGAGCGCCACGGCTTCGCGGGTAGCGACGCGCATCGCCTCGGCAGCTTCGGCCGCAATCAGCGCGCGGCCGAGATTGGTGTGCAGCACAGTGCCGGTCAGGTTGAAAACGGGGCGCAACGACGGGTGCTCGGCGGTCTTGAGCCGGACAAGTGCGTCGGCGGCGAGGTCGCACGGATCAGGCACTGCGGCCCCGGTGCGGCACGCTGCCCGCGCTTCTTCGAGCACATCGCGGATGGCGCGCGTCGTTGACTGCTGCCCGAAGCGCTCGACCGCCGCAGCCGCGAGCGGCGTCCTCAGCACCCGATCGACTGACGGGAGATCGCGCAGGCGAGTTGCGGGCAGACCGGACATCGCACCCTCAATAGCCGATCAGGAACGGGTTGAACGATCCGCGGCGATAGCCGGTTTCGCGCACGAGCATGTCGAGGCCAAGCGTTGCCACGTCGTCGGCGATCGGGTCGAGACCGGGATCCTTGTGCTGATGCAGGACCTTCACATACCGGCCGCAGGAATCGCAGGTCTCGGCCTTCACCGTGCCCGGCCCGTCCTCGATCTCCTGGTAGCCGATACCCTTGGTCGAGCCGCACAACGTGCATTTGATGCGCACATAGTTCCACAGCGTGCCGCATAGCGAGCATGCGCAGAAGCGCGCCCCATGAGCTCCCTGCCAGCCGACGATGATCGAGGATGCCGGCGGGGATCCGCAGGCGGGGCACGCGCCATCGCCTACCGGCACCAGCGCCGGAGCGTCTAGGCGGGCGGCGAGACGGGCGAAGTGAACCTGCAGCGCAGCGGCGGCATAGACGTGCTCGGCGAGCGCCTCCATCGGGATCGCACCGGCGAGCACATTGCGCATCATGCCGGCGCGCTTCGCCGGAGCGGCCTGCCTCAAACGGTCCAGCGCACCGGCCGCGGCGCCCGGCTTCTCGACCTCCGACGCCGCGGCGACCAGGCGGTCGAGCGTCTCGGCGGCCGTGTCGAGCGCGAGTTTGCTGCGGTCGAGCGGCGGCATTCCAAAACTCCGGGCGCGCTCGCGCGCTGCGGCATCAGGCATCTCTGGCTCCGGCAGGCCCTCCTGAATGCGGTGCTGCACATTGGCCAGAGCGGCAAGAAAGCGAAGATAGGGACCCAGCTCATGGCCTGCAGCCAGTGCGTTCCACCGCCGCGCGCGGCGAGAGAACAGACTTGCAGGCTCTGGAAGGCGGGCAAAGGGAGGGGCGGTGACCTCGCCGATGGCGGTGGGGTCGGAACCGGCCGGAATGATTTGTCTTGGCATTCGAACCTCACGAACCGCACGGGCCACGTGGTTGCCTGACCGGCACAAAAATCATGCGCAAACATCAAACTAGGGCGGGGAAGTCATCCGACCAGCGCCCGCTCTATTCGGCGGGCTTCGATCCTGATGATCCTGTTTCCTTGCGCGATTTGGTGACGAGCTCCCGCAGCCATTTGCGGTGATGCCGCCAGGCCCAACCACCGGTCACCCGCCCACGCGTCATGGCGGGAATGGTGCCGCGCACCCAGATGGCCGAGTAGAAATGGACGATCCAGACGCCGATGATCGCCACCGCCGCTATGGAGTGGACAAGTATAGCCACGCGCTTCTGATCGATTGTCGTATACTGGAAGAAATATTGATCCCATGCCACCAACCCGCTGGAGATGAGGATCACAATCAGCACCGACATAGACCAGAAGACGAGTTTTTGGCCGGCATTGTACTTGCCGACTTCGGGAACTTTGTCCTCGTGGTTGGTCAGCACGTCGCCGAAACGGCCGAGCCACGTCCCGTCGTCGCGTCTCCACAGATTGGCCTTCCAGAACCGAAGGAAAAGTCCAAGGAAGCTGAAGAAGAGCACGACGCCGATCCAGGGGTGGATGAAGCGCGTGAACTGTCCCCCGCCGAAAAGGCCGGACAGGAAGAACAGGCTCGGGTGGAACATCGCAAGGCCCGACAGGGCGAGCAGGACCAGGCTCGCCGCCGTGATCCAGTGGTTGATCCGCGCCCCCACCGTGTAGCGGTCTACGATCACCGGCTTGCCGGGATGGACCTGTTCGTTCGGCTTGAGGTCATCGGCGGCCATGGCTGTCGCCTTTCGTCAACTCTTCGGCGTGCTCCTCATCCGCCTCGGTTACCCTGTTCGGTCCCATGATCAAGTGGTGGAGCAAGCCGACGCCGGCCGCCACGCCCAACACCGTGAGGCCCGCATATTTGGTCACACCTTTCCATGCCTCCACCAACGGACTGATCTTCGGGTCCTTGGGCAGGCCGCTGTAAATCTCCGGCTTGTCGGCATGATGCAGCACATACATCACATGTGTCCCGCCGACGCCCGGCGGGTCATAGAGGCCGGCATTGGTGAAGCCACGCGACTTCAAGTCCTCCACCCGCTTGGCGGCCCAACCCTTCATCTCGTCCTTGGTGCCGAAGACGATCGCCTGGGTCGGGCAGGCCTTGGCGCAAGCCGGACCCTGACCGACCGCCACGCGGTCGGAGCAGAGCGTGCATTTGTAGGCCGTGTGGTCGACCTTGGAGATGCGCGGGATGTTGAACGGGCAGCCCTTGATGCAGTAGCCACAGCCGATGCAGTTCTCGTGGACGAAATCGACGATGCCGTTCGAGTACTGCACGATCGCTCCCGGCGCCGGGCAGGCCTTGAGGCAGCCGGGATCGGCGCAATGCATGCAGCCGTCCTTGCGGATCAGCCATTCGAGCTCGTTGGTCTCGGGATTGTCCCATTCGCTGTAGCGCATCAGCGTGAACATGTCCGGCGTCAGGTCGGGCGGATTCTCGAAGGCGCCGGCGAAGACGCCGACCTCCGGATGCGTGTCGTTCCACTCGATGCAGGCCGTCTGGCAGGCCTTGCAGCCGATGCATTTCGAGACATCGATAAGCTTGGCGACTTCCGTCAGTTGCTTCTCAGGGGCAGGCACGGTCGATGCCGAGCGGCGGATGAGGTCCTTCTCGGAAAAACGCGGGGCCGTGTCCGTTGTCGAAGGATTGGGAAGGGGAGGAAACATCGTTTGATCCTCCTATGCCACCGGCCCTGGAGCGGGCTCGATATTGACCAGGAACGCCTTGTACTCCGGCGTTTCGATATTGGCGTCGCCGACAAAAGGCGTCAGCATGTTCGGACCGAAGCCTTTCTTTGCCGCTCCGGTGAAACCCCAGTGCAGCGGTATGCCGACGATGTGAATGGTCTTGCCGTCGCAGGTGAGCGGCCTGATCCGCTTGGTCACCATGGCCTTCGCCACGACCGAGCCGCGCTTCGACCAGACGCGCACGTATCCGCCCTTGGTGATGCCCTTCTCGGCCGCGAGCTGTTCCGAAATCTCCACGAAGAACTCCGGCTGGATCACCGCGTTGACGATGACGTGCTTGGTCCAGAAGTGGAAATGCTCGGTCAAGCGGTAGGAGGTCGCCGCATAGGGGAACTCCGGCGAGGCCGCTTCGGCGAACTGGGCCATGTCGCCCTGGAACACCCGCGCGGCTGGATTGCCGCGGACCTTGGGCGCCACCGGATTGACGATCGGCGACTCGAACGGCTCATAGTGCGCCGGGAATGGTCCGTCGCGCATCATCCCCCGAGTAAAGAGACGCGAGACGCCTTCCGGGTTCATGATGAACGGGCCGACCTGATCGGGCTTGGCGGTAGGCACAATGTCGGGCACGTCGTAGCCAGACCACTTGGCGCCGTCCCATTCGATCACTTTGCGGCTCGGGTCCCAGGGTTTTCCAGTGAGATCCGCGGAGGCCCTGTTGTAGAGGATGCGGCGGTTGGCGGGCCACGAGAACGCCCATTTCGAATAGAAGCCGGCGTCGTCGGGGTCGCTCGTGTCCCGCCGGGCCATGTTGTTGCCGTTCTCGTTGAAGCAGCCGGAATAGATCCAGCAGCCGCAGGCGGTCGAGCCGTCGTCGCGCAGCGCCGCAAAGGCCGGCAGCAGCTTGCCGGGCTCGGCCAGCACCTTCGTCGGGTCCGCGGTGTCGGTCACCCTGGCGAGCGCCCTGCCATTGATCTCCTGGGCAAGTTCCTCGGCCTTCGGATCGCCCGGATCGGCATAAGGCCAGGCGAGCTTGACGATCGGATCGGCGAAGGCGCCACCTTCCTTGGTGTAGAGTTCCTTCAGGCGAAGATGGAGCTGCGCCATGATCCACGTGTCGCGCTTGGCCTCCCCGGGGGGCGTGCCGCCGGCCCAATGCCACTGCAGCCAGCGCCCCGAATTGACCAGCGAACCGTCATCCTCGGCGAAGCAGGTTGAGGGCAGTTGGTAGACTTCCGTCTGAATCTGCGACGGATCGACATCGTTGTACGGCCCATGGTTCTCCCAGAACCGCCCAGTCTCCGTGTCCAACGGATCCATGATCACAAGGAATTTCAGCTTCGAGAGCGACTCGATCACCTTCTTCTTGTTCGGAGCTGCCTGCAGCGGGTTGAAGCCCTGGCAGAAATAGCCGTTCATCTTGCCTTGGTGCATCAGCTCGAAGGCACGCAGCAGATCGTAGCCCGGCAGGTCGAGCTTCGGCAGGTAGTCATAGGCGAAGTCGTTCTCCAGCGTCGCCGCATCGCCCCACATCGACTTCTGGAAGCTGACGAAGAACTTCTTGTAGTTCTGCCAGTAGCTCATCTGGTTCGGCCGCAGCGGCTTGAAGCCACGCGTCGACATGTAGGTGGCGAGGTCCGGCTCCTTCTGTGTCGGCAGCGTGAGATAGCCGGGCAGCAGGTTCGACATCAGCCCGAGGTCGGTCAGCCCCTGGATGTTCGAATGACCGCGCAATGCATTCATGCCGCCGCCGCGAATGCCGATATTGCCGAGCACGAGCTGCAGCATGGCCATGGCGCGAATGTTCTGCGAGCCCTTCGAGTGCTGGGTCCAGCCGAGCGCATACATCGACGTCATCGCCTTGTTCGGCGCGGACGTTTCGGCAACCATCTTGGCCACCTGCAGGAATTTCCCCGCCGGCGTGCCGCAGATGCGTTCGACCATCTCCGGCGTATAGACCGCGACGTGGTTCTTGAGCAGGTTCCAGACGCAACGGGGATTGGCCAGGGTTTCGTCGACAACGGCGAAGCCGTCGGGCCCGATATCGTAATCCCAGGTGGACTTGTCGTAGTCTCGCTTCGCCTCGTCATAGCCGGAGAACAGGCCGTCCTTGTAAGTGAAGCCCTGCTTGACGACATAGGCCGCGTTGGTGAACGCCTTCACATAGTCCCATTGCACCTTGTCATTCTGGATACAGTAGTTGATGAGCCCGAGCAGGAAGGCGATGTCCGTTCCCTGGCGGATCGGCGCATAGACGTCTGACACCGAGGCTGAGCGGGTGAAGCGCGGATCGATGACGATGAGCTTGGCGCCGCGGTTGGCCTTGGCTTCCGTAACCCACTTGAAGCCGCACGGATGTGCTTCGGCGGCATTGCCGCCCATGATCACAACAAGATCCGTGTTCCTGATGTCGGTCCAGGAATTGGTCATTGCGCCGCGGCCGAATGTTGGGGCGAGACTCGCCACCGTCGGGCCGTGTCAGACACGTGCCTGGTTGTCGAACACCAGCATGCCTGCGCTGCGGACCACCTTGTAGGTCGCGAACGCGGTTTCATTGGTCGAAGCCGAGGCGGCGAGAAAGCCCGTGGTAATCCACCGGTTGACCGTCACGCCGTCGTTGTTCCTGGCGACGAAATTCTTGTCGCGATCGTCCTTCATCAGGCGGGCGATGCGATCCAGCGCCTCCTCCCAGCCTATCGGCTCGAACTTGTCGGACCCGGGCTTGCGGATCATTGGATGCTGCAGCCGGGTCGGAGATTTTACGAAGCCGAGCAGAGCCGATCCCTTGGGGCATAAGGTGCCGCGATTGGTCGGATGGTCGGTATCGCCCTCGATATGGGTGATATCGGCCTTTTCGCCCTTCCTGAGGTCGCCTTTCGAATACATGATGATGCCGCAGGCCACCGAGCAGTACGGGCAGGTGTTGCGCGTCTCGACCGTGGTCGCGAGCTTGAAAGGCCGTATCGCCGCCGCATGCGCGGCCTCGACGTCGGCGAAGCCGAAAGCTCCCAAAGTCGTGCCGGCGAGCCCCGCGCCTGCCGACTGCAGGAACGCGCGCCGTGAGAGTTCAACATTCATCTGGAGTTCCTCCCGAATTCCATGCCCATGGGGGCATCCAGAACCAAGGGATACGCACGTCATTTTGAGCCGAATTGGCGTAATGTCAAACACTTAGAGCGCAGATCAGATCAGGCAAATGTTTCGCGCAGGGAAAATGCGATTGACGTTTTTCGGAACGTGACCCTACAGTGAGGCGTGGTGTTGGAAACGGCTCCCGCGTGGCGGGGCGATATCACCGAAGCACCTCCGCGCCTGACCAGCCTTGCTCACGGCGGCGGCTGCGGCTGCAAGCTGGCGCCCTCCGTCCTTCAGCAGCTTCTTGCCGGGCAGGCGGAACCAAGCCCCTTCAGGCAGCTCCTTGTCGGCACCGAAACCGGGGACGATGCCGCCGTCTGGCAGATCGACGACACGACCTGCGTGATTGCGACCACCGATTTCTTCATGCCGATGGTGGATGATCCATACGATTTCGGCCGGATCGCCGCGGCCAACGCGCTCTCCGACGTCTATGCGATGGGCGGCCGGCCGATCATGGCCTTGGCCATCGTCGGAATGCCGATCGGGATATTGCCGACGCACACCGTGCGGGAAATCCTGAAAGGCGGCCGCGATATCTGCGCGTCAGCCGGGATACCGGTCGCGGGCGGCCATTCGATCGACTCACCGGAGCCGATCTACGGGCTTGCCGTGACCGGCATCTGCCGGCCGGCGGACATCCGGCGCAATTCGGGGGCCAGGCCGGGAGATGCGCTGATCCTGACCAAGGGGCTCGGCGTCGGGATCTATTCGGCGGCCATCAAAAAGCAGGCATTGTCGCCTGACGGCTATGACGAGATGATCGCTTCGACGACCCTTCTCAATCGGATCGGAGCGGAACTCGCCAAGGACGCAAGCGTGCATGCGATCACCGATGTGACCGGCTTTGGCCTGCTCGGACACGCCCTTGAGATGGCGCGCGGCTCAGCCTGCGAACTCGTGATCCGCGACCGCGACATTCCGGTCTTTGCGCAGGCCTCGTCGCTTGCAGAACAAAGCTTCGTCACCGGCGCGTCACGGCGCAATTGGGCAAGTTACGGCGATGCGGTGCGGCTCAATGAAGGCATGCCGCAGTGGCGGCGCGATCTTCTCACCGACCCACAGACCTCAGGTGGGTTGCTGATTGCCTGCGAGCCCGGCAGCGCCAGCGCCCTGGCCGAGAGAATCGTCGCAAGCGGCTATCCATCGGCCAGATTGATCGGATGTGTCAAACGCGGCCGACCTGCCGTAGCAATAGAGGAATGAACGTCAGGATCAGGCTAAGGGCCGAGCTGACGACCAACCGCCATCCAAATGCAGCGAAAGGCGCCGTGAACTAATTTGGCTCGCCGCCGCGATCGGCCCGACCCGCTTTAGGGCGTCACGAAGGAAGGGCTTGTCGTCGCGAGCAGGTTGTCGGAACGAACGTGGCCGTCGCGCCTGACGCCGCCGTGATCGATCAGGCGGGCGATCATGGCGCGCCGTGCGTGATGGGGTGTGAGCGTGTGGTCGGCGTTTGGCAGCGACACCCTGGTCACGCCACGAATGCTGTCGAGCCGCTCTTCCTCCGGGCCGAAATGGCGGGCGATCTCCTTCAGGCTCAAGTCGCCTTCCGAGGTCACCAGGAGAACCCGCACGCCCCGGCCGCAGAGGTCGCGCATCCAGCGTTCCACCCGCCGCTGTCCCGCCAGCGCGGCCGGATGCAGCATCGACAGCGTGGACTTGATCGCCTCCAGCCCGCGCCGGACGATCAGCCGGGCGTGGCGCGAAGCGATCCCGCGCCATGTCGGGGCGTCCGGGTCGCGGCTCTCCTCCATAGCGTCGCCGTTCCGCCCCGACACTGCTTTGGAAGTCTCGTAACTCTTCCAGACCGCCATCTCCAGCGCGTAGGAACTGTTCCAGGCGAAGCAGAGTGGGTTGATCATGGTCAGCGCGCGTATCCGCCCGTCGGCCCGCGCGGCGTGAAAAGCCTGGAAAGCGCCGGCGCAGACGCCGACCAGGCCGACAGAAGAATAGCCCGCCCGTTCCATCCAGTCGATCGCACGGCTGACATCATGGCGCGTACGCTCATCGTAGAGAAACAGGCGCCCTGGTTCGGTCTGACCGCTGAGGCCAAGTCCGGGCAGATCGATACGCAGCGAAGCCTGGCCTTCCGCCGCGAGTTCTCGCGCCGCTTCCACCGTGCCGCGCGCCCAGCCGACATGCGGCACGCCGCCCGCATTGAGGAAGATCACCGGCTCGGCCACAGCCGGGCGGCGGCGCGGCCGACAAAACACGCCGCAAATCTCGGGCTCCGGTCCGATCAGGACCGGCTCTTCCATATAGTGCGGACCGACCAGGACCTCCGCCGCGTCGCGCGGCCTGGCCTTTCCCGTGACCGCCTCGCCAATATGGCCGGCCATCCAGGCGGCGCAACGATCGAGAGCGGCGGCCGGAATCCGGTTGGCGGTCGGGTCGCACATCAACAGAGCATAGCCCTCGAACTCGGCCGTGGTGACATCCCCAATGTCCGACCCTTGGCCACGAATTTCGTCAGCGGCGAACGGCTTGCCGTTGGTAAGCACCAGCGTCGGCAGGGATGGAAGGTTTGCCGCGGCCTGCCGCCAGTCGAGCGCCGCAAGATCGGCCAGCGTCTCATGCGAAATCCGAAAGCCGGCCGCCTCGCGCCCCTCGGTGAAAGGCCTCTCGCCCGCCGAACCGCTGACCAGCCGCGCGTCGATCATGCGCGACATGGCGGTGATCTCGCGAACATAGGCCTTGCCTGAGGAAGGCGGCGCCAGCAGCACGAGACCGGCCACGTCGTTTCGTCCGGCCGCCGCCAGCGGCGCCAGCAGCGCGCCCAGCCGGAAGCCGACCAGAATGACGTCGGCCACGCCGCAATCCCGCTTCAGCCGGTCGATCGCGGCGCCGATGCTCGCCGTCCACGCGTGCACCTGATCGGGCGTTGAATGATCGCCGGCGGCGTTGCCGCAGCCGGGATAGTCGAACTGCAGCGCCGGCAGACCGCTTTCGACCACCTTGTCTGCGAGCAGTTTCAGGAAGCGCCGGCTGCACAGGTCCTCATGCCCATGCGCCCCGGCGATGACGACGCCACGGTTGCGCCCCACGGTGCCCTTGCCCTCATTGAGCCAGCCGATCGTGTCGGCGAAGACGATTCCCTTCATGCCATGCTCCTGGCGGGCTCGAACGCTCGTCTGATCCCTGCCCCGATTTCTGCATTGTCGGCTTGTGGCGCATCGTAGGCTATGTCGCGGTCGGCATTCAGCGCCGTCGCGGCGCCGGTCGGCATGGCCGAGGCCGGCCCGTCCAGACAAATTTCCTTCTCCGCACCCGGCATCAGGTGGAAGCCGTTCTCGCGCGGGGAGAACAGTTCGCCCTTGATGGCGACGTGATAAGCGGCGCGCTTGCAGGCGAGCCGCAGGCGCCAGCCGTCTTCTGCGCGCAGCAGCCGCGCCGACAGGCCGACATCGCGCCGCGCGGTCATGACGCCCGGAAGCACATGGAAGGCTTCCGCCAGGATTTCGCCGTCGCCGCCTTCGAGCCTCGCCACCGTCACCTCGTGACCGGCCGGACCGAAGCGATAGGCATAGGACAGGTCGAAAAAGGCGCCGAGCAGCGAGAACGCCGACAAAGACCGCGCCCCGCGCGCCTGCACAGTGACCGGCTGGCGCGCCGTCACCACCGGCGTGACGCCATCGCGCAGGCAGGCAAGCGACAGCGTCGCCTCGACGGCCTTTGCCCCGTCATTGACAAGATGGATACCGAGCCCGTTGACGCCTTCGTCGCTCAGCGTCAGCCTGAGCGGCGCAAAAGCGCGCCTGAGTGCATGCCAGACCGATTTCGGCCGTCCAGTGGAATCGACGACGCCCCAGCCGGCGCCCGGGCGCAGATCCTTCCAGAAGAACAGCAGCGCACCTGCCGTCGGCGAGGTTGGTCTGCGCCATTCGTCGATTGTGCGTTCAACCACCTCGGCGGTGACGGCGCGCGAGAGGTCGAGATAGCGCGCCGGATCCTCCATGCGCAGCCGGCGCGCGTCGACGCCGAACAGCGTCTCCAGATAGTGCTCGCGCACGTCCTCGAAATCCCACGACGCGCCCGCATCGCGCGGCACGCCGGCCTTCCAGCGCGGATCGTGCCCGGGGGGAACGGGCAGATGCCTATCCAGCGTCGCCTGTTCCGGTACGTTGGCGAAGGCGAGGCACTCGCTGGCGAAACGCACCTCGGCGCGGCGCGCGTCCTCGATCGGCCGGCAATAGGCGCCGACACCATAGTAGTGCGTCGGGCCGCCATCCGCGGCGAAGGGCAGGCTGCCGCCGGAAGGCGACGAGGGCACCAGCGAGAGATCGGGCAGGATCGCCTGCGCGGCCGGACGCACGACCGCGTCGAACCAGGGCGTCGGATCCATCGCCGCCGGCATGCCGAGCATTGCCGCCTGCTGCGCCACCTCGCTGCCGCCGCACAGCACCGCAAGCGAGGGTGAATGCCGAAGCCGCTTCAGCAGGTTTTCCACCTCGTGCGACAGCGCCGTCCGCCAGGTCTCGTCCTTCGCCGGATAATCGAAATTGGCGAGCATCAGATCCTGCCAGACGAGGATGCCCATCTCGTCGCACAACTCATGGAAGGCATCGCCCTCGTAGATGAACGTGCCGCCGACCCGCAGCATGTTGACGCCGGCCTGGCGCACGAGGTCGAGGTCGGGCTCGATTTCGTGCCGCTCGCATGGCAACCGCACAGGATCGGACGGCGTCCAGACCGCGCCGCGGCAGAAGACAGGCACACCGTTGACGACCAGACGGAAATCGCGCCCGTCGGCGCCGCGATCGATCTCGATGCGCCGGAAACCGACCCGGCCCAGCCGGCTGCGCACCGCCCCGAGCGTCGCCGTCACCTCGTGCAGCGCCGGCTCGCCATGACTGTTCGGCCACCACGGGGCGACATCGGCAATGTCAAGCTCCGCCGTCAACCGGGTCGACGTCTCGACCTTGAGGCGCGCGCGCGCTCCGGCGCAGCTGACATGCGCCGTTTGCGCATCGTCGAAGGGTTCAGCAAGGGTGATCGCAACGGCAAGGTGCCCGGTGGTGCCGTCGAGCTTGGCGCGCATGTCGGCATCGAGGATGCGCTGCCCGCCATTCTCGCGGATCAGCTTGACGGGACGCCACGGCCCGACGACGTCGAAGTTCGGACACCAGCCCGGCATGTGGCCGATCAGTGTCGTGCGCACCAGCCGCAGCCGCAGGTCGTCAATCATGCGCGGACGCCAGCGGGCGCGCGGACCCGTCGCCGTTTCCAGATAGCGGTCGAGGCTGCGCAGGGCGATGCCAAGCTGTTCGCCGCCTGAAAGCGTTACCGCAGCCTCATGGCGCTCGAACATCGAGGTCGAAGTGAACAGCAGCCGGTCGCCAAGCCAGACCTCGGCGATGGTCGCCAGACCGTCGAACACCAGCCGCACCGGGCCGGTCATGTCGAGCCTGCGGCTGTACCAGACATCGCGGTCGTGCAGCGGGGTCGGCTGCGCGCGGTTCCAGCGGCCATGCGCTTCCAGAGTGCCCGCCGCCGTGCCGGGGCAGGCAGCGTCCAGCCATTCGGCGTTAGCGTCGATATCACCAGGCGAAGCCCAGGCGCCGGCCGCCGAGACAGCCATCCGCCAGCCCCGGTCCAGCAATTCGACAGCGTCGGCGGTCGACACCGTGGCGTCCATTCACACACCCCTGCCCAAATGCGCCCGACCGGCCCTACGCCGCCTTGGAGGCGACACCCGCCACGCGGGCGTCCAGCACGTCCATCATCGTTTCGTAGGCCTGCGCCATTGGCGTGATTGCCTCGGCCAGCCCCTCGAACCGCTGCCGCGCCATCGCGCGGGCGAGCTTGAACTGCATGACCTTGGCGCCGTCGGCAATGTCGCCGGCGGCTTGCGCCGCCTCGGCCAGGCAGGTTTCGCCATGCTGCCCCAGCCATTCGAGATGACTGCCCAGGAGTTCGAAATTCGCGCCGACCTGTCGCAGCGTGTTGAAGGCATAGGTGTGGAAATAGTCCGGCGTGCGGCTCGCCAGCGTTTCGGCGTGACGGCCGAACGCCGCCGCATAGGCGCCGAGCGGATTGCGCTTCGGCCGCCGCTTGAGGTGATGCGCGAGCAGCGCCGCCGCGGTCCCGACCGCGTCACGGGCCGGCCGCGTGACGTCGAACTTCACGAACTCCGCGTAAGGAAACAGCGGCAGGCCGCCGGCCGGCACATCGTTCCATTGACCGAAAATGCCATCATAGTCTTCGCCCTCGAGGGCGAAGTAGCCGTCGTTGTGGAAGTAGCGCATCCGCCGCCGCTCGGGATCGAGCGCATTGATGCCGACCGTGGTCTTGGAATGGCCGCTGCGATAGGTGATGCCCTTGGTGTCGGGCAGGTAGAAGGCATCGACCTCGACGAGCGGCAACCGGCCGAGTTCGACCTGGGCCAGCACATGCGTCTCCAGCCGGTCGAAGACCGCCAGTTCCTGGATGTCCAGCCCGGCCAGCCTCTGCAGGTCGGCGGTCGGGAACTTGAAGAAGGTGAACTGATCACCCTCGAAATCCTGCGCCACGGTGAAGCCGAGCGCCGCGACCGGATCGTGGCCCGTCGCGTGCAGAACCTCGATCAGGAGATCGACATAGCAGTTGGTCTGCGGCCAGCGCCGTTCCGGATCGTGCAGCTGGTGCGGCCGGTAGCTGGCCGGATCGATGCCGGCAATGGCGCTGCGCATGTCAGACGCCCCACAGCACGTCGCGGACCGCCGCCGGCCAGGCCTCGACGTCCGGCCCGTGATGGCGGAACAACGCCAGCGCCACGCGTTCCAGCCCGAAGCCGACGCAGGCCGAATGACAGGACCCCCCATCGGCGAATTTCAGGCCCCAGGTCTGGCCAAAATGGTCCTGGTGATAATTGAAGCTCAGACAGGCGGTCGGCTTCTCGATGCTGGTTACCGGGATCAGCAGCTCGAATTTCAAACCCTGGTCGCGCTGATTGTTGGCCATCATCTTGCCGCCGCGGCCGAAGAACGGATCGTTGGCGAGATCGACCTCGCAAGGAAGCTCCAGCGACTCGATCATCGCCTTGCCGCGCTTCAGCCAGCTTTCGCGGAACGAGCGCACCTGCTCGGCCGTGCCGATCTTGACGAATTCGCGCATGCGGAAGAGCTGCATGCGCGCCGGGTCCTTCGACGGCTCATGGCGGAAGCAATACGAGGAGAGTTCGAAAAGCAGGCCCTGCGCCGGCACCGGGCCGCGCGCGGCGACGGTGGGATAGAGCGGATAGCAGGCCGCCGGCGTCAGCGCGACATCCGTCGCCTTCTGCAACTCCGTCCAGTCCCCGCCATCCGCCATCATGCCGAGCAGTTGCACATGCCCGCGCTCGCCACCCATGAACGAGTGCACACAGCCGGCAAGCTGCGGAAAGCTCTTCATGTAGCCGCTCTTCTCCAGCGTCGCGCGGCTCATGCCCGGCGGAAAATGAATGCGGGTGGCCTTGTCCGGCGCGCCGAGCCGGGTGACGAGACGCTCGAACCGCTCGATCACTTCCTCGAATGCGCCCGAACGGCCGTAAAGCCCGTCAATGCCGGACTCGAACAGGATGCCGTTCTCGAACAGGCTGTCGAGCAGCGACTTGGCATCGAATGTCTTGGCGTCCATCTCAGCCTCCCAGGCCGGTGTCGAAGCGGCTCATCAGCATGAGCGTCGCGGTATTCGAAAGGATGCGGTCGTTGGAGATCATCACCGGCGCCGAGGTCACGTCGCGCAGATGCCGGCCGACGCTGAACGGCGTGCCGTTCTTGTAGCCGAGGATGCCGTTGACCAGCATGGCGAGACGCACCACCGCGCCCGCCTTCTCGCTGGCCGCGACCTTCAGCGCGTTGATCTCGGCGGCGAAGCCGATCGAAGACAGCGCGTCGTCGTCGCCCTTGGCCGCTTCGAAGCGGCGGATGGCGGCGGCCAGGTGCCCTTTCATCTCCTGCAAAAGGGCGGCCGCCTCGGCCAGCCTCAGCGCGCCCGGCGGCATCGCGTCGGGCTGCTTGCGCGCCGCCGCCTTGACGAAGGCCTGCGCCCGGTTGAAGGCGTCGGCCGCGACGCCGAACCAGGTCGCCGCCCAGAAGATGTGCGAGCTGGCCAGCATCGATTGCGCCGCGATCTCGGAGAACGGCTTCGGGAAGATCTGCGCCGCATCACCTGCGGCGACCAGATGAAAGCCGTCGGAGCAGGTGCCGCGCATGCCGAGCGTATCCCACACCGATGTACGGTCCAGCGTGCGGTTGCCATCGGCCGGGATCACAACCATCACCTGATCGGAGCTTGCCGCATCCGGAGCGCGCCGCGCGGTGGCGAGGATGGCGTCGGCATAGTTGCCGTAGGAGATGACGGTGGCTTCCTTGGTCAGCGCGAAGCGCCCGCCGGCGACCGCGACCGCGCAGATCGAATTGCGCAAATTGCCGCCGATGCCGGCCTCCGTGGTCGCCGAAGCCATCAGCAGCTGCTCGTCGGCGATGCGCCGCATATAGGCGCGGTGCCAGTCGCTGGCGCCGCCATGCGTGACGAAGCTCGACGTCTTGATCTGGTGCATGGCATAGATCATCGCGCTCGAGCCGCAGGCCTGGCCGAGCTGGACGATGAGATCGGCGATCTGCATCGTGCCGAGCCCCTCGCCGCCATGCTCGATCGGGATCGCCACGCCGAGCAGGCGCTCACGCTTCAGCGCCTCGATCGTTTCGGCCGGGAAGCGGCCTTCCTTGTCGACGGGGTCGGCATGGCTTGCGGCGATCTCGGCGACGCGGCGCATGCGTTCGGTCGCGGCTTCTGGCGCTTCCGCGATCGAAGCGGCCTCGATTTTTCTCAAGACGTTCATGGCGCTACGCCGCCTTGCGCGTCAGCTGCGAAACGGCGTCCGCGATGTTGATGAGCGAAGAGAAGGTGCGCCGCGTCAGCATCGTCTCGGGAAATTCGATGTCGAACTCCTCTTCGAGCGCCAGCATCATCTGCACCGAGGCGAAGGAAGTCAGCCCCGCGTCGTAGAGATTGGCGTCATCGGCGAGCGCGCCGAAATTCAGCGGAATCATCGGATGCTGCTCGAGCAGCGAGCGAATATGGTCGATCATGGATTGCCCCACCCTGGTGCTTGTTCAGGCGGGGAACATCGCAGAGGCGGAGCAACCGTTGCGTTAACGGCGCCGGGCAGTTTCAACCATGGCTAAGGATCGGTAATGGCCCGTGATACAATTTTATAGGCACTCGCAGGCGACGTCTGCTTTCAGCCAGTGAAACAGCCGATCTCTACGATCGAGATGAGGCATATCGCGGCCATTCGGTTTCGGCGTCGGCCACTCGCATGACGCCGGTACCCGGAAGTGATCGGGTCCGCCGGGATTCGGCCTTATTTTAAGCAATTCTAATGGAAAGCAGACCCAGTTGGGGTACACTCGCGGCTTGAAGCGCGTCGCGTTCGGACCGCCTTTTGTGAGGCGCTCCACTGTCTTGTTTTTAAGCATGTGGCAAACGCGGGGCATTCTTGGGCGACATGTTCTGGAAACGGTTGCGCCAATGCTGCTCGAGCGAGAGGGACCTCTCAAAACTTTGCTGGCAACCGCGGCCAGTGCCGCCGAGGGTCGGGGCGGCATCGTGCTGCTCGAAGGCGAGGCCGGGATAGGCAAGACTGCGCTGCTGCAGGAATTCACCGAGCGTGCGGGCGAAGGCTGTCGGGTGCTGTGGGGCTGGTGCGAGGCGCTTTTCACGCCCCGTCCGCTCGGGCCCCTGCAAGACATGGCGCGGGCGCTCGACCCCGAGGTCGCAGCGCTGCTCGACCAGGGGGCCGCGCCCGAGCGGCTCTTTCCAGCGCTCCTCGATGCGCTTCAGCACCGGTTGGAAACCACAGCACTCGTTTTCGAGGACGTGCATTGGGCCGACAATGCGACGCTCGATCTCATCCGATATCTCGGCCGTCGCATTTCCGTGTTTCGCGCAATGCTGGTGCTGAGTGCCCGCAGCGACGAACTGGTCGCCGACCATCCGCTCACGCATGTGAGAGGCGACCTGCCGGCGGCATCGCTAACCCGCATATCGCTGAAGCCGCTTTCGCCTCAGGCGGTCACGGCACTGGCCGAACAGTCGGGCCGCGCCGGCGCCGATCTTTACCAGATCACCGGGGGCAATCCGTTTTTCGTCTCCGAGCTTCTGGCGAGCAGCGAGGCGGAACCGGGGCATGTTCCCGATTCCATCCGCGACGCCGTGTGGTCGCGTCTGTCGCGCCTGACGGACGGCGAGCGCGAGGTGCTGGAGATGATGAGCATAGAGCCGGGCAGCGTGGAGCCGTGGCTGATCCGCGCCCTTCTCGGCGCCGAGGCCGACGCTGTCGCGGATCGCTGCGTAGTTCGCGGATTGCTGCGGCGGGACGCTCAAGGCGCCCTCACCTTCCGCCACGAGCTTGCCAGGCAGGCGACGCTCGAGCGGCTGTCGCCCAGCCTTCAGCGGTCGCTTCATGCTAAGGCGGAGGCAGCGATGGCAGGGCTTCCGGCGGCGCAGGCCGGCGCCCAGCTCGCACGCCGGGTGCATCATGCCGCCGCCGCCGACAACGGCGCGCGCGTTCTCGAACTTGCGCCGCAGGCCGCGGCGCAGGCCGCGCGGCTGGGGGCGCATCGCGAAGCCGCATCGCATCTGGCGACTGCCCTTAAATACATCGCGCAGGCGCCGCGGGCCGAGGCCGCCCAGCTCTACGAATCCTGGGCCTACGAAGCCGGACTGGCGCTGCAGGTCTACGACACGATCATCGAAGCGCGGCATCGCGCCATTCAGCTCTGGCGCGAGCTTGGGCGCCCCGACAAGGTCAGCCTCAACCTGCGCAACCTTTCCAGGCTGCACTGGCGCCGCGGCGAGGGCGAGCAGGCGGAGCATTTCGCCGGTGAGGCGGTGCGCGAGGTGGAAAACCTGCCGCCCGGGCCGGAACTGGCGATGGCCTACAGCACCTGCTCGCAGCTGCACATGCTGCACTACCGCTTCGACGAGGCGATTGAGTGGGGCCTGCGCGCGATCACCCTGGCCGACCGGCTGGGCGAGGTCGAAACGCGCGTCCATGCCTTGAACAATGTCGGCACCTCGCTTTTGTTCGACGACCGTCCGGGCGGTCGCGAACGGATGGAGGAAAGCCTGGCGCTCGCGCTCGAGCACGGGTTCCACGACCATGCGGCGCGGGCCTACACCAACTATGCCGAATATGCGGTGGTGTCCAAGGACTTCGCGCTCGCCGAGTGGCTGCTCTCCGAAGGCATCGTGTTCGCCGCCCGGCATGACCTCGATTCGCCGGCGCAGTATCTGCTCGGCCGGCAGGCGCAGCTTCGTATGGAACAGGGCCGCTTTCGCGACGCCGAGACCATAGCGCAGGGCGTGATGAAACTGGAACGCTTGCCGGTGGTCATGCACCTGCCGGCGCTCACCGTGCTTGGCAGGGTGCGCGTGCGGCTGGGCGAAGGAGGCGGCCCTGCCCTGCTGCAGCAGGCGCTGGAGGAGGGACTGCCGACTGGCGAGCTGCAACGCATCGTGCCGGTCCGTATGGCGCTGACTGAGGCCGCCTGGCTTGCCGGGGACCGCGCGGCCGGCCACGAGCAGCTGACGGCGCTGGCCGCGATGGACATCGCCAACTTCCGCCCTTCCGACCTCGGCGAACTGTCTGTCTGGTGGCGGCGATGCGGGATGGAGGAGCCACTGCCGGCGCCGACGACACGCATTCCGTGGCGGCGCGCGGTCGAACTTGGCGGCGATCCGTTGACCGCGGCCAAGGAATGGGAGCGCCTGGGCCTTCCATACGAGGCGGCGCTTGCGCTGATGCAGGTGCGGGGCGCCGATGCGGCGATGGCGTTGGCGAGCGCCGTGACAAGGCTGGAGGCGATCGAGGCGCGTCCTGCCGCGATGCTGGCGCGCAAGCTGGCGCAGCGCCTGGGGATCGCCGGCCGGCTGCCGAAGATGCGCCGGGGTCCGTACACGGCCGCCCGCCAGCACCCGCTCGGCCTGACGCAGCACGAGCAGCAGGTGCTTGCGCTGATCGCGGAGGGCAAGAGCAACAAGGAGGTCGCCCGGACCCTGTCGCGATCGCCGCGCACGGTCGAGCACCAGGTTTCCGCGGTGCTCGGCAAGTTCAACGCCGCCAACCGGATGGAAGTGCTGCTCAGGCTGCGCGGAGAGCCGTGGCTGCTCTCCACCGCCGCACCCTGAAGCGCGTCGCGATCTTTCAGATTCGAAGCCGGTTCCCACTTTCGGGAGACATGCTTTGATCCAGCGAAATTAGGAAGGCGACAGCCGAAATTTGGGTGATCGTACCGATGTGCGCGAAGACGGCAGCGCGTAGGCTCCAGTCAGCTGATATCCCGGCAGGCCACCTGTCCGGGAGTTCGCTGAACCGAAGGGAGAGATAGCGATGACCAGACGTTTTAGCGCATTTGCATTTGCGCTGCTCACCGCCACGGGTGGCGCGGCGGCATCGGAACTGGTACCGGGCAGCGGCCACAGCATCCAGCTCGGCAGCTTCAGCGGCGCCGTCTATTACACGATCGAGCAGGACGGCTACCGGGTCGTCGCGACCATGGCTTCCGGGGCCGAGCAGCAGCCGGTCCGCATCGTCTCCACGCTCGCGCCGGGCCAGCGCATGATGATCTCCGTGCCGCAGGCCGTCGGCCAACCGTCGATCGATTTCGAAATATTGCGCGACGGCAAGGCACTGCTCGTCAGCGACCCGAACTTCGTTCCGGCCGCCGCCGTAGAGAACGACCTGACGCTGGATAACGCGGAGCCGGTCAAGACGTCTGCCACCGCGCCCTGAATCGGGCTGGTCGGCACGTGCGGGGGCGCTCATTCCGTTGTCCGGGGGTGAAGCCAGGAGCGGAGCGACGCAGCGCAGCCCGGGATCCACGCCATGACTTCAGAGCGTTGTGACGGTGGTGTAGAGTTCTGTTCTGCCACGCTCTCAGGCGGAGGTTACGGCTTGGACCCACGGTCTCCACGATGGGGCTTCGCTCCTGTTTCGCCCATGGGTGACGAAGTTGGGAAGGTTTCGGCATGTCAATCCGGCGAATGGATCGCCGCCGCTATTGGACGACAGATGGGTAGCCTGCTGCAGGCGGTTGTCCTGGCTTCCGCTGTCCTGAGCTTCGCGACCGGCGCGGGCGCGGCGGGACCGGATGCCGCCGGAAAGTTCTACAGGGTCGTGGACGGCAAGGTCGATGCGCGGACCTATGACGGTTTCAGGCGTTACCATGCGGGCTGCGACCGCTGCCACGGCCCTGACGGCGTGGGGTCGACCTTCGCGCCGTCCCTGGTCAGCCGACTGCCCGACATCGAAGCCTTCCGGCGCGCCGTGCTCAACGGCCGTGCCGACGGCGGCTCGGTGATGAAGGGGTTCGCCGGCGATCCCAACTTCGCACCCTATGTGGACGAGATCTATGCCTATCTGCAGGCCCGCACCGACGGCTCGCTCGGCCGCGGGCGGCCCGGCAGACTGCAGCCATAGCAAGCCCTGGTGCGACCGCTTCAAGCCAGACTGATGGCGCGACTGCCACGGCCCCCGACGCGGCAATACGGACTATGCCGCCAAGGCGCCCGACTTCTTCGCCGTCCAGGTGGCGATGTAGTCCATCAGGCCGGGGTTGAGGCAGTCATAGGGTTCGAGCCCGATCGACTTCAACTGGCCGCGGATGCCGTCCATGCGGCTCGGGTCGACGCCGGATTCGATGATCGACGACACGAAGGCGGCGAAGCCCGGCGGCGACCAGCCATCCTCCTCGAAGCGCTCCGGATGGATGAAGGACAGGCCCTTGAAGGGATGGTCGCGCTCGACCGGGCCGTACATGTGCACGCCGCAGCCGGTGCAGGCATGGCGCTGGATCAGCGCTGCCGGGTCGACCACCTTCAGCTTGTCGCCATTCTCGGTGACGGTGACGTCGCCGGTGCCGGCAACGGCAACCACCGAGAAGATCGCGCCGTCCGGCTTCCAGCATTTGGTGCAGCCGCAGGCATGGTTGTGGG